>CAZDAI010000019.1:0-22696 GCA_964503545.1 uncultured Candidatus Sumerlaeota bacterium
TTGGTACTACGGAATACTCCGCTCCTTGATTGGAAAACGGACCCAGCGCGCCTAGATATGTTGGTGATTCCACAATTACTTCATCGCCCGGATCAACAAAGATTCTGGCCAGCAGATCCAAAGCTTGTTGTGATCCGGTTGTGATCAGAAATTCTCCTGAATCTGCTTTGATCCCATCTTTCTCTGATCGGTCTTTAAGGAAACTAATCAGTTTTGTATATCCTTGTGTCCCACCATACTGCAGCGCTGTATAAGGGTCGTTGGTTAGGATGTCATTCATAACCTCTTTTACCTGCTCCACAGGAAATGATGCCGGATGTGGTAAGCCTCCGCTGAAAGGTATCGCATCTTTGCTGACAAAGTCCATTAACTCTGTCAGAGCAGATGGATGCAAGTCTTTTCCCAGTCTCGAGAACACACTCTCCCAGTCCATGGGGTCACGCTCCTTTGCCAGATCTAATTGATAAGATCCAGTCCTTTTTTAAATGCTTCGGTGTTGATGGGAAATTTGGGATATTTTTCCGTCAGAACCTTTTCGATCGATTCCGCGGTAACCATTTTGGTCAAACCGATAATTGTACCCAAGGCCACCATATTGACTACCGCTGTATTTCCTAGTTCTCGTGCGATTTCGGTAAATGGGTATCCCATAATCCGATCTGAATTCGTATCAGGCTCGACCGCCCCTGAATCAAACAGGAGATAGCATTCCGGCGATAAATTCTTTACGGCTCGCTTATATGCTTCTTGCGTCAGGGCTAGGATAACATCGGGTTCTGCAGCATTTGGGTAAGCGATTTCATTCTCGCTGATTACTACTTCAGCTTTAGAAAACCCTCCTCGTGATTCTACACCGTACGACTGTGTTTGAACAGCATGCAGACCTTCGTGGATTGCGGCCGCCTCTCCCAGGACAGTTCCTGCCAGGATTAATCCCTGACCGCCAGCACCGCTTAGTACTACCTGCCACTTATCTTTTACCACACTATTTCCTCCTTCCGCATTCGGTTTTACCAGCCAGGTTATTTCATCATCATCTGTCTGTACTTTGTCGAGTGGTCCACTTGCTCCCGATCCACGAACACGCCAAGGGGGAACTTCATCGCTCTTTCCTCCTCAGAGAGTCTCTCGTACTCTTTTGCAGGAACGCCATGATCCCTGAGCCAAGCCATCATTTCCGCACCATCGCCGATCCGGTTTCTTCTACCGTAATGTGTCGGACAGGTACTGATAACATCAAGGAATGAAAACCCTTTCTTATCGATAGCGCGAGTTATCATCTTTTGCAGCTGGACAATATGAAAAGGTGTGGATCGTGCCACATAGGAAGCACCGGCCGAGGCAGCCAGGCTACATAAATCGAAGGCTGGCTCCACTGTTCCAAGGATTGAAGTGCTGGTCATGCTTCCTTCGGGTGTCGTAGCTGAATACTGACCGCCGGTCATGCCATAGTTATAATTATTTACGACAATAGCTGTCAAATCAATGTTCCGTCTTGCTGCATGTATAAAGTGATTGCCACCAATCGTGGAGCAATCACCATCACCCATCAGCACCAGAACTTTCAGTTCTGGCCGGGCGGATTTTATACCGGTTGCGTATGCCAGAGCCCTGCCGTGGGTGACATGAACCGTATGCGTCGCGATGTAATCATCCGCTTTACCCCAGCAACCGATTCCTGTCACAATGACCGTTTCTTCTTTTTTCAAATCAAGCTCAGCCAAAGAACGGGCAATGGCACCGAGGACGATTCCATCTGTGCAGCCTGGGCACCAAAACAGCGGGAGTTTGTCCATCCTCAGGTATTCATGGGATTTCTCAATTAGAGACATGCGGACACCTCCTCAATTTTCGCCATGATCTCTTTGGGCGTGATCATCTCGCCATTGACTTTATGGATGCCAATGATTGGTTTTGATGTGCAATTCAGTTTTTGTACTTCGCCAATTAATTGACCTAAATTTAGCTCTGGTACAATGACTGCTTTCGCCTGTTCGATGCATCTTAATACTGCTTTATCAGCAAAGGGCCACACCGTAATCAGCTGCAAAAGCCCCACTTTCTTACCTTGGCGTCGGGCCATCTCCATACTCTCGCGCGCCGATCGGGCTGAACAACCATAGGCAATCATTATGATCTCTGCGTCATCCAGGTGCCACTCTTTTGTAATAATCAAATCGTCCTTATTGTCTTCGATCTTGTTGTACAAGCGACGGATAATGCGATCAGCATTATCAGGAGATGCGTTGGGGAAACCAGTCTCATCATGCATGGAGCTGTTTGCATGTTGAATATATGGGCCACCTACATCACCCATTGGGGGTATACCATCTGTGTCGGGTTTGTATGGATGGTGATTTGCTGGATCTCCTGAAGGGCGCTTTCTTTCCCAAATGTCCAGTGATTCAGGATCTTTTAATACAACACGTTCCCGTAAATGGCCAACAATTTCATCGGCAAGCAAAATTACAGGAGTACGGTATTTCTCAGAGAAGTTAAATGCCGTCACCATATAATCGAAGCATTCCTGCACAGATGAAGGACTTAATGCGATTATGGAATGTTCGCCATGGGTGCCCCACCGTGCCTGCATAACATCGCCTTGGGCCGGCTTGGTTGCAAGCCCTGTACTCGGTCCGGACCGCTGTACATTGATGATGACGCAGGGAATCTCTGCCATGATTCCTACACCTAGATTCTCTTGCATTAATGAAAACCCTGGTCCGCTTGTAGCCGTGAATGATTTAGCACCAGTTAATGAAGCACCCAGCATTGCACCGATGCTGCCAATCTCATCCTCCATCTGAATGAATACGCCACCCAAAGCTGGCAAATGACGCGCAGCCATTTCTGCAACCTCTGATGAAGGAGTAATGGGATAACCGGCATAGAACTTAGCACCACTGGCAAAAGCCCCTTCAGCGATTGCTTCATTACCTTGAATAAATGCGATTCTGTCTTTACCCATTATTCCACCTCCTTAATTTCAATTGCAAAATCAGGACATCTGAGAACGCACATGTTGCATAGGATGCAGTCCTCCGGTCGGCTCACCTGTGGAGCACCAATGCGGTCTACATCAAATACATTTTTAGGACAGAATGCGACACAGATACCACACTCTTTGCACCTGCCGCGGTTTATGGTGATCTGCGTTTCTTTCTTCTTAGCATCCGTCAAAAGTCATACCTCCATTCTTCTAAAGTATAAAGGACAATACGTGGAATGCCGACTAGCGGCAGAGTCCACGTTCTGCAGTCAATCTCTGTATATCGGCAATTCTCCCAAATAGATATACCCATCGTCTTTCACCGTTTCGTCCTGAACAAGAATGGCGGCTTTGGCAACAACCTGCCCGCCGATCTGATTCACCAGTCGCTCAATTGCCTCCATAGAAGCGCCAGTACGAATAATATCGTCTACAATAGCCACTCGTTTGCCGCGGATCTTCTCTGCATCACTTCCGTTTAAGCAAAGGACATCAGTCTTATATGCATCGTCGGTAACCACTTCCTCAATGACCGCTCCATCCATGTATGCTTTAATGCTTTTCCGTGCAACTATGTAATTCATGTTGAGCAGTCTGGATACCTCGTGCACTAATGGGATCCCTTTTGCCTCAGCAGAGATAATGACGTCAACCTGCGGGAGTCTCTTTACAATCTCCGGGGCTACAGTCGTCACAAGCTCTGTATCACCCAAGATGACAAAGCTGGCAATGCTAACACCCGGGGATACAGCAATAATCGGGAGATCTCTCGTCAGTCCGCAGATTTCCAAACGATACGTTTTTCTCACTGAACTACCTCCTTGTAATGTAGTATCTCTGACCGTCCTCCGATCAGCACCGTATTTCATTCAGAGTCATATTCTGTATTCATGACTGCAATCCCTGCCGAAAAATTGATATGTCAGATTTGAGACAAGAAAATTAGAGTATCCCTTCGGCCCGTGCAGCAGCCCAGATTTTTTCTGCAACTTTCTTACCTTCATCGATAGCTTTTTCGTAATCAACACCCACGACACCATCAGGTGTCTTGATGGTTCTTCCATTGACGATGACGTGGGTAACATCTGAGGCTAGCACATGGTAGACGAGATTAATAACCGGTATAGCCACTGGCTGTATGTGCGGCTTATCCATATTTATGATTGTTAAATCTGCCGTTTGTTCTTCTGCAATGCGCCCGAGGTCAGGGCGTTTAAACGCCTTTGCCCCGCCAACAGTTGCCGCAAAGAATACATCAGTTGCAGTTACTTCATGGGCATTGCCAGCAAGAATCTTCCCAAGAATGGCTGCCATGCGCATTTCCGCCATTGCATCCATGCTGTAGCTATCTGTTCCAATTGCAACATTTACTCCTTTTTTTACATAGGGCTCAAAGGGTGCAATCATCCCTCCTTTGGCAAATACTTGGGGACAGTGAACGATCGTTGCATTTCTTCGGGCAATAATACTTCGATCTTCATCATCTGTGAATATTCCGTGAGCTGCTACAACTCGATCGGAAAGAAAGCCGATTTCGTCCAAATATTCGACCGGACTGCGACTGCAGCGGTTTTTGATCTTCTCCACTTCTACATTTGTCTGGGCTAGATGTATCATGATTTGCGTATTCAACTCTTGAGCAGCTTTGGCCGTTTCCATGAGGAGTTCAGTTGAACACGAGTCAGGCGCATGGGGTCCCATCCAAACTTGAATCAGACCATTCCCTGCACCGTTATATTTTTCAAACAGAGCGATATTGTCATTGAGAACTTTCATTTCCTCTCTGATCTGCCCGATTTCGATCCTGCCGTCAGCTTGTAATTCCGGTAAATGCTGTCCACTAGTATACATTGGGCAGACACTAGCCCTCAATCCCAGCTCTTCTGCCAGTTCAACGAATATATCTACATCCTTACCGGTGCACTGCTCACCGACTGCAGTCGTTCCCGAATCAATCATTTCCAGCATAGAGAGCTTCAAGATCGCTTTGAGTTCATGATGATCCAGGTGCTCAAGCGCAATTCGCTTCAGCGGAAATACACGGGTGTACAGCGCTGATCCGCCATAGTTCACACGATTATAGTCATCGGTCATACCTCTGCAGACAGAAGTGGTGAGTGTATGATTGTGGGCATTGATCATGCCCGGTATTATCATATGCCCGGGCACCCGGATCACTTCATCCCCTGGTTCTTCTGCGATTTTTGTATCGATTCGAACAATTTTCCCATCTTGGATTAATATATCCTGATGATCAATGCGGGTAGCTTCATAAGCTTCATTGATAAATGTAAGGATCATCCCATCCTTAATTAAAAGTCTGTTCATTGTGCTTATTCCCTCCTAAGAAAGCGGTTTATAATTCCGATATCCTCTTTCAGTTCAGCAAGATTAGCGATCCCGATATTGAAAACATCAATAAAATCATGGAATTGCAATACCCATTCAATGGCGTTCTGCAAATCATGGACTAGATCGCCTCTCCCGAGAATTTTGATTACATATGTACCTTTCCCGGCTTCCCGGGTTGCTTTCAACGCTGAAATCATCTCTTTCTGGCTGCCTCGGTCGATTCTTGATCCGTCTCGATTCAATGGCGCACAGACAATTTCAATTTCGGGCACTCGCACGCTCTCTTCCATCACAGACACAAAGTGGGTGGATAGTCCGACTGCACGGATTCTGCCCGCCTCTTTCTCTCTTAACAATACATCCAGTGCCGGCCGATACTCCTTTTCAGTAACACAAACTCGATGGAGCAGGCAAATGTCCAAATAATCAACATCCAATTCACGATAGATGCGCTGGATGTCTCTTTGAGCGTCTTCTTTCGTAATTGCATATGTTTTACTGCACACGGTCACTTGCTCTCTTGGAACCATCCGAAGCCCGGCCGCCACTTGGGGATGACTGCCGTATACCATATCAGTATCCCAGAATGTGACACCGAACAGGCGAGCGGCATCTGCCAGTATGCTGACGCCGTAAGTAGGTGTGTAGCTGTTAATGTGTTCTGTACCGAAACATACCCGTGAAACTTCAATGCCTGTATTTCCCAGCATTACCTTATCTGTTTTTTCCATCATCGGCCTCCCTATCTTACTGCTGTGTAACCACCATCAACAAGCAGTACCTGTCCGGTTATAAAATTCGACCATGAACTGCTCAAGAATAAAACCGCATGGGCAATATCCTGTGGTTGCCCCAACCGCTTTAGAGGGACTTCCTGTATGCATGCCTCCCGATAAACAGGGTCCCGGAGTCTTTCCGCAACCAAAGGGGTCTCTGTCAACCCTGGTGCCACAGCATTTACGCGTATGTTATATTCAGCCCATTCTGCAGCAAGCGTACGCGTTAGCTGGTTAATGCCTCCTTTTGCTGCAGAATATGCCAGCTGACCCGTTTTTGAGCCTACAAAACTTAGCTCAGAACTTATGTTAACGATGCTCCCACGATGCTGTCGTACCATCTCTTTGCCTACGGCTCGGGCAAAAAGAAAATATCCCTTAAGGTTGACAGCCATAATGCGTTCCCAGTTTTCCATGTGGAGATTCAGCGCTTTCTCTCGGATGTTTAGAGCTGCATTGTTCACCAGACAATCGATTCTGCCCCACTTTTCCATGGCAGCATTAACCGCCTGTTCTGCAGTCTGTGGGTCTGAAGTATCTCCTGCCACAGTCAATACTGTGCTCTTAACCGGGTCCAGCTTGTTTTGCATCTCGTTCAGCGCATTGCAATTAATGTCAACCAGAACCAAGCGAGCCCCAGCCTTCCAGAACAATTCAGCACAGGATGCGCCGATACCCATCCCGGCGCCTGTAATAATACAAATATGGTTATTCAGTGAAATATCCAGCATACATCTCCCCCATTCGAATGGTAAGTATACACATGACAATTTTACACATAGATTTCAATTCCTATCCCCAAGCCTCCTGCTTGATTGCGCTACTTGTTCTGACTTTTGCAGGGATGTGCCAAATAAGCACGAAATAATGAGGAATCAACACAGCAACCTAACGGAGGGGTTTCATTGACAATTAAGATTATCCTCAATCCCTATTCGAATCGCTGGAGAGCAAAGGACCGCTGGATTGAAGCTGAACGATCTTTAGCTATGTATGATATTCCATATTCCCTTGCGGTGTCCGAAGGGCCGGGGCATGTAGAACAGATTGCAGCAGAAGCAGTGCAGTCAGGCTTTACAACCATTGTGGCTGCTGGCGGAGATGGCACCATTGGAGAAACAGTTAACGGCATTATGCATAATAGAGAATCTAAGACACCCGTAACCTTAGGAATTCTGCCATTGGGAACCGCCAACGATTTGGTATATAATTTAGGCCTTCCAACAGATCTACAGGAGGCTGTTCAGATTCTTGCAGACGGATATATCCAAATGCTGGATGTATGCTGTGCCAATGACCGGTACTTTGTGAACAACTCTGCCCTTGGCCTAGAGCCTCTCGTTACAACCATCCAGCAGCAAATTACTGCACTTAAGGGCATCCCACGTTACCTGGCAGCCGCTTTGCAAGGTATATTCAGAAGTCCCGTCTGGCAGGCTGATGTTTCCTGGGATAATGGCGGAAGATACCGTGGCCCCCTAACACTGCTGACAGTAGGTAACGGAGCACGCACGGGGGGATTGTTCTTTATGTCTCCCAATGCGGATCCATTCGATGGTCATCTTACCGCAGTGCTTGCCTACCGTCCTACGCCGATGAGTATTCTTTCCCTGCTGCCAAAAACAATGTCTCCCAAAGGATCCTTCATTCATGCTCCTGGAGTGCAGGAAATCAATACACAGAATCTGATCGTTACTTTGAGTTCTGTTTCTCCTGCACACTGTGACGGTGAACTTTTTCCTGAACCGCTTACCCAAATCCACTATTCCATCCTCCCTAAAGCACTTCCTATTCTTTTTAAGAAAAAACGGTGAAAAACACCGATTCATTGTAATTGCGCGGGGTTAAAGCAACCATTATCGATAGGGTACCTACTAAAATACCGCATCGAAATGCGGTATTTATAAATTGCCAATTTATATCATTGGATAAATGAACACTGCAAGTGCTCAGGAAATCAATTTTATAAGATAGCCCAAATTACTGCTACTATAACCCCTAATCCGCCCATAATCGCAAAGAAATAGGGCATAACGATTGTCAGACCAGCAATAACCATCGCAACACGCTCCTGAGCAGATAATACAGGAATCGTTCCAGGCTCAATTTTTTCAAACTCACGGAATAAGTCTTCTGTTTTAAAGAAACTCATTTAGATCTCCCCCGTAAAATGACAGGCGGTGTAATGCAGATTCCCATCATCTTCAAATGCTGGTTTTTTAGTTTTGCAGATCTCCTGTGCATGATGACAGCGTGTATGAAACCGACAGCCAGGCGGTGGATTTGCCGGTGAAGGAATATCACCCTTTAAAACAATCCTTTCTTTGCGCTGAGCCGGTGTTTGTGCTGGAACTGCAGACAAGAGGGCGCGAGTATAAGGATGCTTCGGATTGTTGAACAGTTCTTCTTTTTCCGCCAACTCAACAATTTCGCCCAAATACATGACTGCAATGCGGTCACTGATGAACCGAACCACACTTAGATCATGGGAAATGAATAAGTAGGTTAGATCCATATCCTCCTGCAAACCTTTTAAAAGATTGATGATTTGTGCCTGGATCGATACATCGAGTGCAGATACGGCTTCATCGCAAACTACAAATTTTGGTTCAAGAACCAAAGCCCGAGCTATGCAAATGCGCTGTCGCTGCCCACCGGAAAACTCGTGAGGATACCGGCGAACCTGACCCGCTGTCAACCCGCATTTTTCTAGCATCTCCACTACTTTTCTATTTACATCCCGGCCCTTTGCCAATTTGTGCTCACGTAGTGCTTCACCAACAATCTCACCCACACTCAGTCTAGGATTCAATGAGCTGTATGGATCCTGGAAAATAATCTGCATTTCTGTTCGCAGGGCCTTGTTTTCTTTGGGTTTTAGGCTATAGACATTTCTATCGTTATAAATCGTTTCACCTTCTGTGGGTCGGGTAAGATTCAGGATCGTTCTGCCGATCGTGGTCTTCCCACAGCCTGACTCACCAACCAGGCCCAGCACTTCGCCTTTATGTATGTCAAATGATACATTATCAACGGCTTTGACATACCCTACTGTACGCTTCATGACACCCTTTTTTATCGGAAAATATTTCTTTAAATTACGCACACGCAACAATGCCTTTTCATTATTCATTTGTATCACCTTCATTCACCACCCAACACCGTACTTTTCTTCCAGGACTGTGCTCCTCCAAAGGGGGCATCATCATTCTGCATTTATCCAAGGCAAATTCACAGCGGGGGTGAAAAGTACAACCAGTTGGCAAGTTGCTCAAATTTGGCACGTTCCCTGGGATAACATGCAAACGCTTCTCTCGTATGTTCAGATCCGGTTTGGAGTTCATGAGCCCGATTGTGTATGGATGGAGGGGTACTTCGAACAATTCTTCAACAGGTGCTTCTTCCAAGACAAGGCCAGCATACATCACGATCACCCGATCTGCCATTTCTGCGATGACACCCAGATCGTGCGTAATAAAAAGGATTGCAGAATCGTACTCCCGTTGAAGCTTTTTCATTAACTCCAGAATCTGCGCCTGAATCGTAACATCCAGAGCGGTTGTCGGTTCATCTGCAATAAGTATCTTTGGATTACAGGCCAAGGCCATGGCAATCATTGACCGCTGCTTCATTCCTCCTGATAAGGCAAAGGGATACTCATTGACGACCTCCTCGGCTCTAGGAATACCAACGTATTTAAGCATATTGATACTCTCTTCAAGTGCCTCTTTGTTGTTCATGCCACGGTGCAGTTTCAGCACTTCACTCAACTGATAGCCGATGGTAAATACAGGATTCAAGCTTGTCATAGGCTCCTGAAAAATCATTGATATATCATTTCCACGAATTTTTCTCATTTTTTCATCTGGAAGCTTAAGCAAATCTACACCTTCAAAGATAATTTGCCCATTTGTAATCTCTCCGGGCGGAATGGGAACGATCCGAAGAATTGTCTGAGCTGTAACACTTTTCCCGCAACCTGATTCACCAACAATTCCCAGGGTTTCACCTCTTTTTACTGCAAAAGAAACACCATCAACAGCTTTAACTAAACCATCTATACTGTTGAATTGCACTTTTAGATTAATAAGTTCCAAAAGGTTCTCGCTTCTATTTTCCATGGCGCTTCTCCTATTGTTTGAGTTTGGGATCAAGTGCATCCCGCAGTCCGTCACCGAGAAGATTGAAGGCAAGCACTGTTACGAATATAGCAACACCGGGTGGAATCCATTGCCAAGCTCTTCCCTGAATAACATACAAGTTACGGGCAACCTGAATCATATTACCCCAAGTAGGGGTTACTGCGCTGACACCGAGTCCTAAAAAGCTCAGTGCCGTCTCTGTTAAGATTACATTGGCCATACCCAGTGTCGCAAACACAATCACTGATGCCATTACATTGGGAAGCAAATGTTTGAAAATTCTCTTTGAATCACTGATTCCCAGCGCTTCACAAGCTTCCATGAATTCCAGTTCTTTTAAAGAAAGGATTTGTCCCCGTACAATTCTGGCTATCCCCGGCCAGCCTAGTAAAGCCAAAACCAGAATCAGATTACGTACGCTGCTGCCAAAAATGGCAATGACCGTGATGCAGATCATCAAGAATGGGAAACATAAAAAGATATCGATGATCCGCATGATGAGGGAATCTGTACGACCGCCATAGAAACCGGACACTGAGCCTAGCACAATCCCAATCATCACCTGAATGGCCACAACCGCAATTGCTATCAGCAGTGACATTCTTCCACCAGCCCAGAGTCTGGTAAACAAATCCCGACCGAGATTGTCTGTTCCAAACCAGTTTGTAGCTGATGGCGGCTGATCGGTATTCTGGAGATTTGTATCTAAAATGTCATAAGGAGACAATATCGGTACAAAAAGAATCAGTGCAACAATAGCAACCAAAAGGAAAAAACTGATTGTCGCTCGCTTATTCTTTTTTATGCGTGTAATTGTCATGCCCAGCTGACTCATATATTCATTTTTATCGTTCGTTATCGTAACCGGAGTTGTCATAGTTGTCGGCTCCTATCAGTCATATTTGATCCGGGGATCAGCGATGCCATAGAATATATCGGCCAGCAGATTCCCGAACAAAGTCAGCAGACTCAGAAGCATATTAATTCCCAAAAGAAGCGGGTAATCCCTGTTCATCGCGGCCCGAATAGCAACGCGTCCCATGCCGGGCCAGCCGAAAATTGATTCGGTAATTACCGCTCCGGACAGCAACCCAGGCACCCAAAACCCAAGTAGAGTGATTACAGGGATCAGGGCATTTCGCAAAGCATGGCGGTAAATTACAACCTGTTCTTTAAGTCCCTTCGCCCGAGCATTGCGAATATAATCTTGTCTGACGACCTCAAGCATGGCACTGCGAGTATATCGCATGAAGCTGGCAGTGGATCCAAGTCCTAAAACAATAACGGGCAAGATCATATGTCGGCCGATATCTAACCAGTAGGCAAACATGTTCGGATAGCGTACCCCAACAGTCCTCATGCCAGAAAAAGGAGTCCACCCAAGATTGATCGTGAAATATTGTAAAAGTAGAAGTCCAAAGAAGAAACTCGGCATTGAAATACCGATTAAGGAGAATATTGTTAGTGTGTGGTCCGTTTTACTGTATTGGCGGGTAGCTGAGATAATACCCGTAGGAATGCCAATCAATAAGCTAAACAGCAATGCTACAAAAGTCAGTAGGAATGTGGGTCCAATGTATGCTTTGATCACATCCGTTACTTTCTGCTGATAGATCGTTGAATATCCAAGATTTCCTTTCAGGGCTTCTCCGCCCCAGTTGTAAAACTGAATGTAAACTGGCTGGTCAAGCCCTAGCTTCGCGTTGAGTTCAGCTTTCATTTCTGCAGTCATTCTCGGATCCATTAGTGTTGCATACGGTCCCCCAGGTGCATTGTAGACAATGAAGAACACAAGTACAACAATGCCCAGAAAAACAGGTATCATCTGCAATAATCTTCGGATAATGTATGTCCTCACAGCAGTCTCCTCCGATATCAGACAATAGCCCGGCGGAGCGCCGGGCTATTGTCTCCGTTGTTAATGAAGATTATTCGGCAACACTGATGTCCATGATATTGTATACCCAGTTGTAGTAAGGTCCAAGCTCCAGACCAGATACTTTGGTATTCACTGCCCAAAGCTCTTCGCGGATCGCCATAAATATGTACGGTAGTTCTTCGTTGGCAATTGTTGCCCATTCTTTCAGCAGTTCGGTACGAGCTTCCTGATCGTATTCCTGCTTTTGCAGATCAAATATCTCATAGGCACGCTCATTGGTGAACTGCCCGGCATTAAAGCCGCCCAACACTTTCTGATCTTCGCCGAAAATTCCCGTGGGATCTGGATCGATTGATAAACTCCAACCCATATTCCACATTTCGAAATCATGCTCATCAAATACTTTGGTCGCAACTGAGTTAAAGTCAAGGAGCTCACTTGTCAGTTCAACCCCGATTTCACGCCAGTTGTCAGTAGCCAGAGCAATCAGATTCTGCGGCCAAGCTACTTCTGTGTATGCTGTCCATTTGAGAGAAAGTTTGGTTCCATCCTTGTACCGATAGCCGTCGCTGCCCACAACCCAGCCCGCGTCATCCAGCAGTTCTTTGGCTTTTTCCGGATTGTATTCATACATATTCAATTCTGAAGTATCCGGGAATGCCCAAGACACAGGAGAAATCGGTGTGTGGCAGACTACAGCCAGACCTTTGTACTCATTTTCAATGAACTGTTCACGGTCCAGTCCGTATGCCAAAGCCTGTCTGACTCTCTTATCGGAAAGTTTCGGATTCACAAGGTTCAGGCCAATGTAGTTATAGCCATTCCCAACATACTTTTGAACCTCAGCATTTTCTGCTGCCTCAATAGCATTGAAATTGTCAATATTAGCTGTCGGCTGAGCTAAATGGATATCGCCAGCATCAACAGCAGCAATCTTTGTTTCTTCCGGAACGATTTTAATAATGACACCTTCTAGTTTTGCCTGCCCATCGTAATAGTCGTCATTTCTTTCCAGCTCACAATACTGGTCCGGAACATATTCGACAAATTTAAATGGACCTGCACCCATGGGTGCATTATTCAATGCTTTGAGTTCGGAATAGTCTTCAAATGCATAGTAGTCTTTACTGAGTATACCAGTCGCAAAATCCCAGATTTTAGCAACGTTGGGGTCTTTAATGGTGAAACTGATGGTTTTTTCGTCTTCCACCACGATCCCGCTGATACTATCTGCGGTACCGGCTTTAAACTCATCCACCCCAACAATATCCGATACCCAGTAACCTCTGGAGCCATCATACTCTGGATGTGCTACACACTCATAAGTAAACTTCACATCATCTGCAGTAACAGGAGTGCCATCCGAGAATGTAACCCCATCCTTAAGTGTGAATGTGTAAGTCAGTCTGTCTTCAGAAACATCCCATTCTTCGGCTATGCGTGGAATTACGTTACCTGCTGCATCATTGGTAACTAATCCGGGAAAAATAAGATCAACAACGTAACCATCATACACATCATTGTAGAAAATTGGACTAAAAATCCCTTTCAGACTACTTTCACCCACAATTAGAGTACCGCCAGCCTGTTCTGTCGGACCACATCCGGCAACCATGCCGAGGAGCAGCAGGACCACCAGGAGCAGTGACAACTTCTTCTTCATCGCGTTTCCCCCTTTTCTGATTGATCGAGCAAATATTCCCAAGGAAGACGAGCACAACACCTCCTTGCAGTCAAAATATTTCCTCTATTCTTGAAGTCCTTATTCTCCATGTGTTTCACTTTTCCTCTATCAGCAAATGCAACTTTGATATATTTCCAGATTTATGCGGATTATTGCATTGAAATCCGCAAATAATCCTGCTCGCTGAAGAGTATTTTGAGATATATTCCGCAAAATACTTAAAAAAGTGCATAAAAATGGTGCGTCGTAGTAGATTTGAACTACTGACCCCTACCGTGTCAAGGTAGTGCTCTCCCCCTGAGCTAACGACGCACATCTGGTGCCGGGAACCGGAATCGAACCGGTACGGGTCGTAAAACCCGAGGGATTTTAAGTCCCTTGCGTCTGCCAGTTCCGCCATCCCGGCTAAGCCATACAATCTGGAGATTATTATACAACAGTTTGAATTTAAAAGCAAGACTGCCGAACCCTTATCACTCCTGCTTTATTTTACTGTTTTTTGTGTCCTCTTCCGCAATTTCCTGAACGGCCAGCAAGCCAATGTCTTCGTTTATCTCATATCCGATGCCGTTTCTGCCTAGCTTGGCAGCAGCTTTCAGTGTTGTACCCGCACCCAAAAACGGATCCAACACCGTTTCTCCAATAAAACTGTACGCCCGAATCAGACGATAAGGTATTTCAAATGGAAATGGCGCAATATGCTTTCTCCCATCACCACTTCTTTCCGGGCTGATTAGCCAGACATCTGAATTTTTCAACTTAAGCCAAAAATCTTTATCCAGCTTTGACATCTCCTTGTCTTCTGCAGAGACGTGCTCATATTTTTTGAATCCGGGTTTATCAGGTTTGTTGAATTCAATAATGAATTCATGCATGTTATTGAGCAAGATACTGCCAGGATAAGGGTAAGTGCCAAAGTGCGCTCTGACGCCATTGGTTTTATGCCAAATAATATCCCGCTTAAACACAAAACCGATTCTCTCGCACAGATCTATACTCTGCCCCACAAGATTCAGTGTTCGATAAGATGACCCTTCACGGATCGGTAAATTCATGATATTCAAGAAAAATTTACGCCCGGGTTGCAATACCCGATAGACTTCCTGCCATACCTGCCCAATTGCTTCATACCAGTCGGCAAGTGAATGGATATTGCCTAAATCATTATCAACCGTATTGTGCGAATACATTTTAGCGTTAAAATATGGAGGCGATGTAATCGCCAAATGAACAGATCCATCATCGAGGCCGCTCATTTTCTGCGCATTTTCTATGTATACCGTCTGTTTCGTCCGCCCAGTTTCAATCACTTGTATTTGGTTTTCAACTGGGGGTTTTTCCCGTACAGATTGCATCGTAAGAGCATCAATATCTGCCATCCGGTAGCGATACTGTCCACTGGGAGAGATAACCGCAGGTAAAACACCCTCATCAGTAAGCTCGTGTATTTTTTTAACTGTAGTTTGCAGAAATCTGGCAACTTCTGTTGCTGATAAATATGACCGATCCTTGTACTGATCCATTCGATCTCACCTGCTTCATAATCCATTGATCTTTGCCAATGAGTTTTGTACTTATCGAAATTTCTTCAGTTCCCAGCGACAGTCCCCGACATCATAGATCATTTCATATTCTCTGCATTGCTCTTCTATGATACTTTGGCATCGATAAATAATAATCCTATTCTTTCCCCTCTTTTCCTCCCTTTCCTCTAAAATTTTTCCTATTTTGATTTTTAAATACTCATCCTGTCCTTCTTGGAATCTGTATTTCTCCGGTTTCAGACGGCCATCTTCTGTATACCAGCCAATCATATCAATCGGCCTATTTACGATATCCATATCCATCACCATCCCTGGGATCATTTCTGTTGCCTGCCATCTCATCTGTTTACAGAATGCTCGACATCATCGGATATTCATCTTCGATTACTCCGCCGCTCATTGCTTTCACATCCCCATGCAGAAAGCAGGAGCGTATGATGGCCTGTGTGCCGTGCTTCATCCGAATCTTATCAACAATGCGATCCATTTTTTTCTGCTGCTCAAGCATTCCATCGTATATAGTCATCTGGAGAAAATCATTGCTGCAAAGTTCTGAAATCCGCACACCCAGATGCCTCAATGGCTCTCCCCGCCACGCCTCATCAAACAGATTAATCGCTTCCCGATAAATCAGATTGGTACAATCTGTAGGCAGATCAATCTTCTTCTGATGCGAATAAGTGAAAAGTTCGTTTGTTTTGAACGAAACTGATACAACCTCACCCAAAAGTCCCGTCTGCCGCAACCGGGCGCCAACCATTTCAGTCAGGGAAAGGATTACTTTGTGAGCCGTCACTCTTTCATCCACATCAAAGGCTACAGTCGTTGAATTTCCCACCCCCTTGACTGGAACCCCCGCTTCCCTTACCAAGGATGATTCGATTCCATTGGCATAATTCTAGATCAGAATTCCGTGGCTTTTCAGCTAGTAACGAAGCAAGGATGGATTCGCTTTCGCCAGATCACCAATGGTACAGATCCCCCGACTACGCAATTTAGGTGCCGTGGCTCTCCCTACCATGAAGAGTTCTTCCACCGGCAGCACCCACATTTTCTCCGGAATCTCTTCTGGAAACAGAGTATGCACCTTATCCGGTTTTTCCAGCTCAGAAGCCATTTTTGCCAGAAGCTTGTTGCTCGATATGCCAATATTAACAGTAAATCCAAGTTCAGCTGATATACGCTTTCTGATGGTCTGCGCAGCAGTCAGCGGATCTGGAAAGTGGATCGCCATATCCGAATAATCGATAAAATATTCATCAATGGAGTATTGTTGAATCAACGGAGAATATTCCTTCAGAATCTCCTGCATAGCACTGCTGCATTCCTTGTAAAGATAATAGCGCGGCTTAATGATTACCAAGTGCGGGCACTTTTGCAAAGCAGCACCCACCGCTTCCCCTGTTTGAATCTTATACTTCTTCGCGGGAATTGATTTAGCCAGCACAATGCCATGACGTGTGACCGGATCACCGCCTACAATTGATGGAATATCGCGCAGATCGACAGGGTCTCCGTGTTGAATCCGATAAGCGGCTTCCCACGAAAGATATGCAGAATTCACATCTATATGAAATACTATTGGTCGCTTTCTGTCCATTCGGATCACTCCATATGGATTGGTTACTTACTTTCATTATATCATCGAACATATGTTCTGGCAATGTTCTTTATGCTGTTCCGAAAATGTTAAAATATGCTTCTGTCTGGTAGCAATTTTTTCGTTCTTGACAAAGGTTATCTGCTATAATAATATATAGGAAAATTCATACTGCATTATGGCTATGAAGGGGCTTAGTAGCAACCATCGGTTACAAATCCAGAAAGCAGGCCGGTCGATGAGAGGCCTGCAGCACGATGGGCAGTCAATTACACCCTGGAGCTCAATGTAACGAATTGCGGCTGCCGCCCGTTAATGTGGCCTGAGGCGTTTCTACTCCGGTAGAAGCGCAAAGTAAGGTGGTACCACGGTCGTTCGTCCTTAGAGACAAACGACCTTATTTTATTATTCGAAAGGAGAATGATTATGCAAAACGTGTATGATGTCCTCCAGGAAAGAGGATATATCGAACAGGCTACTGCTGAAGAAGAGATTAGAGATTTATTGGGTCGTGAGCCTGTTACATTCTATATAGGCTTTGATCCAACAGCTGACAGTCTCCATGTAGGCCATTTCATCCAGGTAATGGTTATGATGCATATGCAGCGGGCAGGGCATCGACCCATCGCCCTGCTTGGTGGCGGTACAGCCATGGTGGGTGATCCATCCGGCAAAAGCGATATGCGGAAGATGCTGACTGAGGAAATCATCGCTA
Organism: uncultured Candidatus Sumerlaeota bacterium; assembly: GCA_964503545.1. Taxonomy (GTDB): domain Bacteria; phylum Bacillota; class SLNR01; order SLNR01; family SLNR01; genus JAXGQE01. The sequence goes on from CAZDAI010000019.1 coordinate 17,682, forward strand.
GTAATGCCCGTTCGTTTCAGAAACAGTTCTCAAGGTTCCTGGACTTCAGCGAAGGCAAGGCCATTATGGTGAACAACGCTGATTGGCTGCTCGATCTAAACTATATCGATTTTCTCAGAACCATCGGTGTCCATTTCAATGTGAATCGCATGCTTTCGGCAGAGTGTTTTAAGAACCGAATGGAAAAAGGCCTGACATTCCTGGAATTCAATTACATGATCATGCAGGCTTATGATTTCTTGGAATTATTCCGGCGCTACAATTGCACGATGCAGCTTGGCGGCAATGATCAGTGGTCGAATATAATCGCCGGCGCTGATCTGGTACGCAAAGTAGACGCAAAACCTGCCTACGGCCTGACTTTCACACTTTTGACCACCAGCGAAGGGAAGAAAATGGGTAAGACAGAAAGCGGTGCCCTCTGGTTGGATGCTGACAAAACACCTCCTTACGACTTCTACCAATACTGGCGCAATGTAGATGACAGGGATGTAGAGAAATGCTTGGCATTGCTGACTTTTATCCCAATGGCAGAGGTTCGCAGGCTTGGCGCTTTGCAAGGATCCGCTATTAATGAAGCTAAAGAAACCCTTGCATATGAAGTCACAAAAATGGTGCATGGTGAAGAAGAAGCGATAAAAGCTCAAACTGCGGCGCGGGCCCTGTTCGCCGGCGCTGAAGATTCCGAAGATATTCCCTTCACACAGCTGGAAGAATCACGCCTGGACGCAGGCATTGACATCATCAGCATCCTTGTTGAAACCGGTCTCGCTTCCTCACGAAGCGACGGCAGGAGGTTGATCAAGCAGGGAGGTATTTATGTAAATGGTGAGCGCATTGATGATGAAGCGCATGAGATTCACACCGTTCATCTGGAAGACGGAAAAATTCTGATTCGCAAAGGGAAAAAAGTTTACCACCAGATTCGTATTTGACCGGAACAGGGGATTGCTAAGCAATTCCCTGTTTCTATTTTCACCAAGGAGGTGTGACCCATGAAAACAGGTGTGATTCTTATCGGGCAGACACCACGTCAAGACTACGAAGAATACCTGCGTGCGCATTTGCCTGATGGAGCACGGTTGGACATTCGAGGTGCTTTGGATGAGCTATCCTCTGAAATAATCCAGAATCTACCCCAAAATACCGGAGAGGAAATTCTAACCACACTGGACAAAGATGGAAGCCAGATTACTGTGGCAGCGCGTCATATTCACCAGCGTATCCCCTGCCTGATTAAAGATTTGGAGACAAAGGGGGCTGATTTTATTGTCTTATTGTGCACCGGTGAGTTTCCCCTGTTCCATTCTCACGTCCCCCTTCTCTTTCCTAGCCGAATTCTGACATTGAATGCAGTTGCCATGGCTCCCAATAGAACCGTATCTGTAATTGTTCCACTAGCAAAGCAGTGTGAGCAGTTAGCACAAAGATGGTCGGAGGTTGGGGTCCATCCTGTGATGCATGTTCTTTCACCATTCCAGGAGTACAATAATTTGGAAAATCTTTCGCAGGAAATTATGTCCCATGCCCCTGCCCTCGTTGTTCTGGATTGTATGGGTTACAGTGCAACAATCAAAAACACTTTGCAGAAAGAAACAAATTTACCTGTTCTAGCGGCTCGCACATTGCTAGGCCACGTGCTCCAGGAAATCACTTTCTGAGCATCTGATAGTATGATTATAACGGGAGGGAGTCTTGAAAATGGATCATACATCATTGGCTGTCATTCGCGTTATGACTTTACCTGAATCAGCAAATCAAGAATTTTCTTCATGGTTGGAAAAGCAATTCCCGCTATTTAAGATCCAGTCATTTGCCATTGAAAATCAGCCCGAAGGAGTTCACGATCCTGTTTCCTACAATAAAGCGGAACCGAAGATTGCCCGTCTAATTCAAGATCTTTCAATTAATCGTTTTCATGCTTACTTCATCAACTGTGCAGAGGATCCTGGCATTCATAGTGCCAGACAGCTGATCGACACGCCCATTTGGGGTGCAGGCTCATCCGCTGCGTGCATCGCAAAGAGCAGCGGATTGCCAGTTGGTGTGATTGGACTGACAAAGCAGGTAGCGCCGGCAATCTCCGGCATTTTAGGGGATCAGATCGTTGCTTCTGCCGTTCCCTCGGGAGTCCACACTGCCCTGGATCTCTCACAAGCCTCTGACTCGATAATTGAAGCTGCGCAAACATGTCGTAACAAAGGAGCTCGTTGCATCCTGCTCGCCTGTACTGCCATGAGCCTTTTGGGTACCCCAGAGCACATCCGGTCGTTATTGAACATTCCTGTTATTGACCCCCTCCTTGCTCCTCTTGCAACTATACAGCAACTTTTCAAATCAGTTCCAGCAATCTCTGTGAATTATCATGATAAGTAAATGGTGAGCCCCTACCTGGTGAGAATCAATGTCCTGAATCCATCTGACCCGCAATGTGACGATCGTCGTTTGACTCCCGAACACTGCAATACAGTAAAATGAAATTATCAAAGGGGGGATTGTAATGTCAGTCTTCAGTCTAGAGAACCGCACTGATATTGAAGATTTCGTTCGTGGTGTCACCTATTTTGGTACCGGAGGCGGTGGTCGCCCAGAAGACGGAATTGCTCACCTTGTGCGTTGCTTTGAAGATGGCCATCGGATTGCCTGGTGTGATCCAAACCAGATTCCCGATGATACATGGTGCTGCACTGTCTTTGGGATGGGTTCCATTGCTCCTGTAGAAGCAAGTACAGAAGTCCCATACGGAATGGAGACAAAACAGGTTCTGCGGCCAATGGTCAGAGCAATCGAACGATTAGCTGATTTTTCCGGGAAAAATATCACCGCTGTTGTGGCGTTTGAACTTGGAGGGGCAAACTCGCCAAAAGCCTTTGATGCCGGGATTCGATATGGAGCATTGGTGCCGGATGGCGATTTCTGTGGACGCGCCGTCCCGGAATTAAGTCAAACAACAGCTGCAATTGCAGGTGTTTCCGCAACGCCCATGGTTATCTGCGATGATTGGGGTAATGAACTGATTATGACATCATCTGCAACGATTGCATCTGCAGAAGGAATAGGTAAAATGATCAGCATTATTACCAAAGCACCCGACCCGAAGGCAACATGCGCACACGCTGGCTTCTTGGTTACCGGTAAGATGATGAAAGATCTGATCTGCCCTGGCACCTACACCCTTTCCTACCAGGTGGGCAGAGCGATTCGCGAAGCAAGAGAGACTGGTGCCCAAGCGGCACTTGCAGCAGCTTCAGCTGGGGGGGGCCGCATTATTTTCTCCGGAACTGTAAAAAAAGTGGATTGGGTCAGCGAGAAAGGATATATGACAGGTACTGCTTTTATATGCGGTGATGAAAAACATCATAAACAAATGATGCATGTGTGGTTTCAAAATGAAAACCACTTAGCTGCAATCGACGAAAAACCCATTGCCATGAGTCCAGATTTAATCCACATTGTTGCAACTGATTCAGGTGAACCCATCACCAATACACGTTTAGCAGAACGCCAGAACGTCACAGTCATTGCCACACCCAATCTGCGATATCGCACACCAGAAGGTCTGGCTGCTCTTGGACCCAAACACTTTAAATTGGATATGCCCTATATTCCTTTCGATGTATAAATGTTTTTAATGAGGTGAAAACCAGATGGGTAAATCATCATTCTCAAAAGTTGTTTCAGCCGAGCGCATATTGTCCATTGATGCTTCTCGAGGCTTTATTATGATTTTGATGGCGCTGGATCATGCAAACAGTTTTTTATCTTCCGGTTACTCCAGTGAATTCTGGGGTGGTCAGCTACGGCAATTTGAAAGCAGTGCAGCATTTTTGCTCCGCTTTGTAACGCATGTGTGCGCCCCCGGATTTTTCTTTCTCATGGGCGTCAGTATGATTTATCTTTCTGAATCTCGTCGTCAGCAAAACTGGCCTGATGCGCTTGTTCGCCGGTACTTTATAACGCGTGGGCTGGTGATCATCATGATCCATTTCGCTTTGAGCCTGATGATGGCCGTTCCGCGAATTCTTCAGGGGGATTTTGGGATTGTTTTCAATGTGTTGTTTATCCTCGGTTTATCAATGATCCTGTGCTCCTTTTGCATTCGCCTGAGTCCATCACTAACATTCACCTTGGCAACAATCTCATTCTTATTGCCCGAATTGTTGCTTGCCCGCTTTTTCGAGTTTGGCCAAAGCATCAACCCGATCGTTCAACTCATACTCGTACCTGGGCCCATGGGGCATCATACAGTATACTACACATTATTTCCCTGGATTGGTTTTTGTTTGATCGGTCTATTATTTGGCAAACAGCTATACAAAGACAGAAGGTCTACGATCGCTCGGCTGCCGGCAATGATTGTGGCTGGACTCGTTCTTTTCTTTCTTTTGAGATTGATGGGGGGGTTTGGTAATTTGCGACCATCAGTATCAAATGACTGGATGTCTTTCCTGCATCTGACAAAGTATCCACCAAGCATTGTCTTCTCTTTGCTTATGCTCTCTCTGAACTTTGCTGTACTCTACATTTTTGAGAAATTAGATAATTTTGTTTCAGACAAGGGAAGCTTTCTTCTTGTCTTCGGTAGAAGTGCGCTGTTTTTCTATGTTGTTCATCATTTCATCTACATTGCAATGATGATGGGCGGCCTTAGAAACCTTTCACTCCCCCGGATGGTGGTTTTTTGGATCATCGGTTTGCTGATCGCATATCCAATGTGCAAAGCCTACTCTTCATTTAAAAGAAACAAACCATCCGAATCCCTTTGGCGATTGCTCTGATAAGCAACTTGTCAGTCCAACCGCAAACAAGCTTTTTCGATAGAAGAATCTAAGCATAGTAAAACTCTTCCGACGAATATCGGAAGAGTTCAATTTTTTGGAGGCGACACCCGGAATCGAACCGGGGAATAAAGGATTTGCAGTCCTCTGCCTTGCCGCTTGGCTATGTCGCCCCATACAATTATGGAGCGGAAGACGAGATTCGAACTCGCGACCCTCGCCTTGGCAAGGCGATGC
>CAZDAI010000020.1:0-22070 GCA_964503545.1 uncultured Candidatus Sumerlaeota bacterium
GCTTTCATAAGAAAAAGCCCACCTTTTTCAGTGGACTTTGTCTTCAGTCTGAGGCGGATCTTACATCCGCCTTATTTTTTTTTGGCAGGGATAGGTGTTTTATTGTATAATTTTAGAATAGGGTTGGGAATGGAGAGATAAAATGTTAAATTTGTGCGCCTTGTCGAGCGGCAGTTCTGGAAATGCATTATTTATTGAGTCTGAGTCAACAAAAATTCTTGTTGATGCAGGAATTTCAGCGCGGGAATTGACAAAACGCCTTGAATCAATGGGTGTTAAGCCATATGAACTCGCTGGTATTTTCATCACACATGAACATTGGGATCATATTCGCGGATTGACCGTGTTTACTAAGAGGAATCAGATTCCTATCTACTGTACAGCGGAAACCTGGCGATTTATTGCAAGCCAGGGGGTCTCAGAGCACTGCCGCAGAATCATTCAAAGCGATGATATGATTTCAATAGGCAATTTGCTGATTGAGGCATTTCCGATTCCTCACGACGCCGTTGATCCCGTTGGGTATAGAATTATCCAAGAGAGTAAGAGTATAAGTATTGCGACGGATTTAGGTCATGTCCCTGATATATTACGAGAAAAAATTCGCCAGAGTCAATTGGTTTTCTTAGAAGCAAATCATGATGTACCGACTTTGCTTAGTGGAAAGTACCCTTATTTTCTCAAGGAACGGATCCTTGGCAGCCGGGGACATTTATCAAATGATACCGCCGCGGATTTGTTAGCTGATCTGGCAGAAGACAATTTGCAGACAGTTATTCTGGGGCATCTAAGCAGGAATAATAATACACCTGAAATGGCCTTTTCGACAGTACAGAAAAGACTTGCGAACTGCCAAAGAAAGACGGATAATATCGCTGTACACGTATGTCGTCATGGTGAATTGGGTGAAATTATCTCGATTTAGCAATGGGGGGAGAAACATGGATTCTTGGGAAATTAATCACAATCGCAAGAATGCATCAATCATTCCAACGATCATTGTCGTTGCATTAATCAGTGCGCTGATTGGCGGAGCGGTGATGGCCTTTTGGTTTCATTCACAGTACGGAGAAATCATAGAACAGTTGGCAAATTACAAGCCACCGGGGTCTTTGCCAATACAGGTGGAGGGTCAAGGTTCGATCGTTGCGGTTGTGGACAGTATTTCCCCGGCAGTGGTTGGGATAACAAATAAAGCGATTACTTACGATTGGTTCAATCGTCCACGTGTCGTGGAGCGTGGCAGTGGCTCAGGAGTAATATTTCATGAAGATGGATATATTGCAACAAATCATCATGTCGTAGAGGGTGCGCGAGAGATTGTGGTTACGATGAAGGATGGCACGAGTTTGCCTGGCCGCATTGTTGGTATGGATGCCATGTCAGATTTGGCAGTTGTAAAGATTGATGGGAATGCACCGTTTCCAACTGCAAGCTTCGGCGATTCCGGACAGGTAAAAGTTGGTGAGGCTGCTATTGCCATTGGTAATCCGTTGGGATTTGAACACACTGTAACGGTTGGGGTCATCAGCGCTATTAATCGTTCTTTGCAGGTGGGTGAAAGGGAGCTTGTTTTTCTGCAGACAGATGCTGCAATTAACGCTGGAAACAGTGGCGGTCCTTTGGTCAATATTCAAGGTCAGGTGATAGGGATCAACACGGCTAAAATTCCTGGAGCAGGTATTGAAGGCCTTGGGTTTGCAATACCCATCAGTATAGCAGGACCCATTCTTGATAATCTGATCACTTCTGGACGGGTAGCCTACCCCTGGATGGGGGTCATGCTGGCTGATAAGGGAATGGTGGAAGAATACAATCTAACTGATATCGAAATCGAACGTGGTGTTTTTGTTGTTGAGGTTGTAGAAGGCAGTCCGGCATACCGGGCTGGAATTCGTATGGGGGATATAATCATAGCAATTGTTGATATTGATATTGACAGTGTGGAAGAACTGCAAACCGAAATTAGAAAAAAACAAGTTGGGGAGACAATCGCTGTCAAGATTATCAGGGATGGTCGTGAAATAATCGTGAATGTTACACTGGGCGAAGCGCCGGCTGAGTAGTGCAGCGTATAGGGTAATAAAAGCGAACAAGGAGGCAGATTTCGATGGTATATTGCTGTCAGGCGCACATCGATCAGGGGATAGATGATTTCATTGATCAACATCACGAATCACCGGAGCTTTTCAATTGCTGCGAGGTATCTGTAAATTGTTCCAGGGGACAAACAGTCTGTATCTATTGCGGAAAACCAGCAGAATATGTGCTTGCTACATTCTCGGAAGCAAAGGATTTGAGGTGACAATCTCTGGATATTCGTATTCTTGCGATTGGGACTATCAAAGAAGGCTATTTAAGAGAAGGCATTCAGCACTACTTGGGGTTGCTGAACCGCAATCAGCGGGTAACGATTGAGGAAATTCCTGAAGCAAGAGTTTCACAAAAAGCAAGTGATGCAGAAATTGAAAAAGCCGTGGCAATTGAGAGCGAACGAATTCTCAAAAGGATTAGCCCAATGGAAAAAGTCATCCTTTTGGATGTGAAAGGCAAAATGCTGACAACTACAGAGACAAAAAAAAAGATGCATGAATTATCCGATGGTGGGCAAAGGGGACTTTGCATCGTTATAGGCGGATCGTACGGTGTAAATCGCGAAATGTTTTTGGGAAAAGCATTCTCCCTATCGTTTTCCATGTTAACGTTCCCGCATCAGTTAATGCGTCTTGTGCTATTAGAACAGTTGAACAGGATATTGCTGTAGATGTGCCTATTTATGGTAAGGCTCATTGTGAATAATCCGAAAGGCACGATATATTTGCTCCAAAAGCAATACAGTCTGAAGAGATGGTGCGATTTGCATTTTACTGAGGGCCAAGGTTAGATCCGCAGTTAATGGTTTATCTGAGATGATGAAGGTTACTTTCGACTTGCCGGAAACAGCAACCTTTTCGAACAAAGCAGCTAAGCCCTCGGATGTCAGCGAATCACCGTGACGATTCACTGCGATCGAAATAGACTGCTCTTGATTCAAAGGGATAGGAGACGACTTTTCCGTGTCTGCGCTCAATTCTATTTGAACATAACGGTTTAATCTTTTCGAATATTCGGCTGTCGCTTCTCTCAGAAAATCTGGCATCGATCTTTGATCATTCAATCTCAAGATTTCAATTCGCAATGGAGCACCTCCCAACAGCCGAAATTGTCACTATTGATTATATCAGATGAGCGGGTCGAAATACAGACTGGAGGGAATCCTGTGCTGGATAAACGGGTTAGAAGCTTGAATTCATTGCCGCCTCAGGATGGTCCAGTTGTATACTGGATGAGCCGGGATCAACGTGCTGAGGACAATTGGGGCTTGATTTATGCTCAGCTGGAAGCGATTGCAATGAAACAACCCCTAATCGTTGTGTTTTGCTGGGCAGATCAGTTCCTGAATGCTACTAGCCGTCATTATGCATTTATGGCGAAAGGATTACTGGAGACAAGAGAACAATTGGAAGAGCTCAACATTCCATTCCATATCGTGAGGGGATCTCCAGAGATCGTGATTCCAGCATATTTAAACCGGCAGAGGGCCGGTTTACTGGTCACTGATTTCCATGTTTTACGGGAAGGTCGGAAGTGGCACAATACGGTGGCAGGTAAGATCAAAATCGCTTGTCATGCAGTGGATGCCCATAATATCATACCTGTTTGGGAAGTATCATCGAAGGCCGAATATGGGGCGTACACGATACGACCGAAAATTAACAGAATGCTGCCGGATTATCTTTTGGAGTATCCACATCTGGAAAGACATCCGTATCGCCATTTTGAGAGTAAACCTGATGAATTAACCCGGGCAACACTGGATATTCTTAACGCTCATTGCAGCAGTAGTACAGCAGCAGGCGGCAGCAAAGCGGGCAGGCTACAGTTGGAACAGTTTATTAATGAGCGTCTGCCAGTTTACGGGCGCAGAAATGATCCCAATGTTTTTGCAACTTCGGGACTTTCTCCATATCTGCATTTTGGCCAAATCAGTGCACAGCGTGTTGCTTTGGATGTCAACAGGCTGGAAGAAGAAAACAAAGCCGAGTTCATGGAAGAACTGATTGTCCGCAGAGAACTGGCAGACAACTTCTGCTATTACAATGCTGACTATGATCGTGTGGCGGGCTTTCCAGCATGGGCAAGAGCGACTCTGGAAGAACACGCAGGTGATTTTCGGGAATATATTTATACCTTTGAAGAACTTGAATCAGGGGTCACCCACGATCCTCTCTGGAATGCTGCGCAAAAAGAAATGATCACATTTGGTTCAATGCCTGGATATCTTCGAATGTATTGGGCAAAAAAAATTCTGGAGTGGAGCGAAGAGGTGGACCAGGCAATGACAACAGCTATCAGCCTGAACAATTCATACTTTACTGATGGCAGAGATCCGAATGGATATACCGGGATTGCCTGGTCCATCGGAGGGGTTCATGACCGACCTTGGGGAGAGAGAAACATCTATGGGAAAATTCGTTACATGTCATTCCAGGGAGCAAAACGTAAATTCAATGTAGATCAATATATTCAGCGAGTTGCTGAACGAACCGGTGAGGCAGTGCCTGCCTATTCAGTAGATAAGAAAAAAGAAATATGATACAATACAGGAAAGACAGGTAACACTTGATCTGCTTGTCACTCGAAATCCAATGAAGGAGGGACACTGATGAAGTATACCATTGGTTCCGAATTTCCCGCCTGGCTGCTGGAAGAGCATGCCAAACCCTGCATATCTCTCTATCAACCAACCCATCGGCACATTCCACTGAATCAGCAGGATCCAATTCGATTCAAGAATCTCGTAAAAACCCTGGAAGAGTCACTATTGCAGAAATATCCGAAGAAAGACGTTCAACCAATGATTGATTCCTTTAATAGCATTGCAGAAGATCGCAGCTTCTGGAATCAGACGTTGGACGGTTTGGCTGTCTTACGATCTCCGGAGGTTTTTTTAGTTTATCATCTGCAGCGACCGGTTCCTGAAGTTGCTGTTGTATCTGACAGTTTTCATTTGAAACCCCTGATGCGAATCTATCAGTCTGCCGATCGCTATCAGGTACTGTGCTTGAACCGAAAAGAGATTCGTCTCCTCGAGGGGAATCGAGATACGCTGGATGAAATTGAACTGTCTCCGAACGTACCAAAAACGATCAAAGATGCCTTAGGTGATGAGTATTCAGATGCTCATCTGACAGTTTCGTCCTACGGGGGCATAGGTAAAGGTATGTATCATGGACAGGGCTCCAAAAAAGATGAAGTAAAAGGGGATACAGAGCGTTTCTTTCGTGCAGTGGACCGTGCTGTATGGGAACATCATTCGCAACCATCGCACTTGCCAATGCTTTTGGCTGCTTTGCCAGAATACCACTCCTTGTTTAAGGCAGTGAGCCGGAACGCAAATCTGCTTGGTGACGGTATCAAAACCAATCCGGATTCTCATGATCTCGATGAGTTGCGCAAATTGGCCTGGACTGTCATAGAACCAATCTATCTCAGCAGATTGAACGGTTTCGTAGACACTTACCAGGCTGCAAAGAGCCGCGGGCTCGCTTCGGATCATATTGAGGATGTGGCCATGGCCGTTACCCGGGGGCAGATTGAGACCCTGCTTGTGGAGGCAGACAGGCAGATTCCCGGCAAGTTAAATAAAGAGACGGGATTGCCCGTCATGGATGAGCTTTCAGATCCAGATACTGATGATATACTGGATGATCTGGCTGAAATGGTAATAAAAACAAAAGGTGAAGTTGTTATCGTACCTGCTGAAAGAATGCCGACGGATTCAGGGATGGCCGCTGTGTTAAGGTACTAAATCAGCAGGAATGAGCAGGAAAACATGGGTAGACAAAGAAATACTATACATTCAGATATGAAATAATTCCATCTGAGAGGAGGAAAGCAAATGACAGAAGTAGGCCAGAAATATTTTTGCGATATCTGCGGTAATGAAGTGGTAGTTACTGCCAATGGAGCAGGTGAACTCGTCTGCTGTGGTGTTCCCATGGAGATGACTGGAGAAGGATTCAAATGCGAAAAAGCATAAGAGACATCTTAACCGGGGCCGAGGATACTCGGTCCTCTTTTGTGTGCCTGCGCAAATGGTTTTATTATTAATCATGAAGGCTGCCATGTGATAAGCAGGCGAAATCTCGCAGTCCTAGAAGAGAAGTGAGCTTGGCGAACTCATGATCTCAAAAAGATTTGAAGCAGCATTGAATATGGAGGCAATCAAGAAAAACTAGAGGGGATCAAGGCAGCTTGGAGAAGTACTCTAGGTACGGGATAGACACTGATAACGAGGTGAGAACATGGTGAAGGTTGAACGGGTGAAAGCAGCACTGGCTGGTGCGACAGTGGATCGTCCGCCAGTTTCTGTTTGGATGCATTATCCAGCGGTAGATCAGGATTCATTGACTTTAGCGGAAACTCAAGTTGCATTTCAGAGGCAGTATGATTATGATTTTATCAAGCTAATGCCTTTTGGCTTATACAGTGCTCAGGATTGGGGCTGTCAGGTGCAATTCTTTTGCGATGACAGTCATCCCCCCATTGTGTATCGTCACGGGATCCAAAAAACTGAGGAATGGCGAAGCTTACGACCCTTATCACCTGAATTCGGCAACTGGGGGCAGCAGCTGCAGTTGGCAGAATACACTGTTGCCAAGGCAGGCCCAGGGGTGCCTGTGATTCAAACGTTTTTCTCTCCTTTGACAACTGCATACAAACTGGCAGGTGAAAGGCTGCTGGAAGATATGAAAGAGAGCCCAGACTGGGTACACCAGGCACTTAGAGTCATTGCCGAGACAACGGAAGCCTCGATTATCAGAAATGCCAAAATGGGAATTGCAGGAGTTTTTTTTGCTACCCAATGCGCTACACTGGATTTAATGAGTGCTGAAATGTACGAAGAATTCGGTAGAGCTTACGATATTCCCCTGTTAGATGCAGCCAATAATTGCGGGTTGTGGTTTAACATGTTGCACATTCATGGTGAGAATATCTTGTTCAAGGAACTGCTCGACTATCCGGTGAGTGCTTTGAACTGGCATGATCGGCAAGTATTCCCGAGCTTGAAAGAAGCCAGAGCGATGACCGATCTGTGTTTGGTGGGCGGAATTCATGAGAAAGGGGTCATCTCAACGGGTAATCCGGAGGATGTTGTGAAGGAGATATGTTCAGCACTTTCAGATGCCGGTACGCAGAAGATTATGATTGGTCCCGGTTGCGTTACGGATCCGAATCCTCCGAAGGCCAACCTGTATGCTGCACGTTTAGCAATTGAACCCGGTATGTGTTCAAAAGCTCGATAAAACGGCTTATCCAAGAAAGTAGCTCAATCGACAGAGATTTCTGGAGGTGCATGGTCGATCATGACAACAATGGCAGATACAGTCTTCATTGACGGCAAAGTACTCACAATGAACAAGGCGAATCCTGAAGCGCAGGCAGTGGCTGTAAAGGATGGCCGAATTCTCCGTGTAGGTTCAAATGACGACATGAGAGAATTTATTGACTCTGCTACTGAGATTATCAGCTGGCAAGAAAAAACTGTTTTGCCTGGCCTAAATGACAGTCATATGCATCTTTTTGTCTATGGCCAATCCCTTACTTGGGTAATTCTTAACGATATACGATCAATCGCAGAATTAAAGCAAAGGGTAGCTGAGAAAGTGAAGGTTACACCACCAGGCCAAGTGATTATGGGCCGCGGTTGGGATCAGACCCTATTTGCTGAAGATCGGTTCCCTGATCGATATGATCTGGATGAAGTTGCGCCAGACCATCCTGTGGCATTATCCAGAATATGCGGCCATGTTACTGTTGTAAACAGCAAGGCATTGGAATTGGCTGAAATCAATCATCTTACACCAGACCCTGAAGGCGGGGAAGTACAGAAGGATAAAGAGACTGGAGAGCCAAATGGTCTGTTAATGGAGACGGCTAAATTGCTTTTTACAGAACGAATGCCACCCCTGACTACTGCTCAGAGAAAAGAGATGATAGAAGCAGCAATTGATCAGGCTTTAGCGCATGGGCTTACTTCGGTGACAACAGATGATATTCGCGGCAATCTTATCCGAAGTATTGAGGAATGCCTAAAGATCTATCATGCGATCTGGCAGGAGCGGGGTGCAACGGTGCGGGTGAATCTTCTGGTTTATCAGTCAGCGTTGGATGAACTGTACTCGTTGGGGCTAAAGACCGGCAGTGGGGATGAAAAAGTGCGAATCGGCGCAATGAAACTGGTACAAGATGGTTCGCTCGGAGCCCGGACTGGTGTTGTGCGTGAACCCTATACCAATGATCCGGGTAACACCGGACTACCTGTGCATACACAAGAAAAACTAAACGATTGGGTCTGGCAGGGGCACAGGGGCGGAATGCAGATAGGCATTCATGTGATTGGGGATGCAGCCAGTGATGCCTGTCTTGATGCTTTTGAAGCAGCGCAGATGAAGCTGCCAAGGGAAAATGCACGACATCGCCTGATCCATTTTTCCATTGTTGAAGATGAACTGCTTGAACGAACCAAGAAGCTGGGCGTTGGCGCAGATATTCAACCTCTTTTTGTAGCGTTGAATGGAAAACGTGCTACTGAGTTTTTGGGGGAAAAACGAGCAGAAAAGACTTATGCTTGGAAATCGATGATCGAGCACGCGATTCCTATTGCCGGCGGTTCTGATTGCCCCGTGGTAAGTATCAGCCCTTTACTTGGGATCCACAGCCTGGTGAACAGAACAGTTGACAGTGTACCGGGAATGGTATTTCAACCCCAAGAGTGCCTATCCGTCGAAGAGGCAATTGAGATCTACACGATGGGCAGTGCTTTTTCAACATTTGAAGAGGATCTTAAAGGCTCCATAGAAACTGGCAAACTGGCCGATTTTACAGTATTGTCTGATGATCCGCGCCTGATGCCTGAGCGAATTCGAGATCTTAAAATTGAAATGACAATAGTAGACGGAAGAATTGTCTATTCATCTGAAGAAAGAACCCCTTAAGGGGTTCTTCTCAGTTAATCAGAGTCTGAGCTTCGATGATCAGTATTGCATAATCTCGTTAAAGTTTGGAGTTTTGGCTGAAAATTATTTTACTGACCAAGCGGAGGTGATGTGAAAGTACATTGAAAAAATTGATGGGAAATGGTATTATAGGGTGGTTTATGAAACCGGTGAGCGGGGGGCGGAACATGAAGATAGGATTTGATAACGACAAGTATATTCAGAGACAGACAGAAGAGATTTTGAAGCGAATCGAAAAGTTTGACAATAAGCTGTACCTGGAGTTTGGTGGGAAACTTTTCGACGACTACCATGCTTCCAGGGTGTTGCCAGGGTTTGATGTAAATGCAAAAGTACGGCTTTTGCAGACGCTCCGAGACAAGGCTGAAATCATTTTCACCATCAACGCTGGGGACATAGAACGGAAAAAAATCAGAGCGGATTTCGGCATTACCTATGATATGGATGTTATGCGCTTAATCGATAATCTGCGTGATTGGGGAATCCACATAAACAGCGTCGTGATTACCCAATACACAGGGCAGCCGTCAGCGGACATTTTCCGCAAAAGGCTCGAGATTCGGGAAGTCAAGACATACATGCATAAACTGATCAAGGGTTATCCTTTGGATATGGATACGATTGTCAGTGATGAAGGATATGGTTCCAATGATTATGTAGAAACCACAAAACCTTTGGTTGTGGTGACTGCTCCCGGTCCTGGCAGCGGGAAACTGGCAACATGCCTGTCACAGCTTTACCATGAACACAAACATGGTGTGAGAGCTGGGTATGCAAAATTCGAGACATTTCCCATCTGGAATCTGCCTTTGAAACATCCGGTCAATATTGCTTATGAAGCAGCGACAGCAGACCTGAAAGATGTGAATATGATTGACCCGTACCATCTCGATGCATACGGCAAAACAACAGTCAACTATAACCGTGATATTGAAATATTCCCTGTGGTTAAAAACATTCTGGCGCGAATTACAGGCGAAGAGAATCTATACCGTTCACCAACCGATATGGGCGTCAACATGGCAGGTTATGGAATCTTCGATGACGAAGTGGTCCGTGAAGCCGGCAGGCAGGAAATTATCCGCCGCTACTTTAAGCTGTGGTGCGACTACAAACAAGGACAGGTAGATGAGGATGTTGCCCAGCGAGTGGATTTGATTCTAAAAGAACTTGCGTTAAAGCCAGAGCATCGTATTGTTGTAAAGCCGGCTCTTGAAAAAGCACAAAGGGAAGATGTTCACGCAATGTCCATCATGCTGGGGGATGGTAGAATTATCACTGGGAAAGGTTCTGCTCTGATGAATGCGCCATCCAGTCTAATCCTGAACTCAATTAAGGTTTTGTCCGGGATAGCCGATGAGATCCATCTTGTATCGCCCATCGTCCTCAAGCCGATTCTGGCTTTAAAGGAAAATGTTTTAGGCAATAAGAATTCCATTTTGAACCTGGAAGAGATCCTAATCGCCCTCAGTATCAGTGCTGCAACAAATCCTACGGCGCAATTGGCGATGACAAAACTGAATGGACTCCGCAATTGTGAAGCGCATTCTTCGGTTATGCTGAATCAGGCGGATGAGGGGATTCTAAGGAAGTTGGGGATCAATCTGACCTGCGAACCGCAATTTCCCAGCAAAGATCTATATTTTGTCTGAGTCCAGATGTACCGAGAAACAGATTGGTATGTCACACAAAGGAGGAGATATTGGTGAAACTGGTATATCGCGGGAAAACGAAAGATGTATTTGCCTTGGATGATGGCAACTATTTATTGAACTTCAAAGACGACGCCACCGGCAATGACGGTGTCTTTGATCCGGGCTCCAATAAGGTAGGGCTAACCATTGAGGGGGCGGGGAAAGCTGGGTTGCGTCTGACAAAATTTTTCTTTGAGAAGATTCGCGAAGCAGGAATACCCACCCATTATGTCGATGCTGATATTGAAAAATCTGCAATGACTGTCAGGCCAGCTACTCTTTTCGGCAATGGATTGGAAGTAATCTGCCGCTACCGGGCAGTTGGCAGTTTCATGCGACGCTATGGTATGTATGCCAAAGAAGGGCAAGTGCTGGATGCTTATGTAGAGATTACCCTAAAAGACGATGATCGGGAGGATCCGTTGATTACCAAAGAGGGTCTGGAAATGTTGGGTCTGTTGTCAGGGCCTGAGTATGATACACTTGTCGTTCTAACAAAAAGGATTGGTCAGATCGTGAAAGATGAACTGGCCAAAAAGGGTATTGAGCTGTATGATATTAAATTTGAGTTTGGCAGGATTGGACCGGAGCAGCAGGTGGCATTAATTGATGAAATTTCCGGCGGAAACATGCGTGCTTTCAAGGATGGGGTGCAGCTGCAGCCTTTGGAGCTGGAGAAGGCTGTATTGGCAGATTAGCTTTGAGCATGGAATAAGGCTGAGTCAGAACAAACCACCGACTCAGCCTTGTTTTATTTTTGAAATGATTCTTTTTAAAACGAATTTACTTATTTAACAGGCAGATTCGTTCTCAACCAAGATTCGAGGGCTGCGGATACTGATGCTGTGCCGCCAAAAACGGCTGCTTGATTTATTTTTCGTAAACCCAACTGGTTTACGACAGCCCCGATAGGGGTTGTGCCAGGTCCATAAATTAAGATTAATCCGGTGCTTTGTTTTGCAGCCAATACCCCACCGGCGATGGCATCCGGGTAATTCTCTCCCGTGGAAAAGAAGATCTGATCCAGACTGCCGCCTGAGTAAGGTAAGAATCTTTCAAAGAGAGCAACGGAAGTTAAGTAACGGTTAGTCCCACGGATGCGCTCCGGGTTGGGAAGTTGGTCAAATACTCCTGTACTGACCGCAGCTTCGCCCCCGATGACAAATGTATGTTGGATATTCATATTTGCCATAGCATGTGAAAGTACTGGTGGAAGGGAATTTACTGGCGTAAGCAAAATTGGCTCACCACGCATTGCAGCATAAGCCCCTGCAGATAGGGCATCTGGAAAATTTGTCCCCTGGACAATAAAGGCTGTATCGAAGGCGGCTCCATGAGCATTCATCTGGTCTGCAATACTGATGGCTGTGGTATAGCGGTTATCGCCGCTGATTCTTTGTACTGTGTATCCTGCTGTTTGCAGCATGCTTTCCGTTGCTTCAGAAATTGCACTCTTTCCTCCGATTAAATAGATTTTTTTTGGTTTTAAGCGTTGAATTTCAGTCAATGTGGCCGCACCTAGCTGACTGGGAGTGGTTAGCAGGATCGGCGCATTCACAAGATAAGCAAAAGGGGCTGCTGCCAGTGCATCTGGGTAATTATCTCCCCGAGCCAGTACAATAGCTTCTGCACCGCTCGGCCACCCTTGTCGACTGATTTCGATCGCTGTGCTATAGCGATTCGTACCAGCAATGCGAAGAGTTCTGTTGCGAAGAATAGCAAAATGAAACCCACTTGTGGTATTGTCCTGATAAAACCCAGAATAACTGGGACCGGTCGGTGGCGGCTGAATTTGGTCAAAATCGCCACCAACGAAAACATTCCCGTATCTGTCTGTTGCCATAGCGTTAATGGCACCGTTCAATTGATTACCCACAGCTGCCCAGCTGCTGCCATCCCAGACTGCAGCATAATTAAATGGGCTGTCCGTACTTGCAGTAAAATCACCGCCTACATGGATGCAGCCAGCTGGAGCAAAGGCAATAGTACGCACCATGTGTGCCTGACCAAGAATGCCTTTGCCCAAGGCTTGCCAGGTGCTTCCATCCCATTTGGCAATATAGTTTACAGTGTTACCATCAGCTGTGCTGAATCCACCCCCGGCATACACTTGATCCTGATGATCAATGGCAATGGTTGTGACCACTGAATTCATACCTGACCCCATGGGGCGCCAGTTATTGTCATAAAAGGCAATCCGATTGGCGCTTACAACGCCTGCCGTGGTAAATAGGCCTCCGGCATAGATCCTGCCACTGCTATCCACAGCGAGGGTGCGCACTGAGTTGTTGGTGCCCGAACCGATGGCATTCCACTGGCTGTTCTGCCAACGAGCAACATAGTTCACCGTGTTGCCGCCAGCTTGTGTAAAGTCGCCGCCAGCTATCAGGCGTTGATTTTGATCCAAAGCTAATGAACGAACGGTGCCGTTTGTCCCGCTGCCAAGGGCTTGCCATTGGGGGATCTGAATGCCTGAAGGTGGCGGAGCAAAAACAGCGATATTGTTAACAGTTAGGTCCCCATCCGCTTTGGTGAAGGATCCGCCAGCATAAACACGACCATCTGCAGCAATGGCAATGGCATAAACCGGACCATTCACGCCATTCGATCCGCTAATGAATTTTCCTACACCGCGCCAACGTGTACCATCCCAGCGGGCAATGTTGGTGGCCTGCGCATCTCCTGCGCGGGTGAATTCACCTCCGATATAAATGTCACCGTTGGGTGCGCGAACAACAGTATGGATTTTCCCGTTCACATGATAATACAAAGGTTCCAATTTCCCATCAATCCGACGGGATAGGTAACGTGTGTCATCAAAAGAACTGGTGGCAAGATAATTTCCGCCGATATACAGTTCATTCGCAGCAGGAGCTAACAGGCAGAAAATGGTGGGGGGTGCTCCGTAAAAGTGGTCCAGACCGGTCCATTGGCTGCCGTTGTAGCGGAAGATGCGAGTAATCTGATTTTCTTCATCGTAGGAAGATCCTCCGGCATAAATATTTCCGACCGGGTCGGCAGTCAGCGTATGACATGTGGCTGTTTGCGGATAACCTACACTGTGCCAGCTGCCGTTTTCCCATTTTGCAACCGAATTTGTTGCTATCTCACCGGCGGTATTGAAGAATCCGCCGACATATAGAGCGTTTCCCATCATTTGCATCGTATAAACATAGCCATTCTGGTGGTTGTACTTGACACCTTGGGTGGTGCCGCTGCTGCCCATTCTTGCCCATTGACTGCCGTCCCAACGGGCAATGCCAGATGCTGAGATATGGTCGAGGGGATCTGTTGAATTGCGGACTGTATAGAAACGGCCACCAACGTACACATTGCCACTGCTGTCGCTGGTAATTGCCTCTACATCATTGTACGAAGCATTATCATTGGTGCCTGTACCTGCACCCAATGCACTCCATTGTGTGCCGTTCCAGACAGCAATGCCGCTTGCCTCTAAAATTTGCGTGGAATTAAGAATTTCGATCTTGCGGAAAGTGCCCCCTGCGTATAGATTGCCCTGAGTATCAAAATGCAGTGCTTTCACGGTGACATTTGCAGTACCCAGGTCTGTTATTCTACGCCAAAGCGGTTGCCACTCGGTGCCATTCCACTTGGCCAACCCATCGGTCGTAATATCTCCCGAAGCTCTGAAGCTACCTCCTGCATATACATTGTCATTGCTGTCAATGGCAATTGTATAAACGATACCGTTGCGTAACCCTTGCCCCAACGCCTCCCAGCGGGACCCGTTCCATTTGACAATCCCATTGTACGTGTTTATGTCACTGCCTCCAATGGCGGTAAAACTACCGCCTACATACAGATTGCCTTTACTGTCTCTTGCAATCGCATGCACAGGTCCACGAACACCTTGCAATTCACCAGCCATTTGCCAGTCTTTAATGTCAAAAAGAGCACTGGTAGCTGTGGTAAAAGTACCTGATGAAGCTGTTGCTTGAATGGAAAAAAGAAGAACAAGTGAAATGACAAGAAGAATGGTTACCATAGTTGTTTTTTTCGATTTCATAGGGGAGCTCCTCTCAGCATAATTTACAATTGGCGTTTTGAATGTACTGTAACAGCGGGGTGGAATAGTATATGCGAAGACCTACTGTTTATCCTGGTCAGAAAAGCTGAGGACGCCATTGTGGCACTAGGGTCAGCCAATTGTCATACCATTAATTACCTGTTTTGTATAAGTTCTTCCACAATTTCATCTTTCCTCCCTGAGATTTACATATAATTCACATTTCGGAATAATTGTCTTAAGCATCCAGTGCAGATGAAGAACGTAAGAGCTGAGTTAGATTCTGCTTAAGGAGTAACAAAACAGACTGACAGGGTATTGTGTACGGATAAGAAAATAGGAACTGAACAAGAAAAGCGCAGGAATATTTCAAATCGTTGCGAAAGGATAGAGGTAAATGAGAGGGGGCGTTGCCATGGGGCAGGTATTTGAAGGATTGATCCCATTTTACGGAACAAAAGACCTTTTAGAGACCGACCGTTTTTATGGACACTTGCTTGGACTCCCGCTATATAAAGATCAGGGGGCTTGTCGGATCTACGAAGTACTGCCTGGGGCGTGGATCGGGTTTTGTACGCACATGGCGGTGGCAATCGGTGAGCATAGTCCGATAATAACATTGCTTACGGACGATGTAGATGGGATGCATCAGCATCTGGTAGCGCAAGGATACCGTCCAGACTCAGAGCCAAAGGAGAATCCGAAGTTCAAGATTTATCATTTCTTTATGAAGGATCCCAATGGCTATCTCGTGGAAGTGCAGAAATTTCTTGATTAATTGGATGTGAAAATGATGGGCAGCAAGAAAGTAAAACGATACTACCAGAACCTATACCGTTATGATCCAGATTCTGGAACATATCTGGTGGAGGTATCCCTGGATGATTACGATGAGGTTTACGATGACTGGGATCCGTCACCATTTAAGCGTAGGGACATTGAGGATGAGTTCAATGATTTTATTGTGGACTCATCAGGTGATGTCCCCTTATCGGCGGGTGTCAGCATCGTACTCCATCTTCCGGAGGGCAAGCGTTCGGCAGAAAAGGAATCCATTCTGGTTTCTGCCTATCGCTACTTCTATGGCTATATTGTTCAGCGTTTAAACAGGGAGCTGGAAGGACAACGAATCAGAGCTTTCTCCTATCTGATCCTATCACTGATATTTATGAGTATCGGTTACTTTTTTACTGTGGAAGGGAGAAGCATGGTTTTAACTGTCCTCCATGAGGGGATTCTCATTGGTGGGTGGGTGTTTCTCTGGGAGTTTATTACAACACTCTTTATCTCCGGACGGGAAAAGGTGCGGGAGCACAGACTTTATCGACGTCTGGAGAACGCTGAAGTGCGCTTTGTCTATCACGAAGAAGCAGGCTAGATGTCTGCTGGTATTGGTAAGAAAGGAGGAATTGCCATGTTTGCCAGAAAGGATATCGGGGAAAAATCAGTGGAGATTCTCCATGGGATGATTGAAACATTGGAAGCGCAGCCTGTGATTCAGCTTAATGGCCTGGCGGCGAACCGGAGTGTCTTGATTATCATGGATATGATTTATGGGTTTACCTACCAAGGACCTTTGGCCAGTCCGCGCATTCGGGCGCTGATTCCAGAAGTGGTCCGATTAACAACCGCCTGCCATGAGATGGGAATGGCGATGGTTGCTTTTGCTGATGCGCACGATCCGGACAGCCCTGAATTTGAAGTGTATCCCCCCCACAGCATACGCGGAACGCGACAAAGTCAAGTTGTGGATGAAATCGCGGCTGTAGGAGGATATCTGTTGGTAGAAAAGAATTCTACGAATGGTTTTCACGAACCGGTATTCCAGGAGTGGCTACAAAATCTGAAAGATATTGATACCTGGATTATCGTGGGGAATTGTACGGACATTTGCGTCTACCAGTTTGCTACTACGATCAAGACTTACGGTAATACCCATGGGCATGACTTTCGCGTGATCGTTCCCATCAATGCAGTAGATACTTATGATGGCGGATTGCATATGGCAGAACTCTATCACATTGTGTTTTTACATTCATTAATAGGGAATGGCATAGAGGTAGTCACCAGGATTGAATGAGGAGGTCGAAGAATGGAGAAAAGGCATTTTGGTGTGAAAGATGTGCTTAAGTTCAGATTCTTATCCGATCCGCAAATGGCCCCGGATGGAACCAGAACAGCCTATGTGGCTATGCGCATCGATCCAGAGACAAAGGAATACAAAACAGGAATCTATCTCCATAACCACGGATCCAGCGATGAATGCATTCTTGGGGAAGGCACCCGCCCTGCCTGGTCACCGAACGGTAAACGGTTGGCCTATTTGAGCAGCCGCAGCGGAACCAGTCAGGTATGGCTGACAAGTGAAAGTTTGGGCGAGCCTAGAAAACTTACGGCGATGCGATATGGCGTAACCGATCTTGCCTGGTCTCCTGACGGATCACGGCTTCTTTTAGTCAGCGCTTCTGCGGGAGAAGAGGACCTGGAGCATCTGCTCAAAGAGATGGACGCTGGGGAGAAGCAGGAGCGGGCTGATAAAGTTCAAAGCGAAGCACTCCGCATTGATCAGTTGCCGTACAAAGGCGATGAAGTAAGCGGCATTTTGCCACAAACGAAGCGTCAGCTTTGGATTCTGGATATGGAAACAGAGGAGTTAGAGCGCATTACAGAACCTGACCGGCACATTCACAGCCGCTCACAAACTACACCCGTATGGTCACCGGATGGTCAGTATGTTGCATATACAAGCAGCCATGATGCACGAGGCGAGTTGACACCTTATCTGGCAGCCAATGCTTCGGATCTTTATATCTACAATCTGGAAAGCCGAGAGATCAAAAGGATTGTCAAAGGTAATGGAGCTGCCGCCTATCCGGTCTGGTCCCCCGACAGTCGCAGTCTTGCATATTTCTGGTATGATGATCTTCAGTTTCTCACCTCTTCCACCTTGCCAAAACTGTATCGCTTGGATGTGGAAACCGGTGAGAGAATCTGTCTGACTCCCGAGCAGGAGATATCGGTCCATGTGGCAGTGCAGAGCGATTTGTTGATTGGTACTATGCCTACTTCCCCTGTGTGGACACAAAATGGCCAAATTCTCTTCTGGGGAGCATGGCAAGGCAAAGCGGCTGTTTTTGCAGTCCACGATCGGGGTGGAGAGATTGCACCGGTGACAAATCTGACAGGATCTGTATTTGGTTTTACAGCTGATGCAGCTGGCCGCAAATTGGCATTGGCAGTAATGGATACCGAGAAAACCATGAATCTCTGGGAATGCCTCACGGAGTCTGGAGACTGTCAGCGTTGTACGGACCTCAATGGCAAGCTGATGGCAGAGTGCAAAACAGCAAAGGCAGAGGAGTTTTTTGTGACCACTGAGGATGGTCACAGGATTCAAGCCTGGTTAATGAAACCAAATGATCTGCAGGCGGGGGAGAAATATCCGCTTGTGCTCCACATTCATGGTGGGCCTCATCTACTTTATGGCAATGCTTTTAACTTTGAGCTTCAATTGATGGCTGCCAGTGGGATCGGTGTTCTCTATGCTAATCCGCGGGGCAGTGCTGGTTATGGGCAGTCTTTTTTAAGGGGTTGCTGCGGAGATTTTGGCGGCGGCGACTACCGGGATCTGATGGCTGTTGTGGATGCTGCACTTGAAATGGATCCGGATATTGACTCCCAAAGGCTGGGCGTAACCGGACTGAGTTATGGCGGATTCATGACCAATTGGGTGGTAGGACACACCCAGCGCTTTAAGGCCGCAGTGACGAAGAACTGTCTTTCTAACCTGCTGAGTTTCTCAGGGGTATCGGATATTGGCTACTTCTTTCTGCAGGGAGAACAGCTGGGCAATCCGTGGCGGGATCGGGACAGAATGGAAGCAATGTCACCCATTACATATGTCGAAAACATTGAAACACCGTTGCTGATTTTACATACACTGGATGATCAACGCTGTCCGATCGAACAGTCCGAGCAGCTGTTTACGGCCATGAAGTACTTTGAGAAAGAAGTTGCTTTTCTTCGCTATCCTGCGGGCAATCACCTGATGTATCGTCTTGGCCGGCCAACACTTCGGGCAGCCTGGTTAAAAGATACCATGGATTGGTTCAGTAAATATCTACTGGAGTAGAAGCTACCATAGGGATAAGAAGTAAATTTGGGCAAAAAGGCCAAAATGAAAAACATGATTAAGAACGGGAATTTACATTCTGGTGACTTGGAGTGATCGTCATGGATGAGCAAAGGATTCGTTGGCCGAATGGGGCTCGTTGCGCCGTAATGCTGACTTTTGATTTGGATGCCGAAACCACCTGGGCCAATGGTACAGAAGGCTTCCCGGGCGGAGATCAGTACATACGCTCTCTTTCTTTGGGGCAGTATGGACCGCTGCGTTCGGCACCACGTCTTCTGGCTTTACTGAAGAAGTACAATCTGCCTGGAACTTTTTTCGTCCCGGGCTGGGTGGCAGAACACTATCCTGATATATTTGTAAAGATTGCAGAAGAGGGACATGAACTCGGCCATCATGGGTATACGCACGAGCGTTTTGTTGATAAAACTCCTGATGAGCAGCTGGAGATCATTCATAAGAGTCAGGAAATTTTCCAAAAGCTCATCGGCAAAAAAGCGATCGGTTATCGTACTCCCTCCGGGGATTGGTCACCAGAAACACCGGGCATCCTGAATCAACTGGGATTCTCCTTCTCAAGCTCCATGCGTGGTGATGACCGACCCTACAGAACAATGATTGATGGAAAAGAGACAGATCTGATAGAAATTCCTGCCCACTGGGAATTGGATGATTATGTTCAATTTGCCTACAGCTATTATCCAGCGGAACCAGTTGGACAGGGAAGAATTTCCAGCCACGAGTATGTTCTGGATAATTTTTATCGTGAATTTCAAGGATATTATCGTGAAGGTCTCTGCTATGTACTGATGATGCACCCCCAGGTGATCGGCAAACCCGGCCGGGCAAGAATGCTGGAACACCTGATCCAAAAAATCCAAGATTATCCCGATGTGTGGTTTGCCACCGGCAGTGAAATTGCCCAATGGTGGCGAGCCCACTATTAGAAAGAGGTGACCAGCATGGAAATGGCAAGAATTAAATGGCCGAATGAATCCCATTGTGCTGTGATGCTTACATTCAATCTGGATGCGGAAGTGTTTTGGATGGGACTAGGTGACTGTTCTCGCAGACCAAAAACCCTATCCATGGGAGAATATGGGATGAAAAGAGGTTTGGCGCGTGTCCTTACACTCCTCGACGCCTATCATCTCCCTGGGACTTTTTTTGTACCGGGAATGGTTGCGCAACGGTATCCGGATCAGATTCGCATGCTCCATGAACGGGGGTATGAGATCGGACTGCATGGCTATGCCCACGAAAATTTCGGGCATCTCACCGGGGATGAAATCGATAAAGTGCTGGCAGAAGGAGTGGCTGCCATTGCAGCAATCACCGGAAGTCCTCCCCGCGGCTTTCGAGCACCGGAAGGAGAGTTAACAGCTGAGATCTATCCAAAGCTTGCCAAACACGGATTTCTTTATTCCAGCTCCATGTTTGGGGACGATCGTCCTTATCAGGTGCCTGTAGAAAGCGAAAACCAAAGGATCTTGGAAATTCCAGCACCCTGGGAAATAAGTGACTTCCCCTATTTTGGTTTTAACTACACGCCTGCTTTTCCTGCTGGGCAGGGACGGATTGCCAATTACAGCCATGTACAAAGCATCTTCATTGAAGAATACAAAGCATACTATTATTATGGGCTCTGTTATGTGCCGCAGTTTGATCCCCAGACGATCGCGACACCTGGACGAATCGATATTCTACGCAATCTCTTGGAGTACATTCGGGCACAAGGGCAAGCGTGGTTTTGCACTGGGCAGGAGATGGTCGCCTACTGGGCGAAATAACATGGGAAGGAAAAGCCTCTTTCGAAAAGAAGGAGGTTTTTCCCGACTATGGCTGTGAAATGGGGGAGTTTATTGTTTATGGAGCAGGCACTTGCAGGATTAAGAGTCCTGGATCTAACCAGAGTACTAGCGGGCCCTTATGCTACGATGGTATTGGCTGACTTAGGGGCGGATGTTGTGAAAGTTGAACTTCCAGAAACCGGAGATGATTCGCGCCATTTTGGCCCGTATGTCGGTCGGGAAAGTGCATATTTTATGAGCATTAACCGGGGAAAGCGGAGCATAGCACTGAATCTGAAAGACGCAACCGACAAAGAAACATTTTTGCGGCTGGTAAGCAAAGCGGACGTTGTAGTGGAAAACTACCGGCCAGGAACCATGGAGAAGCTGGGCTTAGGCTATGAAGTGCTGCGGGAGCAGAACCCGGCAGTTATCTACGCGGCTGTGTCCGGTTTTGGTCATACAGGACCCTATTCCCATCGGCCAGCCTATGATGCTGTGGTGCAGGCAATGGGAGGAATCATGAGCATTACGGGTCCGGCAGGTGGTCCGCCTGTAAGGGTAGGTACTTCCATCGGCGATATAACCGCCGGTTTATTTACTGCGATTGGAATAATGGCGGCACTTCAGCATCGAAATCGGACAGGTGAAGGCCAAAAGGTTGATGTCGCAATGCTGGACTGCCAGCTTGCAGTACTTGAAAATGCAGTTGCACGGTACAGTGTTACCGGTGAAGTACCCGGTCCGGAAGGGAATCGTCATCCTTCGATTACGCCTTTTGAAACTTTCCCGACGGTCGATGGTGAAATCATGATTGCAGCCGGCAACGATGCTTTATTTAAGCGGCTCTGCCAACTCCTCGATCAGGAAGAGTGGATCGCAGATGAACGGTTCTGTACCAACGCTCTACGAACCCAGAATCGTGAACAATTGATTCCATTGATCGCAAGCAGAACCAAAGAGAAGACAACATTGGAATGGCAGGAGTTATTGGAAGAATTCGGTGTTCCCAATGGACCAATCAACACAGTGGACAAAGTTCTGGCTGACCCCCAAATACGGGCCAGAGAGATGGTTCAGACCGTTAACCATCCAGACGCAGGGCCGATTACAATGGCAGGGATCCCCATTAAACTAAGCAGAACACCCGGTACAATCCGTAGTGCATCACCACGCTTGGGAGAGCATCTGACTGAAGTTCTGGCGCACTGGCTGGAAGATTCAGAGTGATTGAAAAAATTTCTTGAAACATTAAGGCAATGGATATAAAATGGAATTAGACCTATCGGTCTAATTCCATTTTTGAGAGGTCGGTGTTGGTATGTTCAAAGAGCATGATCTGCGCTTCCGCTATCCGAACAACAA
>CAZDAI010000021.1:0-21803 GCA_964503545.1 uncultured Candidatus Sumerlaeota bacterium
GATGAACAGCAACGCATCATGCAGCAACGAGAACAGATTCGCCAGCGGCTGCACCTGGGGCTTTTGGATGAAGAATATGTGGAAATTGAAGTGGAAAGTTCAGTGCAGCCTAGCATCGAGCTCTTTCCCGGATCCGGCATGGAGGAATTGGGGATAAATTTTCAGGATGTTCTAGGAGGTCTTTTCCCAAAAAAGAAGAAAAGTAAAAGAGTTAAAATATTTGAAGCTAAAAGGATACTGACCCATGAAGAGGCCCAGAAGCTAGTGGACATGGATGAAGTAGCCTATGAAGCAATCCAGCAGGTGGAAGAGTCAGGAATCGTTTTTCTGGACGAGATGGATAAGATCGCCGGAACACAAGGAGGTGCAGGCCCCGACGTTTCAAGAGAAGGAGTCCAACGAGACATACTGCCCATCGTGGAAGGGTCTACGGTGATGACCAAATACGGTCCAGTCAAGACTGATTATATGCTTTTTATTGCTGCAGGGGCATTCCATGTCTCCAAACCTTCCGACCTGATTCCGGAACTGCAGGGTAGGTTTCCAATCCGGGTGGAGTTGGAGAGCCTCAGCAGGCAGGATTTTATCCGCATTCTGACAGAACCTCGCAACGCCCTGGTCCGCCAATACACGGCTCTTCTGGGAAGTGAGGGAATTCGGTTGACCTTCACCCCGGACGGAGTTGAGGAAATTGCCGATTATGCCTGTCAGGTGAATGAGCAAACGGATAATATCGGTGCCAGAAGGCTTTATACAATAATGGAAAAAGTGCTGGAAGATCTGTCGTTTTCTGCAGATGAGATGGCTCCAGCTGAAATACGGATTGACCGGGCCTATGTCCGGGAAAGATTGGCTGATATCGTCAAAGACCGGGATCTGAGTAAATATATACTCTAGAAAAGCCGATAAACTATGGAAGTGAACACCTTGAAGGAGGAATTACACATGAGCTCGATACTCGAAAAAACCAGACTGATCAACAAACTGCTGCAGAAGGCGGAAGGACCGAGTGTTGACTTTAACGACATGGCTGTTGTCTTAAGCCGGGTCATTGATGCTAATGTATACATTATTCAAGACGATGGTAAAATCTTAGGTCATGCTCTGGCTGAAGGGTATTCGTGTCATGTCATGGAAGAAGTAGTGCATCAGGAAGAAAAATTTCCGGAAGCGGCAAACCAGGCAATGCTCGAGATTACTGAAACAGAGGCAAACAGGGTATTTGACAGCAACAAATGCGTTTTCCGGGAAGAAGTGGAATGCATCTTCAACACCCAGTATGTAACAGTCGTCCCGGTGATTGGGGGGGGCGAACGCCTGGGCACTCTGGTACTGGCCAGTTTCAAAGACAGCTTTGATGACGAAGACCTGGTTCTTTCTGAGTATGGAGCAACCCTGGTGGGCATGGAGATTCTACGGACGAAGGCAGAGGTTATTGAGAAGGAAGCCAGGCAAAAAGCATCTGTGGAAATTGTACTGGGAACGCTTTCCTATTCAGAACTGGAAGCGATCGACAGCATTTTCCGTGAGCTGGCAGGTACTGAAGGATTGCTGGTGGCCAGTAAGATCGCCGATCAGGTGGGCATAACCCGATCAGTTATTGTTAATGCCCTGCGTAAATTAGAAAGTGCTGGGGTTATTGAATCCCGCTCATTAGGGATGAAGGGAACCTTTATTAAGGTCATCAACGATAAACTCTTGGAAGAACTGGAGAAAATGAAGGCATAAGCGTTTGGCGATATTGGAAAAATGTAAGGTCATAATGGACAGAACGCAACAAAATGTGCGTTCTGTTTTTCATTATTGGATCGAGGTTGCGCTTGTATGTCAAATATATATGCCAAATGCAATATATATTTGACATATAGGCATCTATATTGTATAATTTGCCTCAGAACAGGCAAAGGAGTGTTAATTATGAAAGGATTTTTGGCAACCAGTCTTGTTGACGAGAGAGTAGAGAATATGCAGAACAAACTGTTTCGCGAGATGTATTATTTGATACTCATCATCTGTACAGTTTCAGCATTGCTGAAACTGTATCTAAATGGTTTGGTGTTTCAACAATTGGCTACCGAGCTGGTGATTCTGATAGTGCCACTGATCTATTATGGGTTCCGTGCGTTATGGCTTGGGATTGTCTTTGATGAGCTGGAGCTCCAGGAACGAGCGGCTAAGGTTCCCATTGCCTTGCGCAATGTGATTATGGGTCTTACAGCAGGGCTTGCAATAGCCATTATTTTCGGTGTACGCAGCGCACTGCTATACGGCAGTGAGGGAATCCGTCTTTACTATTTTGCCCTGTCGTTTGCAGCCAGTTTGTTTATCTACATACCTTTTTTTATAGTTGTACTGCTTGTACCGTATTTACTGGCAAAGGGCTTAGGCAGCAAGTGGCATCGAATAAAAGATGAATGATGGGGGCTAACCATGAAAAACCTGCGCATGAAAATGGCACGCATCGAAAGGGACCTCTCCCAACAGGATTTGGCAGAAATGGTGGGAGTAGCCCGCCAAACCATAGGGTTGATCGAATTAGGGCGCTACAACCCATCGCTTAATCTTTGCATTGCCATTTGCAAAGCTTTGGGAAAAACGCTGAATGATCTGTTCTGGGACGATCATTAATCGCGGGCGATATTTGTGCTTCGTAGTGACAAAAAAAAGGGGACCTACTTTGCGGTCCCCATTCCATTTCTATTCCTCATCCGGGGGTTGGGTGTAGCTGTATTCTAGAGCTGAATGGGCAGGGACGATCTGCACCCATGTCTGGCCTTCCGTAAACATAAAGGGCAATCCATCCACCGTATAAGAAAAATGATCACGTGCGCTGGCTTTTCTCCATCTGCCTTGGTACATTTGTCCTTGGGTGAAAAAGTAGGCATCACCGGAACCGATCAGATGAATGTTGGCGTAAGTGTTACCGTCGGCCATTTCATAAGTCGTGGAGATGACAAGAACAATCACATTATCCGCACCGATGGCTGTGCCGGAATCTGCCAGGAAAGGCTCCCCATTGATCATCTTCATATAGCGACCTTCTTCGTAGGAAAATTGGGTGGCATAGGGAGAACGGGCGCTGCGGCTGTATGTGACCTCAATGAAATCATTGGGAGTACCGATCAGGCGTATACCGGTAATGGGGCTTGTGGGTGCTGTGATGGTGTAGTCTTTGCTTTGTGCACCTGCCAAAATCAGCTCAGCACTGGTGTAGAGGTTGTGGGGCATGCGTCGGTCTGTGGCACGCCAGAAATAGCGTGATGCGTTGTAGATTTCATCCAGATTTTGAACACCCAATGTTCGGACTGAAGCCAATCCGGCGGTACTTCCGCCAGCATGGGCTAAAGGCGAGCCGTATGCTTTGGCAATTTCACTAAAGGCTGGTCGTACACTACGGATCGGTCCGATTTTTTCCGGAGCATTCTGATAGAAGCAAGCCAAAAAACGGGTAATGTTTCCTTCGCTCACCATTTCATATACGACATCGGCCAGCTCCAGACCGCTTTGCGGACGGGCGGCAGGATGATTCTCCACAATGGCAATCAGGGTACCGGGTAGTTCCGGTTCAACCACAATAGGGTCAACATTGGGATCTGGGTCGGGATCAGGGGTTGGATCTTCTTGCCAGCAGCCACTTGCAGAGATCAGAATCAGCATAATGACAAGCAGTAAAACCAGGGATTTGTTCTTGGACATGAGGGACTCCTTTCCGGGTATGTGATATCTGATTATCAAAAGAAAATCTTCGCCACAGTATTGACAATTCCTTCGCTTCGGTTATGATATATGTATGTTTTTATATCGTGCAATGAATGGGAAAAAGGCCGTCAAGTCTTTTCCAGTGACCTGGGGATGGTGGGAACCCGGGATAAACAGCGGCTGGGGAACCCGAGAGCACAAAGATTTCAAAGAGGGCTTTTGGCCAATAAGGGTGGAACCGCGGAAGTTACCTTTCGTCCCTTAACGGACAGGGGTTTTTTTTATTTTATTCATTTCATGAGGAGGTTGATGCAGGTGGCAGTACAGGCGACTATGGAGAAGATTGTTGCACTGGCAAAATCTAGGGGATTCGTTTTTCCTGGATCGGAAATTTACGGCGGATTGGCCAATACCTGGGACTATGGTCCTTTGGGAGTCGAGTTTAAGAACAATGTGAAACGTGCCTGGTGGAAAAAATTTATTCAAGAGTCCCCTTACAATGTTGGACTGGATTCAGCAATCCTGATGAACCCGCAAACATGGGTGGCATCGGGTCATGTGGGTGGATTCAATGATCCGTTGATGGATTGCCGCCAGTGTAAGTCACGTTTTCGCGCGGACAAACTGATTGAAGATGCTATGGGAGAGAAGACTGGGGAAGAGTTTTCTGTATCAGGCTGGGGAGAAGACCAGATGTTGGCATTCATCCGCGCTGAGGCGATTGCGTGCCCTAAATGCCAGGCTTGTGATTTTACGGACATTCGAAAGTTCAATCTGATGTTTAAAACCTTTCAGGGTGTTACTGAGGAAAGCAAAGCAGAGATCTTTCTGCGCCCGGAAACAGCCCAGGGTATCTTTGTGAATTTCAAAAATGTGCAGCGCACCAGTCGCAAGAAGGTGCCCTTTGGTATTGGACAAATCGGTAAATCATTCCGAAATGAAATAACACCTGGAAACTTTGTCTTTCGCACTCGGGAATTTGAGCAGATGGAACTGGAGTTCTTCTGCAAGGGCGGGGAAGACATGGAATGGTTCCTCTACTGGAAAGATTTTTGTTACCAGTGGCTCTTGGATTTGGGATTGCGGGCCGATCATATCCGGTTGCGGGATCATTCAGCAGAAGAACTGTCTCATTACAGCAATGCAACCACAGACATTGAATACGCTTTTCCCTTTGGCTGGGGTGAGTTATGGGGAATTGCAAACCGAACCGATTTTGATCTGAAACAGCATGCCGCACACTCCGGTGAAGATTTCAGTTACCTTGATCCCGTTACCAATGAAAAATATATTCCTTACTGCATCGAACCTTCTGTCGGTGCAGACCGTGTTGCTCTTGCCTTTTTGGTGGATGCTTACGCTGAAGAAGACTTGGGCGATGGTGACAGTCGTGTAGTTTTACACTTGCATCCGGCCCTGGCACCGGTTAAAGCAGCAGTATTCCCTCTTTCTAAGAAACTGAGTGAGCCCGCGTTTGGGCTGTATGAAAAACTGGCCAAGCATTTTCCAGTTGAATATGATGAGGCCGGCAGCATCGGCAAGCGCTACCGGCGCCAGGATGAAATTGGGACACCCTTTTGCATCACTTTCGACTTTGATTCTCTGGAGGACAAGTGCGTAACAGTGAGGCTGCGGGACAGTATGGAGCAAGTGCGTATTCCCATTGACGACCTACTGGCCTACCTGAGTGAGCAACTCTTTTATTAAGAGCAGCAGCAACCGCGGTTGATTTCCCTGGATCGTGGCACAAATGCAAAATTATTGCACAGTGGCTTGCCATGTGGTATAATCACGAGTGGTGCTAATACCAATACACACGCAGAAGGACAGACATGCCGGTGCCTGTGGGGATATTCCCCAGGTGGTGTGCTGGATGAGTGCTGCGGAGGGGCAACCAAAGGGAGGGGGTGAAATTTATGGCTGTAATATCCATGAAGCAATTACTGGAGGCAGGCGTACATTTTGGGCATCAGACCCGTCGCTGGAATCCGAAAATGAAACCGTACATTTTCACGGAGAGAAATGGTATCTATATCATTGATCTGCAGAAAACCGTACGTAAAATGGATGAAGCATACCGTTTTGTGAAAGAAGTGGCAGAATCAGGAGAGCCCATTCTCTTTGTCGGAACCAAAAAGCAAGCACAGGAATCCGTCAGGGAAGAAGCTGCTCGCTGCAACATGTTCTATGTTAACCAGCGCTGGTTGGGCGGTACACTGACCAACTACGACACAATCAAAAAGCGAATTAATCGGCTGCATGAACTGGAGAAGATGGAAGATCAGGGCACCTTCGATGTCCTTCCGAAGAAGGAAGTAATTCAACTTCGGGCGGAGAAGGAGCGGCTGGAGAAGTTCCTGGGTGGAATCAAAAATATGAAGAGACTCCCGGGGGCCATCTTCATCATCGATCCGCGCAAAGAGCGGATTGCTATCGCAGAAGCGCGTATACTGGGGATTCCCATTGTGGCAATCGTAGACACCAACTGTGATCCTGAGGAAATCGACCACATTATTCCCGGAAACGATGACGCGATCCGTGCTGTCAAATTGATTACTTCCAAAATTGCCGATGCAGTACTTGAAGGTCGGCAGGGTGTCGAAGAGGCAGAAGCGCAAGCAACTGTGGCGGTTAAAGAGACCGTCGTAACCCTGGAGGAAATGGCTGAGAAGGAAGAATCCGAAGCAGAAGAAATCCAGGCGTAAGCGTATAAGTTTTACACAAGGCGGTGGACAGGGCAGTGAACCCCTGTCCACACCTTTGCATAAGGGGAATTGAGGGGGGAAAACGAATGGTAACAGCTGAAATGGTAAAATCACTGCGTGAAAAAACTGGGGCTGGCATTATGGACTGCAAAAGAGCCCTGGCAGAAACCGAAGGAAATGTCGAGAAGGCCATTGAATACCTGCGTGAAAAAGGACTTGCCGCTGCCGCTAAAAAAGCTGCTCGAACCGCCTCAGAAGGGGTTATTGATGCATACATTCATCTGGGCGGGAAAGTAGGCGTGCTGGTGGAAGTCAACTGCGAAACAGACTTTGTGGCCAAAAATGATGAATTCAAGGATCTGGTACATAATATTGCGATGCAGATTGCTGCTATGAATCCTTTGTATATTGACCGGGACGATGTACCGGCTGATGTTTTGGAAAAAGAGCGGCAGATTGCCAGAGCCCAGGCTGTCAATGAAGGGAAACCGGAACACTTGCTGGATCGGATTGCCGACGGCAAAATTGAACGTTACCTGAAAGAAAACTGTCTGCTTTTGCAAAGCTATATTAAAGATGGTGACAAAACTGTCCGCGATATCCTGACAGAAGCTGTCGCAAAGATCGGCGAAAACATCCAGATCGGCCGTTTTGTCCGTTATGCTGTTGGGGAAACCCTAGATAAGCAGACGGAAGAGTGTGATACTTGAAGATAACAAAGAGAACACGGGGTGTTCTCTTTTCCCGTTATGGGGTTTCCTGCCAGTCCGGAAAAAGGATTTTATCTGAATCTGTAGAACATACTTGTCATGGAATGGAGGGCAACATATGGAAAGTGCAGCATATAAGCGGATTGTACTAAAACTCTCCGGTGAAGCCCTTGCCGGAAAACAGGGATACGGTATCGATCCCGATACAATTGATTCCATTGCCCAACAGATTGCGGAATTAAAGGATTATGATGTGGAAATTGCCATCGTGGTTGGTGGCGGGAACATTTGGCGTGGTGTTGCCGGCTACCGCAAAGGCATGGACCGGGCAACCGCTGACTACATGGGTATGCTGGCAACCGTTATCAATGCTCTGGCTTTGCAGGATGCGCTGGAGAAATATGAAGTGGAAACACGGGTTATGTCAGCTATTGAGATGAAGGAAGTTGCAGAACCCTATATCCGGCGGCGTGCGATTCGGCACCTGGAGAAGAAGCGGGTGGTGATTTTTGCAGCCGGCACCGGAAACCCATATTTTTCTACTGACACCACAGCGGCTTTGCGGGCAGCTGAAATTGAGGCAGAAGTGATCCTCAAGGCCACAAAAGTGGATGGGGTGTATGATTCGGATCCCAAGATCAATCCTGATGCGCAAAAATACACTGAACTGACATACATTGAAGTGCTGCGTAAAGGTCTGGGGGTGCTGGACTCCACTGCCACCTCTCTGTGTATGGACAACAGACTGCCGATTGTTGTATTTGATTTGCAAATCCCCGGAAATATCAAGCGCGTGATTCTCGGGGAAGCCATCGGTACATTTGTAAAGGGGGATGAGCGGAAGTGATCAAGGAACTGCTGAAAGACTCTGAAGAAAAAATGAAAAAAGCCATTGAAATCTACCGCAAAGACCTGGCTACCCTAAGGGCCGGCCGGGCAACTCCGTCTCTTTTGGACAAGATTACCGTGGATTACTATGGGACTCCCACCCCGGTAAATCAGCTGGCCAATATCTCGGCTCCTGAACCCAGACTCTTGGTTATCCAGCCTTGGGATAAGAAGAGCATGAATGATATTGAGCGAGCCATTATGAAGTCCGACTTGGGTATGACGCCGGTAAATGACGGTAATGTAATTCGTCTCAGTGTGCCGCATCTGACTACAGAGCGGCGCAATGATCTGGTCAAGCTCATCCGAAAAAAAGCGGAAGAAGTTCGGGTGGTGGTCAGGAATCTGCGGCGTGATGCCAATGATGCCGTAAAGAAGGCGGAAAAGGACAGTATTGTTTCTGAGGATGAAGCAAAGAAAGCCCAGACGGATATTCAGAAACTCACTGACAAATATATCAAAGAAGTTGACGATGTAACGATTGGTAAAGAAAAGGAAGTCATGGAAGTCTGATGCTGGAAAACTGCTGTCCGAATGTAGCAGCTTTCAAATTGGAAGCCGGGAAGCAGATGCTGCTATCATGCGGCTTTGTTATCGGTACCATCCGGTTGACCTGTCCTCCCGGCAAAGCAAGGGGACAGGGTGATCTGCGCATTGTCAGGCAGATGCTGACCGAAGAAGGTGCTGTGGATCTGCTGGTTTCCTACGAGTCGTATGTGAAGGAGGTGAATTAAGTGGCGTATAAGATTGGTGACAGCTGCATAGCCTGTGGAGCGTGTGCATCAACCTGTCCGGTTGGTGCCATTTCAGAGGGAGATATTTATGTGATTGATCCGGAAAAATGCATTGATTGTGGTTTGTGCGAATCAACCTGTCCGGTTGGAGCGATCAGCAGCTAGTTTTATACCTGGCCCCCTCCCACGAGGGGGCTATTTTTCAGTTAGCAGGGGGTGCCGAGGTGGCCGGTCTATTAAAATGGCTGCGCGGAAACAGAGAGAAAGATGTTTCCGGAGCCGCTGACGATACCATTCAAGAGGGCAAGGTTCCTCTTCATATAGCGATCATTATGGATGGCAATGGCCGGTGGGCGAAAAAAAGAGGCCTGCCGCGGATCGCTGGGCATAAAGCCGGAGCGGATGCCATACGGGATATTGTCCGATATTGCGGAGAAGCAGGAATCCGCTACCTGACGCTGTACGCTTTTTCGACAGAAAACTGGAAGCGACCCAAAGATGAAGTTGAGGGTCTAATGAACCTGCTCTTTGAGTATCTCGATAAAGAAACTCCGGAGCTGCACAAAAATGGCGTGCGGATCCGTTTTTTGGGTGCACTGGAGGATTTGCGGCCTGCGCTGCAGTCAGCAATTGCGAAAGCTGAAGAATACACCGCTAACAATAAGACGCTGCAGTTAAATATTGCAGTCAATTACGGTTCTCGCCCGGAAATGGTGCGGGCTGTACGGCTGATAGCGGAAAAATATCATCAGGGGGAACTGGAAAGTCTGGAAAGCATCACAGAAGAGACCATCAGCAATCATTTATACACTGCTGGGATCCCGGATCCGGATCTTTTGATTCGACCGGGTCAGGAACTTCGTCTCAGCAATTTTTTGTTGTGGCAGTCTGCTTACACAGAATTATGGACAACAGACATTTTATGGCCGGATTTTCGCAGAGCACAGCTGATCCGGGCCATTGCCGACTATCAGAATCGGGAGCGCCGCTACGGTAATGTCGGCAGCGAGGCGGGTGAAATGAATCGTGATTAAAAAACGGATCATCAGCGGACTATTTGGTATTGCCCTGGTTCTGTTTGTAATCTGGGCCGGTGAAATCGCTTTTCTGATATTGGCCGGCGGGGCAGCGCTAATTGGTACATCGGAATTTCTCGACATGTGGAAAGGAAAAGGCGTTCAGCCAGTCTATTGGCTGGCTTATCTGGGTACGGCTGCATTTGCTTTATCCGCCTTTTATTATAGTGATCAGTATTATGGTGCCATTGTGACAGCCCTGCTCCTGGCAGGACTGTCACTGCAAGTCTTTTCTCAACTGCGCTACAATTTTCAGGACACGGCGGTCAGCGTCTTTGGTGTCTTATATGTAGGAATGCTGTTCAGCTATCTGATTCTGCTGCGCCAGCAACCCGATTATCTGGTGGTGTTGGGTTTTGTGTTCGGCGGCACCTGGGCCTGTGACATTCTGGCTTTTTTTGTGGGAATCCGGTTTGGCAGACACAAACTGTGTCCGCGAGTCAGCCCGAATAAGACCATTGAAGGTGCCTTGGGCGGTGCAATTGGCAGCATCCTGGCGGTGACCATCATCGGTCTGCTGGCAGCTGTTCCAGCTCGTCACTTTATCCCGCTAGGTTTTCTGATTGCAACCGCTGCAGAGGTTGGTGATTTGGCTGAATCCAGCTTAAAGCGTTTTCTGGATATTAAAGATTCGGGTAATATAATCCCGGGACATGGAGGAATTCTGGACCGCTGCGATAGCTTGATTTTTGTTGCTCCGGTCGTGTATTATTATATTACCGTCTTTATCCATCTGACATGATGGTTGCCCGGGAGGGAGACTAGTACCAATGAAGAAGAAAATTGCCATCTTCGGGTCCACGGGGTCCATTGGAACCCAGACCCTGGATGTAGTGGGTTCCCGGCCAGACGAGTTTTCGGTCAGTGCACTGGCTGCGGGGAAAAACATTGATCTTTTGGAAGAGCAGATCCGCCGCTATCAGCCGGATCTGGTGGCAGTTGGGGATGAAGATGCAGCTTTACAGCTTCGGGCCCGAATATCGGATCTGGCTATTTCTGTTTTTACAGGCTCCCAGGGGCTGCAAAAATTGGCAGAGGAAGCAGAATATGATACGATGGTCATGGCACTGGTGGGCAACATGGGATTAGAGCCTGTGATGGCTGGCCTGACCAGAGGCGTGCAGATCGCTTTGGCTACCAAAGAAGTGCTGGTAGCCGCTGGTGAACTGGTTATGGAGCGGGCCAGAGAAACCGGGAGTCTGATTTTACCCGTGGACAGTGAACACAGTGCTGTTTTTCAGTGCCTACAGGGAGAAGCGGCAGGGTCAGTAGAGGAGATTATCCTCACAGCTTCCGGCGGACCGTTTCGAGAAATGTCCCTGGATAAACTGGCAAATGTTACCCCCCGGGAGGCGTTGCGCCATCCCAATTGGCAGATGGGGTCTAAGATCACCATCGATTCTGCAACGCTGATTAATAAAGGGCTGGAAGTGCTGGAGGCTCACTGGCTTTTTGCCACTCCCCTGGCACAGATTCGCGTACTGGTGCACCCCCAGAGCATTATTCACTCTATGGTGCAGTTTTGCGACGGTGCTGTCATGGCACAGCTGGGTCTGCCGGATATGCGCGGGCCCATCCAATATGCGTTGCTATATCCGCAACGGGGTACCAACTGTCTTACCCGGTTGGATCTGGCCCACATTGGCTGCCTAACGTTTCAAGAACCGGATCTGACCAGATTTCCGGGCCTGGGTCTGGCCTATGAAGCGGGCCGCATTGGCGGAACGATGCCAGCTGTTTTTAATGCCGCTAATGAAGTGGCGGTGAACATGTTTCTGAATGAGGAGATTGGTTTTTGTACTATTGTCGATCTGATTGCCCGGGTGATGGAAAAGCACGAATTTGTTGTGAAACCAGCTTTAGCTGAGGTTCTGGAAGCCGATCGCTGGGCAAGAAACATGGCTCATACATTGCACGGACACGGTCCGTCCAACAGAAAGAAGGTATAAATATGCCACCGATTCTCATCGCCGTAATCATTTTCGGCATGCTCATATTTGTCCATGAAGCGGGTCATTTTCTGGCTGCCAAACGCGCCGGCATCGATGTGCTGGAATTTGGCATCGGCTTTGGCCCAAAACTCTTCGCCTTTCAGCGTCGAGAAACCACCTATACTTTACGGGCGCTGCCTTTGGGAGGATTTGTCCGTATGGCCGGGACTGAACCGGATGATTTGGACAATACAGCTGGATTCGCAAAAAAATCAGTGGGGAAAAGAGCCCTGGTGATTGTTGCCGGTGCAGCGATGAACCTGATCCTGGCCATGGTAATGTTTGGCTTGCTGATCAACGTGACGGGGATTCCCACGGGAGAATTGTCCAATGAACCGGAAATCGGCGAAATCATCATCGGCGACCGAGCCGACCAGGCGGGTCTCCTGCCGGGTGACCGGGTGCTCACGATGAATGGCGAACCGATCCCGGACTGGG
The DNA here is from genome assembly GCA_964503545.1 of uncultured Candidatus Sumerlaeota bacterium. Lineage (GTDB taxonomy): Bacteria > Bacillota > SLNR01 > SLNR01 > SLNR01 > JAXGQE01. The sequence continues at coordinate 12,242 of CAZDAI010000021.1, forward strand.
ATGCTCTGGTTCAGGCAATCAGCAGCAATCCAGAGACACCTCTGGAAACTGTCGTACTCAGGGATGGAGAAGAGAAAACACTAACGATTACTCCCCGGATGCATGATGAGGAAGAGCGAGGCTGGATTGGCATCACCGCTGTGTATCTGGTCCGCCCAGCACGACTGGGAGAAGCTCTTCGCTTTGGCATACAGCAGACCTTTTATGTAGCCGGCTTGATTCTTTCTGGCCTGTACCAGATGATCACTGGACAGATGCCAGCAGATGTTTCGGGTCCCATTGGTATCACCCGGATCATTGGCCGGGCTGCGCGGCTGGGATTCCCGTACCTGCTCAATCTGGCAGCCATTATTAACATCAACATTGGTCTTTTCAATCTGATCCCTATCCCTGCTTTAGACGGCAGTCGCCTGATGTTTTTGGCTGTTGAAGGGGTACGTGGTAAACCGTTGGATCAGGAAAAAGAAAACATGTTCCATATGGTGGGTTTTGCACTGCTGATGCTTTTGGCCATTGTCGTTGCTTACCGTGATATTATTAATCTAGGTTCATTCTAACCCAAGGTTTTCGGAAATGAGGGATTTGTATGCGCAGAAAAAAAACACGGCCAGTCCGCTTGGGTGATCTGACCATTGGTGGTGGTGCACCGATTACCGTACAATCCATGACGAAAACCGATACGCGGGATATTCAGGCGACGGTACGGCAGATTCAGGAACTGGAACAGGCAGGATGTGAAATCGTCCGGGCTGCGGTTTTGGATCAGGAAGCAGCTGAAGCGTTGGGCGCAATCCGTAAGCAGATCCACATTCCGCTAGTCGCTGATATTCATTTCGACTATCGTCTTGCCCTAACGGCCATTGCAGCGGGAGTGGACGGGCTGCGCATCAATCCCGGCAACATTGGTTCAGAGCTGGGTGTGCAGAAGGTTGCTGCTGCAGCTAAAAGTGCCGGGGTACCCATCCGGATAGGTGTAAATTCCGGATCAGTGGAAAAAGACCTTCTGGCAAAGTACGGTAAACCGACTGGGAAAGCCATGGTAGAAAGCGCACTGCGCCATGCAGGTCTGCTGGAGAAACACGGGTTTGAAGATATTGTTCTTTCTTTAAAAGCAACCGATGTGCTCACTACGATCGAGGCATACCGCCTGGCTGCCTCCCGCACGGATTTTCCCCTGCATGTGGGGGTAACAGAAGCCGGTCCGTATGCATCGGGTACAGTTAAGTCCGCTGTAGGGATCGGGACATTGCTCTATCTAGGCATTGGAGATACCCTGCGGGTATCCTTAACCGGCAACCCCCTGGAGGAAGTGCGGGTCGGGTGGGATATACTGATCTCTCTGGGATTGCGTAGCCGGGGACCGGAAATCATTTCCTGTCCAACCTGCGGTCGTTGCCAGATTGATGTGTTGGGCATTGTCAACCGGATTACAGAGAGTACTCGGGATCTGCAAATACCATTGAAAATTGCGATCATGGGCTGTGTTGTCAACGGCCCCGGCGAGGCTCGGGAGGCGGATGTCGGTATCGCCGGCGGGCGGGGGTCCGGAGTGCTGTTCAGTAAGGGTGAGATTATCCGAAAAGTTGCTGATGAAGAGTTGTGTGATGCTTTGTTGGAAGAGATATTCCGGCTCGCAGAATCAGAAAAAGCCGATCCAGACCAATAGCCAAGAAGGGGAGAAATGCATGAGAATGTCATCAATGCTGGTTCCAACCCAGCGAGAAGTACCTGCAGAAGCAGAAGTAATCAGCCATCAGCTGATGGTTCGGGCTGGAATTATTCGTAAAGTCGCATCCGGAGTCTATTCCTATCTGCCTTTGGGGCGAAGGGTAATTCAAAAAGTGGAACGAATTGTCCGGGAGGAAATGGATGCCAAAGGTGGGCAGGAAGTCTTGATGCCCATCGTTCAGCCTGCAGAAATCTGGCGCGAAACCGGCCGGTGGGATGTATATGGTGATGAAATGTTTCGCCTCAAGGACCGTCACGGCCGGGAATTCTGTCTTGGCCCGACCCATGAAGAGCTAATTACCGATCTGGTGCGGCAGGAAGTCCGTTCATATCGGCAGTTGCCATTGCTCCTCTATCAGATTCAAAACAAATACCGGGATGAAATCCGCCCTCGTTTTGGGGTGATGCGCTCTCGGGAATTCATTATGAAAGATCTATACTCGTTTGACCGGGATGCAGCCGGTCTGGATGAAAGCTACAAGAAGATGTATGACGCCTACTGTCGGATTTTTCAGCGTTGCGGTTTGGTGTATCGAGCTGTGGAAGCCGATCCCGGCGCCATTGGCGGCAGCGGTTCCCACGAGTTTATGGTTACTGCCGATACCGGTGAGGCAGCGATTGCGTATTGTTCAGCCTGTGCCTATGCAGCCAACACAGAAAAAGCTGAGGGAGCGCCCATGGTAACAGCTGAGGATGCTGCGACATCCGCGCCTGTGGAGAAAATTCACACACCGGATGTGCGGTCCATTGATGATCTGAGCAGATTTTTGGAAGTACCGGCTACGGTCATCATGAAGACGGTCATGTACGAGGCCATCTATCCGGATCGAGTGGAAATTGTGGCCGCAATTGTTCGTGGCGATCAAGAGATTAATGAGATTAAGCTGAAAAACTATCTGGATTGTCTGCATCTAGCCCTTGCAAGCGATGAGGCGATCTTCCAGGCGACGGGTACCCGGGGAGGTTTTATTGGGCCGGTGGATTTAAGTGGCGCACGAAAGATTGTCGATCCCACTGCAGCGGACTTGGCTGCAGCAGTTTGCGGTGCCAATGAGACTGATTTCCATCTCCGCAATGTGAGCGCAAAACGGGACCTGGGTACTTGTGACATCGTGGATATCCGCACAGTACAAGCGGGTGATTTTTGCCCTCACTGTAGTCAGCCTATGGCCATTGCCAGAGGCATTGAAGTAGGTCACATCTTCAAACTGGGCAATAAATACAGCCATTCCCTGGGAGCCGTTTATCTGGATGAGCAGGGGCGGGAGCAGGAGATGATTATGGGCTGCTATGGGATCGGGGTGACCCGTACCATTGCAGCTGCCATTGAGCAGAATAATGATGAGCATGGTATCATCTGGCCGGTGCCGATTGCACCGTATCATGTAATTATTGTCCCCATCAGTAGCAAGGACCCAGCCCATCTGTCCCTTGCCGAAGATTTGTATGATCAACTCACCCAGGCCAAAGTGGAGGTCATTTTAGATGACCGGAATGAGCGGCCAGGTGTTAAATTCAAAGATGCCGATCTGATCGGCATTCCCCTGCGGGTCACCGTCGGGCGCAAAACTGTGGAGGAAGGACTGTTTGAACTGCGTGTCCGCAAAACTGGGGAAGATGCCGCTTTGCCATTGCCCCAACTCCTGAGCAGAATCAGAGAAATTGTACTGCCCGTTCAGTAAGGAGGGGTATTTATGAAAGTTGCTGTTGTCATACCCGCGTTCAATGAAGAAAAAACGGTGGGTGCTGTGGTACGAACGGCAATGGCAATGCCGGAGATTGATGAAGTTATTGTCGTAAGTGACGGATCTACCGACCGGACGGCTCAAATCGCCCGGGATTCTGGCGCACGGGTGATTGATCTGAAAGAGAATGTGGGTAAAGGCGGCGCTGTAAAAAAAGGCATCGATAGTTCGGATGCAGAAATATTTCTGCTCCTGGACGCTGACCTGCTGGGACTTAACCGAGATCATGTCATGTCTTTGCTGGATCCGATTCTGACAAATGAGGCAGACATGACTATCGGCTTGTTCCAGAGCGGGCGCTTTCTCACAGACATTGCACAGGAACTGGCCCCTAATCTGTCGGGGCAGCGCGCGGTAAAAAGGTTGGTTATTGAACCCATATCCGGGATTGACATGAGCCGGTTCGGGGTTGAAGTTGCCTTAACCTGCTATGTGCAGGAAAACGGTCTGCGAGTGAAAAAAATCAGCTTGCCCCATGTATCGCATGTGATGAAAGAAGAAAAACTGGGATTGTTGATCGGTTTTGCATCGCGCATGCGCATGTATCGTGATATTATCCAGTACCGGCTGCATCGGCAGACCCGGCGGGGAGAGTGAAAGGAATGCTCAGCGCAGAAGTCGTTCTGATCCGAATGGCTCTGGCTGCTCTGATGGGCGGCATTGTCGGATTGGAGCGGGAAGCAGTCAACCGCCCGGCGGGCTTTCGTACTCATGTCTTGGTTTGTGTGGGCGCCGCTCTGATTATGATCGTATCCATGAGCATGTATTATGCATTTCCGCCTGGCACAACCGACCCAGCGCGAATTGCAGCCCAGGTGGTAAGCGGCATCGGCTTTTTGGGCGCCGGTACCATTTTGCGGGAAGGAGTCAATATCAAGGGACTGACTACTGCCGCTAGTTTATGGGCGATCGCCGGGATCGGCCTGGCCTGCGGGGCGGGACTGTTTGTCCCGGCAGGCTTTGGCACCCTGATCATCTTTGTAACCCTCGTGGTCTTAAAGCGGATCGAATTCTGGGTAGCCATCAAAAAGCGCTATAAGCAGCTAACCATGCGCATTGCCGATGTTCCCGGCCAGATCGGCGCAATCGGCACAGTTCTGGGGAAACTGCGGGTCAATATTAAGCGGATTGAATTCAAAGAGATCGAGGGGAGTCGCGAGGCGATCCTGATCCTGCTTGTGGAAGTACCGCCTTATCTGGACATGACCAGTGTGGTGGTTGAGCTTTCAGACCTTGCGGGTGTGCATGAGATTGAACATGACGAAGGGTGAGCAAATTCAGGCGGACGCTTGCGTCCAGCTCTTCAGTATGATATAATTTTTGTAGCGGGCTGAAGCATGATTGCCGAAGCCGAGGTAATTGCGTCACGCAAGCGAGTTGAGAGTGGGTACATAGCCCACTCTTTCATTGTTTATCTATGGAAAGGAGGGGTTGCCGTGAAAACTTCAGGAAGTTTGGAGGAAAAGCTCTTCGCCCTGCTGGAGCCAGCTGTTGCCGAGAGTGGACTGGAGCTGGTTGAGACAGAATACAGCAAAGAGCACGGCGGCTGGGTATTGCGTCTGGTAATTGATAAGCCAGGGGGGATAACATTGGATGATTGCGCCCAGATCAGTCATGTGGCAGGAGAAATTCTGGATCAGGAAGATCCCATTCCCCATGCCTACCGTCTGGAGGTCACATCACCGGGCATCGACCGACCATTGAAGACTCGGAAAGATTTTATCCGCTTTCAGGGAGAATGGATCGAAGTGCATCTCTATGCTGCTCTGGATGGCAAAAAACAGTTGGTCGGGGTCTTGACATCATCCTCGGACACTCATGTCTGCCTTCGACCTGAAAAAGGTGAAGAAATTTGCGTCGAAAGAGAAAAAATCGCGAAAGTAAATTTGCATGTGCGTTTCTGACATGCTCAGAAAGGGAGGTTTGAGCCAACATGAGTACAGAATTTATCCAGGCTTTGGATCAGATTGAAGAAGAAAAGGGCATTGCCAAGGAGGTTCTGCTCGAAGCCATCGAAGCGGCTCTGATATCAGCTTATCGGCGCAATTTCGGTTCAGCACAAAACGTATCGGTGGATATCGACCGGAACACGGGTGTAATTCATGTATACGCCCGCAAAAATGTGGTGGCAGAAGTTACTGATCCTCGTCTGGAGATTTCTCTGGAGGAAGCAAAGTCAATCAGTCCTAAGTATCAAGAGGATGATGTGGTAGAGATGGAGGTTACTCCCCGCAATTTTGGTCGCATTGCTGCTCAGACAGCCAAGCAGGTTGTAGTGCAGCGCATTCGGGAGGCGGAGCGAGGCATTGTCTACGAAGAATATGCGGGGCGGGAAAATGACATTGTGACCGGAATTGTCCAGCGTTTTGAGCATAAAAATGTGTTTGTTGATTTGGGGAAAACAGAAGCGGTGCTAACGCCCCAAGAACAATCTCCCAATGAAGTATACAAGCAGGGCGATCGAATTAAAACGTATGTGGTGGAAGTGAAAAAAACCACCAAAGGTCCGCAGATCATCGTATCCCGCACCCATCCCGGACTGCTCAAACGCTTGTTTGAACTAGAAGTCCCGGAAATTCATGATGGCGTTGTAGAAATAAAAGCCATTGCCCGGGAAGCGGGACATCGTTCCAAAGTGGCCGTCGCTTCTGAAGATGAAAATGTGGATGCCATTGGTGCTTGTGTAGGGCCAAAAGGTGTGCGCGTTCAGACCATTGTCAATGAATTGCGTGGCGAGAAGATTGATATTGTCGAATGGAACTCCGATCCAGCCAAATTTGTTGCCAATGCACTGAGCCCGGCTAAAGTCGTGTCAGTTACCGTGGACCCAGAACATAAGATTGCCCGGGTAGTGGTGCCGGACTATCAGCTATCCCTGGCCATTGGTAAAGAAGGGCAAAATGCACGTCTGGCAGCCAAACTTACCAACTGGAAGATTGATATCAAGAGCGAATCCCAGGTAGAGCCACCAAAGCCAATGGAGTCAGCGGAAACTGATGATTTTTTAGCTGAGTCTGTTGAAAAAGCCCAAGAGCAGGCTTAAAGCCGGGATCCGCGCACAGAAAGGAGCGTCCGCACATGGTAAAGAAAAGAAAGGTGCCGCTTAGGATGTGCCTGGGCTGCCAGGAAATGAAACCGAAAAAAGAAATGATGCGGGTCGTGCGTACACCGGAAAATACATTGGTGCTGGATGCAACCGGTAAAAAATCCGGGCGAGGCGCCTATGTCTGTCCCACTGAAGATTGTTTACTGGCGGCCATCAAAGGCAAACGGCTGGAAAAGGCCCTGGAATGTCCAGTTAACGAACAGCTTCTGGAGGATCTGAAAAAGGAGCTGGAATAATGCCGCAGGATCGGATTCACACCATGCTGGGCTTTGCCAAAAAGGCAGGAAAAACAGTTTCGGGTGAAGAAGGACTGCGTTGGCATGCATCTGCAGGCAGCGCATGGCTGATCATACTGGCTTTAGATGCCCGGGAGAAGAAGGTGCAGGTTGTAACATCGATTGCTCAAAAGCACGATATCCCCCTGCTGCGCTGGGGGACATTGGCAAGTCTGAGTCAGGCAGTCGGCCAGCCGGTAAGTGCTGCCGTAGTAGTGACCGACCGTCCTTTTGCAGAAGCAATACTACATTACTTGGATGGGAGAGAAAAACAGTGAGATCATAACGAGCCAAATGATATGGGGGTGGAAGTATGGCAAAGATGAGAGTGCATGAAGTAGCGAAAGATCTGGGATTGGCCAGCAAGGATGTAATTAGTGCCCTGGCCCAGATAGGCATAGAAGCCAAGAGTCATATGAGCATGCTGGAAGAAGATACGGTTAACGCAGTCCTGGAACAGCTAACCGGTGAGCCAAAGAAAGAAGAGCCGGCAGAAGAACCCACTGAGCCGGAAAAGGCGGTGCCTGAGAAAACAACCGCAAAACCGAAAAAAGGCAGCGGAACCAGTCAGGGAAAAGGCAAGAAGGGATCGGATCGGAAGGGTAATCGCAACCGACCCGGGAGAAGACCGCCTGGACGGGGCAGAGAAGAAGCCCGTACGCCTGCTGTGCTGACAGACGATACAGAACCATCCATCATCGTCCTGGAAGGACCACTCAGCCTCAAGGATCTGGCTGAGAAGATGAATCTGAATCCGGCAACGGTGATGAAGAAGCTGATTGGACTGGGCATGATGATCAGCATCAATCAGGAAGTAGAAGTGGAAACCGCTGAAAAGATCGCTGCAGAATTCAATGTCCTGGTAGATAGCCAAAAAGCAGTTACCGACGTGGAGGAAATTGAAAGAGCCGTGTCTGAGAGTTTCTCGGCTGGTATTGATGATGAGGGCGAAGCCGTGATTTGGGAATCGCGACCACCTGTTGTTACTGTTATGGGCCATGTTGACCATGGGAAAACATCCCTGCTGGATACCATCCGTAAAACCAATGTTACAGCACAGGAAGCAGGGGGCATTACCCAGCACATCGGTGCTTATCAGGTTACCCTGCAAGGCAAGCGAATCGTGTTCCTAGATACTCCCGGTCACGAAGCCTTTACTGCCATGCGGGCCAGAGGAGCCCAGGCAACGGATATCGCCATTTTGGTTGTGGCAGCCGATGATGGCATCATGCCCCAGACGGTGGAGGCGATCAACCATGCCAAAGCAGCGGGGGTTCCGATCATTGTTGCAATCAATAAGATTGACCGGCCTACTGCCAATGTGGAACGTGTCAAACAGCAGCTGACTGAATACGGCCTGGTTGCAGAAGAGTGGGGCGGGGACACAATTTGCGTTCCTGTATCTGCAAAAGAGAAGATCGGCATTGACCAGCTCCTGGAGATGATCCTGCTGGTAGCAGAAATGCAGGACCTGAAAGCAGTGCCCAATCGACCGGCAAAAGGAATCATTATTGAAGCCGAGCTGGACAAGGGTATGGGGCCGCTGGCCACTGTCCTGATCAAAACGGGTACCATCCGTATCGGCGATGGCATTATTGCTGGGTCTTCTTACGGCAAGGTGCGAGCTATGATTGATGACAAAGGTCGAAGGGTCAAGGAAGCTGGGCCGTCAACGCCAGTGGCTGTACTGGGTCTTTCGGATGTACCTGCAGCCGGTGATATGCTCTATGTTGTGGGAGATGATCGGGCCGCACGGATTTTGGCTGAAAAACAGGCGGACAAACAAAAAGAAGAGCAATTGTCCAGAGCTGCAAAAGTAACCCTGGATAATCTTTATACACAGATTCAGGAAGGCGGCGTAAAGGAACTGAACATCATCGTCAAGGCTGATGTTCAAGGCTCTGTAGAAGCAGTGCGCCAGTCGTTTGAAAAACTCTCTGACAGCGCAGTGCGTCTTACGGTCTTGCACGGTGGCGTGGGGTCAATCACAGAATCCGATGTCATGCTGGCCGCTGCATCCAACGCCATCATTACGGGCTTTAATGTGCGTCCGGATGCCAACAGCCGGCGCCTTGCCGAACAGGAAAACATTGATATCCGAACCTATCGGATCATTTATGAAGCCATCAATGACATCAAGGCGGCCATGGAAGGGATGCTGGATCCGGAAATGAAAGAAGTTGTTCTGGGCCGCGCAGAAGTTCGGGCCATCTTCAAGGTGCCGCGCGCCGGGACTGTCGCAGGCAGCTATGTGCAAGAAGGAAAAATCACTAAGAATGCTCAAGTACGGCTGATCCGCAATGGTACGGTGATCCATCAGGGTAAAATCGACTCCCTGAAACGCTTCAAAGATGATGTCCGGGAAGTCCAGAGTGGGTTTGAATTTGGCATCAGCCTGGAAAAATATAACGATGTCAAAGAAGGGGATATCATCGAAGCTTTCACCATCATGGCTGTGGAATAGACTGGAGTGTGAATTTTGTGTATGTGGGGAGTATGAAGGTCACACTGCATTTGCCAGAAAGTTATTCACTGAAGGATAAACGGCGGATTGTCCAGAGCATCCTCACCCGGATTCGGCAGAAGTTTCGGGTTGCTACCAGCGAGGTGGCAGAGCAGTCTGTTTGGAATCGAGCCGTGCTTGGCTTTGCTTGTGTGACCAGTTCCCATGTCCAGGCCCAGGCAATTATGGCGGCAGTCGTGGATTG
>CAZDAI010000022.1:0-21778 GCA_964503545.1 uncultured Candidatus Sumerlaeota bacterium
AGACAAGAATACCATGTATCCATGCGTGAATTGCAACCAGAAGACCGACCAAGGGAGCGTTTGGTCCGATTTGGCGCTGGAGCGTTGGCCGATTATGAGCTGTTGGCTATAATCTTGCTCAACGGAACCCGGCGGGAATCGGTCCTGGATCTGGCAAAGCGAGTGCTGAGCAGTCGCGTAGCCAAAGAAGGGCGATCTGACTCTGAATCACTGCGAGCATTAAGTGAAGCAACACTGGAAGAATTATGCACAGTGAGAGGGATTGGCACGGCGAAGGCGATCCAAATCAAGGCAGCTTTGGAGCTGGGCAAAAGACTTTCTGGCGGAGCTCCTTCTGAGCGGTCTGTGATTCGCTCTCCAGAAGATGTCAGTCGTCTGGTCATGGAAGACATGCGGTTTCTAGATCGTGAACACTTTAGAATCATTTTGCTGAATACAAAAAACCATGTTCTGGGGGTAGAATCCGTATCGGTAGGGAACCTAAACACTACTATCGTCCATCCCCGGGAGATTTTTAAAATACCAATCAAGCGCAGTGCTGCCTCAGTAATCCTTATTCACAATCACCCAAGCGGTGATCCGGAACCTAGTCAGGAAGACTGTGAGATCACCCAGCGGTTGTGTGAAGCAGGTGACCTGTTGGGAATTAAAGTTCTGGATCATGTGGTAATCGGTGACAACAGGTTTGTGAGTTTTAAGGAAAGGCAGCTTATGTAAAGGGGGAGCCAAGTTGTTTTCATTTTTGAATCGTTTTTCCAAAGATATGGGCATTGACTTGGGAACAGCCAATACGCTGGTCCATGTCAAAGGTAGAGGCATTGTTTTACAAGAGCCTTCCGTGGTCGCCCTGCAGAGAGATACCAAACAGATTCTGGCGGTTGGTGATGAAGCCAAAAGAATGATCGGGCGGACACCTGGAAACATCATCGCTATCCGGCCGATGAAAGATGGAGTAATTGCTGATTTTGAGGTAACGCAAACCATGCTGAAGCATTTTATCGCGAAAGCCAACAAAAGCAAATCCATTATAAAGCCCCGGGTTGTTGTCTGTGTCCCATCAGGGATTACAGAGGTGGAAAAGCGTGCAGTAACTGATGCAACGCTCCAGGCGGGCGCCCGGGAAGCATACTTGTTGGAAGAGCCGATGGCGGCAGCCATAGGTTCCGGGCTACCGGTTGATGAACCAACCGGCAGCATGGTTGTGGATATTGGCGGTGGGACAACTGAAGTGGCGGTTATTTCTCTGGGCGGGATTGTGGCTAGTCGCTCTATCCGTATTGGCGGTGACGAGATGGATGAGGCGATTATCCAACACATTAAAAAAAGCTACAATCTGATGATCGGTGAACGGACAGCGGAAGAAGTAAAGATCCAGATCGGATCAGCATTTCCTTTGGAGGAAGAAGAGGAAACCGAGATTCGGGGACGTGATCTGGTCACTGGTTTGCCGAAAACCATACCTGTTACATCGACCGAGATCTACAAAGCACTGTCCGAACCAGTTAGTGCGCTGATTGAAGCCATTAAGATAACGCTGGAGAAAACGCCGCCTGAACTATCGTCAGATGTTATGGACCGGGGAATTATGCTCACCGGTGGCGGAGCCCTATTGCGCCGTTTTGACAAGCTCGTGGCAGAAGAAACCGGTATGCCGGTTCATATGGCCGAAGAGCCCCTCCTATGTGTTGTTAAAGGTGCGGGAGCAGCACTGGAAAGTATCGAACGCTGGCGCAAGGCATTAACGGCACCCAGGAAAATTGGCTGAAGGGTGTGATGAGATTGTTCCATAACCGCATGAACCGCAAAGCAGTGGCCAGTATATTACTGGTCCTGTTCCTGTTTGTATCTATCGGTGTTACAGCTGAACCCCGGGCAACGGTATCCATTGTGGAGGGGTCCATTGTGGATGCTTTTTCTGTGCTGCAGCGGCCTTTTCAGCGTATCGGCACATTCATTTTCGAAATTGGGGAACAAGTGGGTCAGATTCGTACGCTTAAAGCTGACAATGAGCAGATGCGTGCTGAACTGGAGCAGATTCGCTCTGAATATTTGTACCTCCAGGAAAGAGAGCTGGAGAATATTCGCTTGAAGGGCCTTTTGGAATACAAAGAGAACAGCGAATACCCCACTATGACGGCCCAGGTGACAGGTCGAAGTGCCACACACTGGTATGGAACGATTATGCTGGATCTTGGGGCACAAGACGGTATTCGCAAAGACATGCCTGTGGTGACGGGAGCTGGCCTGGTGGGCCGGATTGTCAGCACTACAGAACGTTCTTCCATGGCTTTGATATTATTAGACCCGGACAGCGGGGCAGGCGGTTACATCCTGAGAACCCGGGATCACGGTGTGGTTCTAGGTAGACCTGGTGGTGAAAACATCCTAGAGATGCGACTCTTTTCCCGGGACAGTGAGGTGCGTCCGGGAGATGTTGTTCTTACGTCGGGTCTGGGAGAGATCTATCCCAAGGAGATACCCATCGGGGTTGTTAAAGAAGTTGTTCGCAGAGAATATGGTTTGACCACCTATGCAGTGATTGAGCCTTATGTGGATTTCGATCGTTTGGAAGAAGTGCTGATCCTGATGGTCACACTGAATTAGTGCAGGAGGGGACAATTTGGTCGCTTTCATTACAGGATGCCTGGTTGTGTTCAGCGTAATCATACAATCCACCATACTGAACCGGGTCTCACTGCTGGGAGCGCGACCGGATTTAGTGCTGATGCTGACGATCCTTCTGGCCTTGTTGCGCGGTTCGCGCTTGGGGGCCGGCATTGGATTTGGTGCAGGACTTTTACAGGACATTCTCTCAGGCCAATTCATCGGCGCCAATGCACTGACGAAAATGGCAACCGGCTATCTGATCGGTTTGGCAGAAGAAAATTTCTTCAAGGAGAATCCGGTGATCCCCATGCTGACCATGGCCATTGGCACACTGGGAAATGAAATCCTCTTCTGGATTTTGCTCCGTATGTTCGGTAGACCCCTGCCGTTTCTTCTGACATCCATCCGACTGATTATTCCCACTGTCATTTTAAATAGTGTACTAGCACCGTTTCTCTTTAGCAGACTAAAGAAAATGAATGATTTTCTGATGACACTGAGCCGTTGAGGAGTGAGCCTGGTGACCGATAAAGCTGTTTTAAACAAAGTGAAGATGTTTGCACTGGTTATTTTGATCATGACGAGTGTTTTGATCGGCCGCCTGGCCTTTTTGCAGCTTTTTCGCGGAGAAGAACTGGCAGCACTCGCCGACGGTAACCGTTTCCGCCTGATGCCAATTACTGCACCACGTGGCTCCATGTATGATCGAAACGGGGTGCTGATGGTTACAAGCCGTCCAGCGTATACGGTTTCGATCGTGCTTCTTGATTTGCAGAACACAGAGCAGGTTGTGCAGGAACTGAGTGATATTTTGGCAATGCAGCCGGAGACCATCATGAGCGAAATCGATAAGCGGCGACGGCAGGGACGTTTGTATGAACCGATTCGAATTAAAGTGGATATTGATGAAGAAACCCACACCCGTCTGGAAGAGCGCAGGGCGGATCTTCCGGGTGTTATGATCGAAGTGGAAACTGTGCGGGAATACTTGTTTGGTGAGGTTGCCGCTCATGCTCTGGGGTATGTGGGAGCTTCGGATACCTCCAATCAGATTGAGGGGAAGACCGGTCTTGAAAAGGTCTATAATGGAGCTCTGGCAGGCGTGGACGGTGGCAAACAGATTGAGGTGAACGCACGGGGTACGCATGCGGAAGTCATTGGACAAGAAGATCCTATTCCGGGGAGTGATCTTGTTCTGACAATTGACTCTAGACTCCAGGAAGTGGCGATGCGGGCGTTAGATGAGAGTATGCGGGCCGTTCGAAGCCAGTCTCGCTCTCCTTACCGCAATGCCAATCAAGGGGCTGTGGTAGCTATGGATCCGCGCAATGGGGAAATCTTAGCCTATGTCAGTTTGCCCACCTACGATCCAAATCAGTTTGTGCGCGGGATTTCCCAAGCAGAATGGGAAAGGCTGAATGACCCGATCATGCGTCCGCTGATTAATCGCGTCAGCGGTGCAACCTATCCACCCGGGTCTGTTTTTAAAATGGTCACCGCATCGGCAGCATTACAGGAGAGAGTGGTGCGACCAAGTGACCGGGTTTACTGCAGCGGTGCCTTTCGCATCTACAATGTCATCGCACGCTGCTGGGTGCGCAGTGGGCACGGCGGCTCCAATCTTACCCGCGCTTTGGCAGTGTCCTGCAATGTGTACTTCTACGAAATGGGCACCCGTTTGGGTGTGGACATGATCGCAAAATATGCTAGTATGTATGGACTGGGCCAACCCACAGGGATCGACCATGATGTGGATCGGGCAGGAACCTTACCAACAGTGGCCTGGAAGTCAGAGCGATTGAACCAGCCTTGGTGGCCAGGGGAAACCATTTATGCAGCAATCGGGCAGGGTTACCATGCCTTCACACCCCTGCAGCTGGCCTGCTATGTGAGTGCCATTGCCAATGACGGAACCCGCTACACTCCCTATCTGGTTAAAGATATCATTGGGCCGGATGGCAAACCATCTGTGCACTACTCTCCGTTGATTCCGGAGCCGAAAGTGGCAGAAGTTGTGGCAGTTGATCAGAATAATTTACGATTGATTCGAGAAGGAATGCGTGGAGCTGCTCAAGCTGGCGGAACAGCGGGTTGGGTTTTCCGCAACTTCCCGATACCAGTAGGAGCGAAAACAGGAACTGCCCAAAATAGCACCGGGGACAACCATGGTGTATTTGTTGCATTTGCCCCCTATGACGCACCAGAGATTGTAGTGGCTGTGCTAGTTGAGCAGGGAGGGTCTGGCAGCGGTACCGGTGCTCCGGTAGCCAGAGCCATTTTCGAGGAGTACTTTCGCTTGAAAGAGCATGCGGACTCAGAGGGGCCCGTTTTGCCGGATCAGGATCTGCCAACTGGCGGTGAATAACAAATCTGGCAGGAAACCCGGCAATGATGCCGAATTGAAGAGTGTATTTAGCGGAACAATAGTGGAGGTTTATGCATGTATACATATAAAGACGGCGCAGTAATTAAAGGGAACCGGGATGGGTTGGTGATCATCCTGGATGGCCAGATGGGACAAAAAGAAGTTTTGGAGAGTTTGGAGAAACGAATCAGCGCAGCTGATGATTTCTTTCGCGATGGCAACGCGACTGTAAAAATCATGGATGCGGACTGGAAGGCAGAGGATATAGAGCCGATCCGGGAACTTTTAGCCCGCTTTCATATATCGGTTGATTCCATCACAACCGGTTGCACCGATACAAACGGCGTGTCCCAAGATGACGATAATCCGGAAGAGGATCTTCGGGAGAAACTTGAGAAAGAGATTTTCGATCTACTGAAAAACGAGCCAGAGCCAGATCCTGAAAGAAGAATCCGAACAGACCGTGTCAGGGAGTCTGGTGCAGAACAGGCGAAGAACACGTCGCTGCTGAGGCGCACACTGCGCTCTGGCCAGCATGTCCGCTATGATGGGAATGTTGTGGTAATTGGCGATGTGAATCCGGGTGCTGAAATTACGGCCAGCGGAGATATCCTGGTCTTCGGATCATTCCGGGGGGTTGCCCATGCCGGCGCGAGCGGAGATGAACAGGCTGTTGTGGCTGCTTTGCGGCTGCAGCCGACGCAATTGAGAATTGCCAATTACATTTCCCGGGCACCGGATGAAGGCAGCAAGCCGCCTACGCGACCGGAGATAGCCAAGATCCGTGCCGGGAATATTGAAATCGAAGGTTTTCTGGTTTAAGTCAGTGAGCCTATAGAAGTTGCTGAGAAATGGGAGGGGTCGATGAATGGGTAAAGCGTATGTGATCACATCGGGTAAGGGTGGGGTAGGTAAGACGACCACCGTGGCAAACCTGGGGGCCGGCCTGGCGAAGATCGGAAAGCGTGTGGTGATGGTAGACACCGACATTGGTTTGCGCAACCTGGATGTGGTGCTGGGACTGGAAAACCGCATTGTTTATGATATCGTTGATGTGGTGGAAGGAACTTGTCGGCTCAGGCAGGCACTCATTAAAGATAAACGAATGGATGACTCCCTGTTCTTGTTGCCGGCAGCGCAAACGCGAGATAAAAACTCTGTATCTGAAGTGCAGATGGTGGATCTGATTGAAGATTTGAAGGCAGAGTTCGATTTTGTGCTCATCGATTGTCCAGCAGGAATAGAGCAAGGATTTCGCAATGCGATTGCCGGTGCAGACGAAGCGGTAATTATAACAAATCCGGAAGTTTCATCAGTCCGGGATGCCGACCGGATCATTGGGTTGCTGGAAGCAGCTGAACTATCCAATCCACGGCTGATTGTTAATCGGATTCGTCCACAGATGGTCAAACGGGGAGATATGATGGATATTGATGATATTCTGGACATTCTCGCCATCGACCTGCTGGGGATTGTCCCGGAGGATGACAGCATTGTTGTGTCTACCAACAGGGGCGAACCGGCGGTTTTGGATCATGGTTCCAAAGCGGGGCAGGCTTACCGCAATATTGTTCGCCGCATGAATGGAGAAGAGATACCTTTGATGTCTCTCAGAGAAGAGGAAGGTTTCATGCTCCGTTTTCGTAAGCTTTTCGGATTAAGCAAATAGAGGGAGGCGACCCCAATGTTTGAGTTCATTCAAAGGTTGTTTGGTAAAGAAGAGAACAAGAGTAAAGATGTCGCCAAAGAGCGGCTGCGGCTTATCTTGGTCCATGATCGGGCTAGTGTGTCGCCGCAGTTTTTGGATACAATCAAAGAAGAATTGATCCGGGTGATATCGAAATATATGGATATTGAACAGGATGCACTGGATGTGCAGCTGACTACTGAAAACAATTCTGTGGCACTGATTGCCAATATTCCGGTTAAGAATGTAAAACGGACAGTAAAGGACAAGGATTCTCATTAAGACACCAGCGACAGAATTTGCGAAGCGGTCTCCGACAGGCCGCTCTCTTTTCTTTTCTTAAAGTACCGGGCATGTTCACAAGAAGCGGAGGCTCATCATGCTGATAGATCGCAGATTGATCAAAAATATGGATTTTCCGATGTACCTGTCAGTAGTGATTCTTGTTGTAATCGGACTGCTGGCAATAAGCAGTGCCACGGGCGCCCATAATCTGGCAGAAGGGGGCACAATGCTTTACGTCCGAAAGCAAATATCGGGGATCATAATCGGGACAGCTGCACTGCTGGTTTTGTTGACCATCCATTATGATAACTATCGCCGCTTCAGTCAAGTGATCTACTGGGGGAATATTGCCCTGCTGGCGATTGTCCTCATCCCAGGTCTTGGCCAAGAAGCCTTTGGTGCCCAGCGCTGGATTCGGATTGGCGGTTTTCAGCTGCAGCCATCGGAGTTTGCAAAAATATTCCTGATCATTACCTTAGCGGATCTGCTTACCAGAAAACAAGGTCAGTTGAAAAATTTCAGTGACCTGATTCCGATTATGGCGCATGTGGCATTACCCCTGGTGTTGATTTTGCGCCAGCCGGATTTAGGTACTACCATGATAATCTTGGCTACAGTTCTGGCTATGCTGTTTGTTGCCAATGTAAAGGGTGCGCATCTGGGGGCACTGGTCGGCAGTGGCATTGCTATCAGTCCTCTCTTGTGGTTTATGCTCAAAGACTACCAGCGCAAGCGACTGACTGTCTTTATAAACCCTGGAATTGATCCCTTAGGCGACGGGTATCAGATCATTCAATCCCGCATTGCGATCGGGTCCGGAGAGTTTTTCGGCAAGGGGCTCTTTGCGGGAACACAAAATCAATTGAAATTTCTCCCTATGCGGCACACCGATTTCATCTTTTCTGTGATCGGTGAAGAAATGGGGTTTATCGGTGGGCTGCTGGTTTTGCTCATTTTCTTCTTCTTTTTGTACAGGGGAATCCGCATTGCCATGGAAGCAAAAGATCTCTTCGGATCGCTGATGGCGGTGGGATTGGTTGCCTCCCTGGCGGTTCAGATGTTTATCAATATTGGAATGGCCATGGGAATCATGCCGGTGACGGGCAAAACGCTGCCTTTTATCAGCTACGGCGGTACTTCAGTAATGACCAGCCTGATATGTGTGGGTCTGTTGCAAGCCATCTATATGCGGCGGCAGAAAATCCTTTTCTGATGAAAGAGTAACATACGCTGGAGGTGCTGTATGGATAAGGTTTATCTGGACGATTTTCTGACATATGTCACAAAACCGTCTCGTTACATTGGCACAGAATGGAATTCGATCCACAAGGACCATACCGACGAGCGAGTCACATTTGCACTGGCATTTCCCGATGTCTACGAGGTGGGGATGTCACATTTGGGCACTCGCATTCTTTATCATATCCTGAATGAACGGGACGATGTTGTGGCTGAGCGAGTGTTCACACCGTGGGATGATATGGCAGAAGAAATGCAGGCTCGAAATATTCCCCTTTTTGGTCTTGAATCCCGCATCCCTGTCAGTCGTTTTGATCTGATCGGATTCACGCTTCAGTACGAGCTAAGCTATACCAATATTCTGCAGATGCTGCATTTGGCAGGCATCCCTTTGCGATCCGCAGATCGTGATTCTACTTATCCTCTGATTATCGGCGGTGGACCATGCGCTTTTAATGTAGAACCCTTGGCGCCTTTTTTCGATATTGTCCACCTGGGGGAAAGTGAAGAAGTGATTCATGGGATCATTGATATATACAAGGAGTGGCGTTCTGCTGGCAGTCGGGAGCGAACGAGCCTGCTGGCAAAGATGGCCACCCTCCCGGGAGTCTACATACCTCAGTTTTACGATGTTGCATACAATGAGGACAAAACCATAAAGAAACTTACAAGAAACCGATCATCTGTGCCAGAGTGCATCACAAAAGCAGTGGTGGCTGATCTGGACTCCGTTTCTTTTCCGACCCATCCTATCGTTCCGTTCATGGAAATCGTTCATGATCGGATGATGCTGGAAGTATTCCGTGGCTGTACCCGAGGCTGTCGGTTTTGTCAGGCTGGAATGATTTACCGCCCGGTTCGCGAGCGTTCCCTGGATGAATTGCTTCGCCAGGCCGACGAGCTGGTCCAGGCAACCGGCTATGATGAAATCTCCCTGACTTCATTGAACACGAGCGATTATTCATGCATCCAGGATCTGGTCAGCTCGCTGGCTCGTAAGTTTGGTCCAGAAGAAATCGGCATTTCGCTGCCATCTTCACGGGTGGATTCATTTTCTATCCAATTACTGGAGGAAATCCAAAAAGTCCGAAAATCAGGACTGACCCTAGCGCCTGAGGCAGGGACCCAACGGCTGCGCAATGTGATTAATAAGAATGTTACCGAAGAAGACTATCTAGCTGCTGTCCGCGATGCTTTTTCCGCTGGCTGGACGGGAATCAAGCTTTATTTTATGATTGGGCTGCCCACTGAAGCGAAAGAAGATGTAGCCGGGATCGCAGATCTTGCGAATAAGGCAGTATCCATATTCAATGAAATCCATCATGATCGGCCAGCACGGCGCAGAGCCTTGCGGGTTACTGTAAGTGTCGCCAATTTTGTGCCGAAACCCGGCACTCCTTTCCAATGGGAGAGTCAAGACAGTAGCGAAGTATTGATGCAAAAGCATCGATACCTGAAAGACCTGATTCGCAACAAAGCAATCAAGCTGAACTGGCACGATGCAGAGGTCAGTTTTCTCGAAGCTGTATTTTCCCGAGGCGATCGACGTTTGGCGGCGGTGTTGGAGAAGGCGTGGGAATTAGGCTGCCGTTTTGATGGATGGACGGAGAAATTCCGATTTGATTTGTGGCAGGAGGCTTTCGCTGACTGTGGGGTGGACCCGCACTTCTATGCCAATCGGCTTCGCTCCACTGATGAAGTCCTACCCTGGGATCATCTGGACGCGGGTGTAAGCAAAAAATTCTTGCTCCAAGAACGGGCGTTGGCATTTCAGAGCCAAACATCCCCAGACTGCCGCTTTGCCAGCTGCCTCGATTGTGGTGTATGTCAGGATTTGGCGGTGCAGATCCGTCTGAAAGGGGGTGCTGGCTGTGAATAAGTACAGACTTTCTTTCAGTAAGGGGGAGCAGGTGAAGTATATTTCCCATTTGGATTTGAGCAAGCTTTTCCAGCGAGCCTTTCGGCGGGCAGGCCTGCCGATGGCATACTCGGAGGGTTTTAATCCGCATCCCAAGATGTCGCTGGCGTCGGCACTGCGGCTGGGTACGACCAGTGATGCTGAGTATCTGGATGTGGAGCTTGCAGAAGAGATGGATCCTAACGAAATCCGCAGGCAATTGGAGGATGCGACACCGCCCGGACTCCACATTGGGGAGGTTCGGCGGATTCCAGGAGAGGCACCCGCAGCCATGGCGGTGATCAATGCAGCTGCTTATCGGCTGACCTGTGCAAAAGGTTCGACATATGGAGACATAAAGCTAACGCTGCAGGAGATCCTCACTGAAGAGATCTTGCCTGTGCAGAGGAAGACAAAAAGCGGCAGCAAGGAAATCAACATCAGACCCTTGATTTACCGAGCAGAAATGCTTAGTGAAACGACAGATCAGCGTAGTTTCTATCTGCTTCTTGCCGCATCGGATCAAGGGACGGCCAGACCGGAAGAGGTTGGTCAGATACTAAGTGCTAGAGGTCTTTGCGATTTCAAAGAGAATATTCACATTCACAGAACGGGATTGTATCGTATCTATCCGAACGGGGAAATACGGACCCCCTTTGCAGTACTGACCAAAACAAGCATGGTAACACCGGCTGAACCGGCTGAATAAGGAGTGAACGGCAATGTCCAAAGAAATCATTGTCCAGGTGGAAAAGGATGAAACTCGGGCAGCAGTGATGGAGGATGACCAGCTGGTGGAGCTCTATATGGAGCGGCCTGTCCGCCAGCGTCTGGCAGGTAATATTTATAAAGGACGAGTTGAGAATGTGCTGCCCGGTATGCAGGCTGCATTTGTAAATATTGGTTTGGAGAAGAACGCATTTTTGTATGTGAGCGATGCTGTCTCCTCGCGCAACAATGGCGAAGATGACGAAATCCTAGAGAGCATCAAAAATGTCTCCATCAAGGATGTGCTCCATCAGGGGCAACCCTTGTTGGTGCAGATCAACAAAGAACCAATCGGCACAAAAGGTGCCCGCGTTACAACCCATATTACTTTACCCGGCAGGTATCTGGTATTGATGCCGGATGTGGAGTATGTGGGGGTTTCCAGAAGGATTGAGAACGACAAAGAGCGAGAAAGGCTGAAAGGCATAGCAGAAAAAGCACGGCCAAAAGGCATGGGCTTGATTGTCCGCACTGTTGCAGAAGGAAAAGATGAGGATGAACTGGTTCAGGATGCCAAATTTTTGGCCAGACTGTGGAAGAAAATTCGCGGGAAGGAAAAGAATGCTTCTCCGCCCGCATTACTCCATCGCGATTTAGGTTTGATTGAAAGGATGATCCGGGATATCCTCTCATCCGAAGTGGATCGGTTTGTGATCGATTCTAAAAATGAATATGAGCGCGTACTGGATCTGGTAGAGATTATTTCTCCAGAACTGAAAAATCGTATCGAACTGTTTAATCTGCGTGACGGTAATATCTTTGATGCATATGGCATTGAGCAGGAGATTGAGAAAGCGACAAAACGGAAGATCTGGCTGAAATGCGGCGGCTATATTGTCATCGATCGTACAGAAGCCCTGACTGCCATTGATGTCAATACTGGCAAATATGTGGGGAGTACCAGTTTGGCCAGCACTGTGCTTAAGACCAATCTGGATGCTGCAGTGGAAATTGCCCGGCAAATTCGCCTGCGCAATATTGGCGGGATTATTGTTATTGATTTTATCGATATGGATACTACTGCCGATCAGGATAAAGTGCTCGGTGCCCTGGAAGAAGCACTGAAAAAAGATCGGGTCAAAGCCAATATTTTAGGGATCACCCAACTAGGACTTGTGGAAATGACACGGAAAAAATCAGCCCAGGGGCTGGAAGATATGATGTTTCGGCTTTGTCCCTGCTGTGAAGGAAAGGGCAAGGTACTGTCAGAGGAGACCATGAGCAAAAAAGTCGAAAGGGAAATTCGCAAGGTACTGAAACACTCTGTCATCGAGGCACTGCTCATTGAAGTACATCCTTCCGTGGCGGGACTATTGATTGGCACCGGTGGCTCACGACTCAAAGAACTGGAAAAGGAAACAGGAAAGCACATATTTATCCGAGGGTCGCTGGAAGCTGGACTTGAAGAAATCAAAATCTGTATCGCCGGGACGCGGGAAGAAGTAGAAAAGAAGGCACTACCCGTCAGATTGGGACAGATATTGGATCTGTTCATTGAAGAACCTCACAGCGGGAATCCTTGGAATGGTATAGCCCGGTTGGAAGGATTCGTGATTGATGTGGAAGGTGGCGGGGAACTTGTGGGAGAAACGATCTCCGTAGAGATTGTGGATGTTCATCGCACTTTCGCCAAAGGGCGGATCTGCGGGGAGTATTGACAGAAAAAGATCTCTGTGATAGAATAAGTGTCTGTAAGTGGCTTGATTGCTACTTCAACCGCACAATGCAGGTTCAAAACACATTCTGTGTTGCCTGCAGTGGCGAGTCGAAATCAGGAGGTGCGTCACTTGTACGCAATTATTGAAACGGGTGGTAAACAGTACAAGGTTTTCGAAGGTGAAAAACTGCAAGTGGAAAAGTTGAATGCTGAAGAGGGCGACACAGTCACGCTTGATCGGGTTTTGATGATCAATAATGACAGTGAGATTTTACTGGGTAGTCCCTTAGTGGATGGGGCGAAGGTCACAGCCACCATTATCGAGCAGGGACGAGGAAAGAAAATTATTGTCTACAAGTACAAAGCGAAGGCCAATTACCGGAAGAAAAAAGGTCACCGTCAGCCATTCAGCGAAATTCAGATTGAGAAGATTGAGTGGTAACAACAGGAGATCAGGATGATTAAGGTGTATTTGAAACGAAATAACCAAGGGACCATTGGCTCAGTTCGGGTCACCGGACATGCCAACTATGGAGAATACGGTCAGGATGTGGTTTGCGCAGGCGTATCGGCGCTCATTCAGATGATCCCTCTTTCCTTGGTGCGGATTCTGAATCTGCCGATTCGTTTCATACATCAGCCAGGGCGTATGTGGATTCGTATGCCGCATATAGCCGGTGAAAACAGTCAGAAAGCTGCGTTTTTACTGGATGCAGTGGTTTGCACCATCCATGAGATGCAGAGAACTTATGAAGGATATATTGAGATTGTTGAGAGAGGGAGGGATAGTCATGTTTAAGATGGATTTACAGTTATTTGCTCACAAAAAGGGTGTTGGCAGTTCCAGAAACGGCCGTGATAGCGTTGGTCGTCGTCTTGGCGTGAAAAGCCACGATGGTCAGCTGGTTTCAGCTGGTAGTATTCTGGTTCGGCAGCGCGGCACTAAAATTCATCCCGGTGACAATGTTGGCATCGGTAAGGATGATACTTTGTATGCGAAAGTGGACGGATATGTAAGCTATGTGCGCAAAGGGAAAGATCGAAAATGCGCTCATATTCGACCGGCTGAAGCAGAAGCTGCTGTATAGCGGATGTGATGGAGTTTGAGGAGTAAACAGGTGCTGGATGCGTCCGGCACCGTTTTTTTCTGTGTATCGGTCTTCTTGGTCCTGCTGGAAGGGGATGGGCGATCTGTGCAGAAATATTGCACAGATCGAAACTTTAGAAGTAGAGGTGTTGGGATTGGATCGGAAGCAGCCGGGAGCGTGCATTTTCATAGGAGTAAGTTTGTTTGGGCTCGTATTTGCAGCAGCAGGAAGGCCGCTTCTGGCAGGGACCATTCTGCTTGCCGGAGTTTTAATGATTATGCAAGCGCGAACCTGCTCTGCTCACGAACACGATCGCGAGTCACTGTTGCGCAGACTCGCAGAGCTGCACAGCATGGAAATGGCTGAGACCATACGGATTTATAAAGCGCAACGGCATGATTATATTAATCACCTCCAGGTAATCTACGGGATGCTGCAGACTGGCAAAGCAGATCAGGTACCAGGGTATATCGCGAAAGCAAGCCGTGAAATTTCTCTGGAGGATCAGTTAGATGTTTTGCCCGCTGGTGAATTTCGCCATATCCTTTTGGCCAGCAAGATAGTTGCCCGATCTCACAGCATTGAACTGGATTTGCATATGAGGACAGACGAGCCCTGGACAGGATTTCAGGATCGTCTGCGGGAAAGGAATCTCTGTTTTCGCATGTTGATTCTAAATCTGATGCAAATTCTCTCTTGTACAATGGATAAAGACATGAAAATTGTTCTGGAGATCTTCTCTAAAGACGATAGCGACCAGATCATTCTAGCGGCTTCACCGGTAAACAATCTAGATAAAGACAGCCTGTTTATACTGCCGGGGGTAGTTAAAGATCTGATTAGCCACAATGAAAGCACTACCATCGAAACAATTTGGACACAAGAGCTGGGTGGGACAATTACGCTGCAAAAGTCCGCAGATGAGACCCTGGAGATTGTTCTCTCAGCACCACGTAGGTAAACGATTTGGAAATTAGAAAATATAGTTAGGGATGATGGAATGTTTATCGATTATGCTAAGATTCATGTGAAAGCCGGCGATGGAGGCAATGGTGTGGTTGCTTTCCGGCGAGAGAAATATATCCCAGAAGGAGGCCCCAGCGGCGGCGACGGCGGTCGCGGCGGGGATGTTGTTTTCTACGTCGATGAAGGGTTGCGGACGCTGATGGATTTCCGCTATCGGCGACATTTTAAAGGAAAAAGAGGCGAACATGGCCAGGGTAAGAACATGCATGGTAAAAAAGGTGAAACCATTGAAATATCTGTACCTCCGGGCACGGTTATTTATGATGACGATACAGGCGAGAAGATTGCTGATCTGACAGACCCAATGGATCGGGTGGTCGTTGCCAAAGGCGGTCGTGGTGGCCGAGGCAATGCCCGGTTTGCAAACTCGGTCAACCGAACGCCGCGCATGGCCGAAAATGGGGAGCCAGGGCAGGGCCGCTGGCTGCGCCTGGAACTGAAATTGCTGGCAGATGTCGGCCTGGTTGGGTTGCCCAATGCCGGTAAGTCAACTTTATTGGCTTCAGTATCGGAGGCACGGCCAAAGATTGCAGATTATCCATTTACAACCATGACACCTCAGCTGGGGGTTGTCAGTGTTGACATGGATAAGAGTTTTGTTTTAGCGGATATCCCTGGGCTGATTGAAGGAGCACACAGTGGGGCAGGCCTGGGACATGACTTTTTGAAGCATATCGAAAGGACAAGGCTCCTGATCCATGTTCTTGATGTGGCTCCTCCTGCTGGGAATGATCCGTTGGTTGATTTTGCGACCATTGAAGCGGAGCTGGCGTCCTATGATCCACGCTTGGCGAGTCGGCCCCGGATTGTAGCTTTGAATAAGACGGACATCGCCCCATCTCCGGAAGTGTTGGAGAGAATCCGGCAATCATTGGTGGACCGAGGGTATGAGGTGCACCTGATTTCTGCTGCTACAACGCGTGGTGTGCAAGAGCTGATGCAACGGGCTTATGCTTTATTGAGTGAATTACCTGCAGAAATGCCGGATCCTGTTGCCCGAGAAGTGGATAAGGTATACACCATGGAACCGGCCCGATTTACAATTGATCAGGAAGAAGGCATCTATGTGGTGCGGGGCGAGGATGTTGAGCGCATGGTGGCAATGACTAATTTTGATAATGAAGAAGCCGTGGATCGTCTGCAGAATGCCATACGCAAAATGGGCATTGAAGATGCTTTAGCAAAAAAAGGTCTGAAGAACGGTGACACGGTGCGTATTCGTGATGTGGAATTTGATTATTTTCTACCGGGCGAAGACGAAGAAGCGTAGATGGTATTAAGGTTTGACGGTTGCACGAGTATCCTGATGGAGGTACATGCCAGAGAGGGTGAGGGGTTTGAGCATTGGGCTCATATCTGTGATCGTACCTGTATATAATACCCAAGAGTACTTCCTCCGATGTCTTGCTTCGCTGGAAGAACAGACCTATTCCGATCTGGAGATAGTTCTTGTGGATGACGGATCAACGGATGACAGCGGTAGGCTGTGTGATGAGGCAGCACAAAATGACCCGCGTGTCCATGTGATACATCAGGATAACAAGGGGTTATCGGCTGCCCGCAATGCCGGGTTGGATCTTAGTTCAGGGGATTACATCACATTTCTGGATAGTGACGATTGGTTGGATCCAGATTGTTTGAACAGCCTGGCGAAAGGGATTACTGCAGAAAATGGCGATGTTTCTATGTGCCGTCTGGCTCGGGTCAAGAGTGAGGACGATGCAGTTCCTGAGATCGATGAATGGGAGCGTTCATTTATGCGGGATGAAGGGCTCGCCTTCATCGATCGTTATCTACCAGGGCTAATGGCTGTCTCTTGCGGAAAACTGTATAAAAAGACGCTATTTGCCGGGCTTCGTTTCCCGGATGGTCGGTATCATGAAGATGAATTTACTACCTATCGGCTTTTATTTGCAGCAGAAAGAATGGTAATTCTTAACCGAATGCTCTATTTTCACAGACTGCGTGAAATGAGCATTACCCAAGGGGCTCTGACATTTTCCAAGGCCAGAGATGCGGTCGAAGCCTTGCTGGAACGGGGTAATTTCTTTCTGAGCCATGATTTGCCGGATCTTGCGGGCAGTGCCCATCGGTATATGTTTCATCTTTATCGTGACTATTCTCGCAAACTCCAGGGCAAATTGCTGACTGAGGAGGCAAAGAGCTGGAATCAGCTGGGAAGGGCCGTGTATGAGACTCTAAAAAAAGAACCGGGGAAGATCCGGTTTAAAATAGCTTATGAAGCCTTCTTTCGTTTTGGGCAAAAGTAATTATTTTCGAATTACTCATGGCATGAAGATTCTGGTTCAGACGAGGAGAGACACCGTGAAGAAAAAAATTCTGTTTGTCATGCCTACAATGCATATTGGCGGGTCTGTGCGGAATTTCCTCAGTCTTGTCAGCTTAATGGACCCTGACCGCTATGAAATCACACTGCAGCTGTTTATGCAGGAAGGGCCGCTGCTAGAGCAGGTTCCATCGCATGTGACCATTGCTTCTTTTCCGGTAGTCTACAGGGATTTTCAGCGATCGTGGCACGCTGCTCTGATGCGTTTGGCTGTGACAAACCCCAAAGCTGCTTTGTTGAGATTAGGCAGACTTTTTGCAGGCTGGCGATCTTCATTTCATCGGAACATGTCCCAGAAAGAATGGTTCTTTCTGCGACGGCTGCTGCCATCAGACAAGCAAGAATATGATATTGCCATTGCCTTTTTGCAGACTGTATCCATCTACTATGTGGTGGAGAAAGTATCTGCCAGGAAGAAGATCGGTTTCATTCGCAATGAATACTCTGCGGGGCGCTATGATCCTGATTATGACGACCCATATTTTGCCCAACTCGACTATATCGGTGCTGTATCACAGGCAGGTGTAGCGGACCTGCGGCAAGTATTTCCCCACTATGCAAGTAAAGTTCGTTTGATCCCGAATGTTGTGTCTCCGGATTTCTGTTGGAAGATGGCTCAGGACGAACCAGATCCATTTGTGGGGGAGGCCGGATTTCATCTCGTCAGTGTCGGGCGATTGGTGGCGATGAAGGGGTTCGATCTGGTGGTGGATGCGCTTAGTCTGCTGCGCAGAAAAGGGTATCCAGTGATTTGGCATTTGATTGGGACAGGCCCTGAGCTTGCTAACCTGACTGCTCAGGCGAAAGCGGCTGGTGTAATTGAGTGGCTCCGATTTGCCGGAGAGAAAGCCAATCCGTATCCCCATATGCTGGCCGCGCATATTTATGTTCAGTCATCCCGCTCCGAAGGATGGTGCATTTCACTGCAGGAAGCCATGATTTTGGGTCGTCCTGTCGTAGCAACTGAATTCCCTACGGCCTTAGAGCAGATAAGACCTGGGGAAACGGGATTGATCTGCAAGATGACCAGTGAAGGGATAGCCGCTGCTGTACAGACACTGCTGGATGATTCAGAACTGTATGAAAAAATCCAGCGCAATATCCAGGCCATGGAGTGGAACCCTCACACATCGCTGGAGACTTTCTACCAAATCATTGCAGAATAGTGGTAGGGCAAGAATGAAACGTTAGTTGTCTTTTCGATGGTGCAGTTTGCTGCAATCGCTTACGATTTCGGCCGAAAATCAGATTGAAGAAGAGAATTTGGCATATTTTGCAGGGAATTCAGATTTGACGTAGAAATAGATTCATTTACAAGGCATCAGATACTTTTCCAGGAGGTAAAGGGGATGCAAGACAGATCTGTCGGCATCATGGGGGGTACCTTTGATCCGATTCATTATGGCCATTTGGTGATTGCGGAAGCTGCGCGGGCGAAATTCAATATGGATGAAATTATCTTTGTACCCAGCGGCACTCCGCCTCATAAAAAAGGAAGAAGCATCACTCATAGTGAGCATCGCTATCAAATGACAAAGCTGGCGATCCAGGATAATCCCCACTTTAGCGTATCCAGGCTGGAAATTGACCGGCCGGGACTCTCTTATGCTGTGGACACCATTCGTGCATTACGGTCTCTGTTTGCTGATGATGCCTGTTTGTATTTCATAACCGGAGCAGACGCGATTTTGGAAATCCTGTCCTGGAAAGATGTGGGTTCGCTGATTTCGATGTGCCAATTGGTTGCTGCCACGCGGCCAGGGTATTCTCTGGACGGTTTAACAGATATCGTGAACCGGATTCGGGCAGAACACAAGCGAGACTTCACGGTTCACACCATGGAAGTACCAGCACTGATGATTTCTTCCACAGATATTCGCAGCCGCGTTGAGAACCATCTGCCGATTAAGTATCTGCTTCCGGATGCCGTTGAGAAATATATCTATGATTACCACCTCTACCGGTTTGACCATATCCTTCCGGTGCGGGAAAAGACTGGAGGATGTGCGGCAAATACAGTATCCGACTCATATCCGAAAGTGAGGTGATCCTGGTGGCCAAAACGCTGTACGTGGGAAATCTTCCGTGGGAGTCGACTGAAGAAGAACTGGAGAAACTGTTTGCTGAGATGGCGGTTGTAGAAAGTGTGCGCATTATCCGTGACAGAGAGACAGGCCGGTCTAAGGGGTTCGGATTTGTAGAACTGGCCGATGAGGCGAATGTGGAGGAGATTATCGCCAGCACCAATGGAATGCTGATGGGGGGAAGAACGCTGGTTGTTAATGAAGCAAAGCCAAGATAGAGACAATGAGAGAATAGGGCAGGCTTTGAAGCCTCGGTCTCGCTGAAATCACATGGGACCGGGGTTTTTGATTTGTTTCCACTTTCTTAGGGATTGTGATATAATATCATGTGATATACAAGGATCAATACTGGAAGTAATTTGAGCAGAATCACAGGCAGGGGTGCACTATGGTAGAAGCAGATGAACAGACCAGAATCCGATTGCGTAGAATGATTTCCCATAAGCGTTTCCTGCACTCGCTGGGTGTTGAGAAAACGGCAGTGGAACTGGCTTTGCGATATGGAGTGGATGTAAACAAGGCTGCACTGGCCGGATTGCTGCACGATTGCGGCAAAGATTTGCGCAAGGATGTGCGAACTGAACTCAGTCATCTCCTGCGCCCCTATCAGGGAGAGAAAAGTGATGCATTGTATCATGCTCCTCTCGGTGCCGCGATTGCCAGGGATGTGTTTGGCATAACAGACTTGGGCATCCTCTCAGCGATTGAAAAACATACACTGGGTGGCCCCGGGATGACGGATCTGGAAAAGATTATCTACCTGGCTGATTTTTTTGAGCCGGGGAGACGCTATCCGGGGATGCTGACTATTAAGGAGGCAGCGATGGAAAGTCTGGATAAAGGATTGCTGGAAGCTGCCCGCCAGACGATTCGTCACTTGCTGGAAAAACAGGTCCCGGTGCAATTGGATGTAGTGAAAATGTATAATGCGATACTGGATAATGTGGAAAGCGAGGCATAATTGACAATGAGCACAGAACGAAGAAGAGTCCGGAGAACTAGAAAAGGATCATTAGGGAAAAAGCTGCTGAGCGTCATGGCTTTGCTGGTTTTGGTGGTAGTGGCAATTTTCGGGGCCAGCATCATCACTTTTTTCAGCGGACTGCGCAGCGGGTTGACTCCGGATGAAGGACAGGAAATGCCTACTCCTCTTGCAGGAGAACGAATTAATATTCTCGTATTGGGGGTCGATGTTCCTCTGGATTCACGCGGGAATGTCAACTATAATATCCCAACCCGATCAGATACCATCATGCTGGCTACAGTCGATCTGAAAGATAACAGTATTTCCGTACTATCCGTACCCCGGGATACACGGGTATCAATTCCAGGAAGAAATGGATTCTACAAGATTAACAGCGCCCATGTGTACGGAGGACCTGGTTTGGTAGTGAAAACCGTATCGCAACTGCTGGAAGTACCTATTCACTATTATGTGCGGACCAATGTGGAAGGATTCTCGAGGATTGTCGATATTCTCGGGGGCGTAAAAATTGATGTAGAGAAAGATATGTATTATGTCGATATCTACCAAGACTTGGTGATTGATATTAAAGCGGGGTTGCAGGTTTTGGACGGGGACAATGCCATCGGGTATGTACGCTATCGCAGTGATGGCAATGATATAACGCGAATTGGACGGCAGCAGAAGTTTTTGGGTGCTCTGGCTGATGAATTTCTGGACATAACCACGTTGTTTAAACTGCCGCGTCTGGCGGGTGAAGTGGTAAAACACATTGACACAAACATGCAGGCAGGGGAAATGATGAGTCTGGCTCGCATTGTTGTGGGGGCAAATCCTGATACCATTGAGATGAATGTTGTACCAGGAGAAGGACGCATGATTGGCGGAGGAAGTTACTGGATTGCAGACATGAAAGCAACACGGGAGATCGTAGACCGGCAGGTATGGGGGATTGACCGCGACATGAATGCTCAGATCCGGGTAGAAGTACTAAACGGCACCGAAACCAGAGGGTTGGCAACAACTGTTGCTACGATGCTGCGTGAAAGAGGATTCAATGTAGTCCGCATCGACAATGCAGATAAGCAGGATTATACTGAAACCCGTGTGATCGCATACTCAAGTGATGAATCCAAGGTTGCAGCACTGAGCCGTGTGTTCAGGCAGGGGACGCTTTATCATGAGAAAGGCGGAAGTGCAGAAGCGGATATCGCGATCATAGTCGGGCAGGACTTTGTGAGATAATATGGAAATAAGACAGAAAAGCACTGGAGGTAGATGAATGGATATAGATGCGAAGGAGCTGGCACTGATCATCGGAAGGGCTGCGGATGAGAAGAAAGCCGAAGATATCCTGATCATGGATATGAGGGATGTTACAGTGATTACAGACTATTTTCTGATCTGTACAGGGAGATCAGGGATTCAGGTCCAGGCCATTGTAGACAATATTGAAGAAAAAGTTGAAGAAGCAGGAATTCGGGTGAATCACAAGGAAGGTTTTCGTGAAGCCAAGTGGGTATTATTGGATTATGGTTCCGTGATTGTCCATGTTTTTCAAGATGAGGATCGTGCATTCTTTGATTTAGAAAGGCTCTGGGCGGATGCCCCAACATTTACACTAGAAGAGCTTTTACAGGCTCAGGCTTGACGGAAATTGCCTCTTCATGTATAATCAGAGAAGTCATGGGGATATAGCTCAGCTGGGAGAGCGCTTGAATGGCATTCAAGAGGTCAGCGGTTCGATCCCGCTTATCTCCACCA
>CAZDAI010000023.1:0-21473 GCA_964503545.1 uncultured Candidatus Sumerlaeota bacterium
ATTGCGAAAGAATGTGCCCTTGGCCATGCAGTAGGAATTGTCGATCTTACCCGTGGAGAAATGTCATCTAGGGGAACAGTCGAGGAGCGAGCAGAAGAATCGGCAGCGGCAAGCCGAATCTTGGGATTGAAAGTGAGAGAGAACCTAGGCTTCTCAGACCGTCATATCACGATCACCGACGAGTACCTGGAACCTGTAGTAAGGATAATGCGCAAGTATAAACCAACCATTGTCATCGCCCCTTTCTGGGTAGACAGACATCCTGACCACATTCGCTGCAGCGAACTTGTTACAGAAGCCCATTTCAGCAGTGGATTAAAAAAGTTCTTACCGGAGATGGAGCCTTTCCGACCGCCGTTCATGTTTTATTACTACATCAATAAAGCTGAGAACCCCGCATTTATCTGTGATGTATCCGAGTATTATGATTTAAAGAAGGCATCGATTCTAGCTCACACATCACAGTTTGCGGGAAAATACCCTTATGGTTTGGAAAGTAGAGATCGATATTTTGGATCACAGATCAGGAAATTATACGGTGAGGGTTTTGCTTCAAAAAATCCGCTGCCGATTCCGGACCCGGCGGCCTTATGGGGGTCATTACGATGAAAATCGCTATTGTCTGCTACCCTTCGTATGGGGGAAGCGGCGTCATTGCCACTGAGTTGGGAAAATTGATGGCTCAGCGTGGTCATGAGATCCATTTCATCAGTTATGAAAGGCCATTCAAATTAGATCTTTTTCATGAAAATATCTATTTCCATGAAGTTGAGATTCTCGAGTATCCCCTCTTTAAGTTTCCACCCTATTCCATTGCGCTAGCCAGCAAGATCGTTGAGATTGCCCGATGCGCCGGACTCGATTTAGTACACGTCCACTATGCGATGCCTCATGCTATCAGTGCATTTCTTGCCAGGGAAATGTATCGGGAGAAACGCCTGCCGTTTGTCACAACACTGCACGGAACTGACATTACCTTGGTAGGTACAGATAAACAGTTCTACGATGTGACACGTTTTAGCATTGAAAAGAGCGATGGGGTAACTGCCGTCTCCAACAGCCTGCGGGATGAGACCCTGGAGATCTTCGATACGGACTGTAAAATCCAGACTATTTACAACTTCATTGACATGGACCACTATCAGAGGAAAGTGAATCCAGAGCTCAGGAGACGCTACGGGTCAGAGAATGAGAAAATTCTCATCCACATATCAAATTTCCGTTCAGTAAAACGCATTGGCGACGTATGTGCAATCTTTGCTAAAGTCAACGCCGTCTGCCCTGCAAAGCTTCTTCTTGTAGGGGACGGTCCTGATATTCTGATCGCCCAGCGCTTTGCCGAACAAAACAGATTAGCAGACCGAATCCATTTCTTAGGCAAACAGGAACGTGTTGTAGAACTGCTTTCACTTGCAGACCTTTTCTTACTTCCTTCTGAAAAAGAAAGCTTTGGCCTTGTGGCACTCGAAGCAATGGCATGCCAGATCCCTGTAATCGCCACTCGTGCCGGCGGTATCCCAGAAGTGGTTACGCACGGAAAGACGGGCTTCTTATCTGCTATTGGCGATGTAGATAGCATGGCAAATGATGCTATCAAGATATTGAGGGATGAAGCCTTATTGCAGAACATGGGCAGTCAGGCAAGAGATGATGCGCGAAACAGGTTCTCGCAAGAGATAATTATGCCCCAATATGAGCAGTTTTATCAGCAAGTTGTTCTAACTAATTATTGATTTTTCTTTACAGCCTTTTTCGGCTAAGATATAATAATGCAGTGACACAGAAAAAGGTGCCCACGCATCTTTTTTTGCATTCTGCGAAAAGTGAAAGGTTCGATAAATATGACAGATAACCATTTGATCAGGAATATTGCAATCATCGCCCATGTTGACCATGGCAAAACGACGCTGGTGGACAGCATGCTCAAACAGAGTGGAATATTTCGCGAAAATGAAGCAGTATCTGAGCGAGTAATGGATTCTTTTGCTTTGGAAAGAGAGCGAGGTATTACCATTTTAGCCAAGAATACAGCCATCTATTACCAGGGGATCAAAATAAATATCGTGGATACTCCTGGCCATGCAGATTTCAGTGGTGAAGTAGAGCGAGTTTTAAACATGGTGGATGGGGTGTTATTAATTGTGGATGCCTTCGAAGGGCCGATGCCGCAAACAAAATTTGTATTACAAAAAGCCTTGGCCTTGAATTTGAAACCTGTTGTAGTGATCAATAAGATTGATCGCAGTGATGCTCGACCAAAAGAAGTCTTGGACGAAATTATCGATCTATTCATTGAACTGAATGCCAGTGATGAACAGTTAGAGTTTCCAGTACTATACGCATCAGCTCGCAAAGGAACCGCATCAGCAGGTTATGAGGAAGAAAGCCAGAACATTCGACCTTTATTTGAGGCCATTCTAGCCCATATCCCGGCTCCAGGCGGTGATGGGGATGCCCATTTTCAAATGCAGGTTACAACTTTGGATTACAGTGAATATGTCGGTAGAATCGCAATTGGCCGTATTGCCAACGGCAGTGTGAAACTCGGGCAAAATATTGCCATTCATCAGCGTGATGGAAGTAGGATTACCGGCAAAGTAACAAACTTGTACACATATGAAGGTCTAAAGAGGATTACTGTGGATCATGCCCTAACAGGAGATATTGTTGCCATTGCTGGTTTAGGACCAATCCAGATTGGCGATACCCTGACAGACCCAGACAGCCAGGCCAGTCTTCCCGTATTAACCGTCGATGAGCCAACCCTGGCGATGATGTTTATGGTCAATGACAGCCCGTTCTCAGGCGAAGATGGGAAATATGTCACTTCGAGGCATTTGCGAGATCGTTTGTTTCGTGAAACAGAAGCAAATATCAGCTTGCGCGTAGAAGAAACGGGGAGCCCTGATTCATATAAGGTATCAGGTCGGGGTGAGCTGCATCTAGGGATCCTCATCGAAACGATGCGACGGGAAGGTTATGAATTCCAGGTATCCAAACCTGAGGTTATCATGCGCTGGGAAGGGGAAAAGCGGATGGAACCTTACGAAAGGCTTGTCTTGGATGTACCAGAAGCATATGTAGGGTCCGTGATGGAAAAAATGGGTGAGCGAAAAGCTGAGATGACAGGGATGACCCATCCGGTGGAAGGAACGGTGCGTTTGGAGTTTTCCATTACAGCGCGTAACCTAATCGGTTTTCGTTCGGAATTTTTAACCCTTACCAAAGGTTACGGAATAATGAGCCATGTCTTTGATGGTTATGGCGAGGATCTAGGTGAGAGTAAAGGGCGGCGCTCAGGCGTCCTGATCGCATCTGAACAAGGATCCGCTACTACATTTGCATTGCATAACATCCAGGAACGGGGAATTTTGTTTATCACCCCTAATGCAAGGGTCTATGAAGGCATGGTTGTAGGCGAAAATAATCGTACAGATGATCTTGAGGTCAATGTCTGCAAGAAAAAGCATGTCACTAATATGCGTTCGAGTACAGCAGAAGAAGCTTTGCGTCTGGATACACCGCGGATAATGAGTTTGGAGCAGTACTTGGAATATGTGCAGGATGACGAATTGGTTGAAATCACGCCAGTATCCATACGCTTACGTAAGAAAAAGCTATCGAAACATGACCGATCGCGAGAGAGAAAAGAAAAAATGACCCAGTAGTTTATTTTTAGCCTAAAATTATTAGGACTTAAAGAAGGATTCAAATAAAACGCGCAGAATCCATCAGAGAAGATTCCCTTCCAGTTGCTTAATGCAGCTGGGGTTTCTTTTTGAAAAATGCAGAACGGACCAGGAGGAGTTCATAATGTCCGAGGAAAAAAAACCAAATATTGCTAAACAGGATAATTTGCATGATGAGAGCGAAAATGCAGCCCAGAATTACCAGCAAAAAGTTTTGGAAAACTACAAATGGAATTTGCCCATTGGGATCTCCCATGGAATCACTCATTACGCGGCAATGGGCTTTTATTATCAGTCAACAGTGTTATCAAAGTTTATTTTTGATCTGTCAGGCTCCTCTGCTCTCGTTGGGGTCTTAAATTCTTTAGGATCTCTGGCACACCAGCTTCCCCAACTCTTTGGCAGTGCTCTTGTAGAACACCTCCCTTTGAAAAAAAGGATGCTGATTACTTTCGGTATATTGTCCAGACTGCCTTGGCTGTTGCTGTCTTTGGTTGTATTGTTCACACCAAAAACCATTGCTTTGCCGTTGTCCATTTTCTTATATACCGTGGCCATGGCTTTTTTCGGTCTGTATATCCTCGTCTGGACAGATTTGATGGCGAAGGTAATTCCACTGGAACACAGGGGAAATTATTTTGGAGTACGTAACTTTTTATCTTCTTTGGCTACTGCAGGCGCCGGGATTGTTGCCGGAAAGATTATCCAGGCGTACCTATACCCATGGGGATATGCCATCAGCTTCTTCCTGGCGTTTGTTATCCACTTTGCTGACCTGTGGCTGTTGGCAAAAACCATTGAAGAACCGTCCCCCCGGGTCTCAAAGAAAGCTACCATTATGGAAAAAATCAAGGATATTCCCAAGTACATGCGTGAGGACAATAACTTTGCTCGATATTGTGTAGCTAGAACACTGGCCAGCTTTATTGTGGTTGGTTTTCCGTTTTACATTCTATTTGCTCAGGAACGCTTGGCATTGGATCCTCGTGCTGCGGCCGCAGCTGTCGGCACATTCACCTTTGCCCAGGTAGCTTCCAGAGCGATTGGTAATCTAATCTGGGGAAAAGTATCCCAACGTTCTGGTTATAAGTCCCCTCTGGAAATGGCCTGTCTGATTATCGGAACTGTTTCAGTCGCCAGCGCGTATATTAACTCATACACTGGCTTTATTGTGGTACTACTGATTGCTGGACTGGGGTCGGCGGGATTTTTCCTTTCGTCCTTGAACATCCTCATGGAGTTCGGCAAACCCCATCAGCGAACGACCTACATTGGCATTGCTAATGCTGTTGTTGGTCTGGGTGGATTTATTGCACCGTTTCTCGCAGGTGTAGTAGCACAGCGGTATTCTTATCCGCATGTTTTCTGGATGATTGGAATTATCTCCATCCTCACATTCTTTTTGTTCAGGTTTTATGTTACCGATCCACGACTGGTGGATGCGTATCGGGAATAGCGAATATGATTTTGATTTGAAAGAGGGATATAACCGCATAGAGCCGAAAGATACTCTTGTTTGGAATCGTCCCGTGCAGATCGTACGGCAACTTTTACGGTGAGGTGTTGTGGATGAAGGCAAAACTTGTGGCGTTTGATCTTGATGGAACATTGCTGAATGAGCATGCAGAAATCACGGAAAACACGCGGCTCGTAATCAGAAAACTGGCAGATTGCGGCGTTTATGTTACCATAGCGACCGGTAGGGTATTTCAGTCTGCTGCCTATTTTGCCCATATTTTAGGAATTAATGTACCGTTGATTACCTGTGATGGAGCGCTTGTGAAGGAATCCGACACCGGCTATGAACACTATCATAAAAAAGTTCCGTTACCTCTAGCCCAGGAGATCGCTGAATACGGAGATAAATATGATATATATCTGCGTTACTATATCGGGGATGTAATGTATGTTGACCGAAATTGGGGGCATGCAGAACGGATTTCAAAGCGATTGCGGATTGAGGCGCAACTGGTAGATTCTCTGAGAGATTTCGTTCAGGAAGAACCTACTTTGATTTCCATTACTGAACCACCCGAGAAATTCAATTCCTACTATCCCCATCTCTATGAGCGTTTTCACAAAGAATTGACGCTTACGCGGTTTACTGCATCCGCAGGCGCTGCCGGATTGGGTATTATTCATCATGAAGCATCAAAAGGCAAGGCACTTTCTGTTCTGGCGGATCATTTGGGAGTGAATAAAAGTGAGATTATCGCTTTTGGCGATGATTTAAATGACATTGGCCTTTTTGAAGGAGCCGGCTATCGAGTTGCCATGGGCAACGCTGAAGGAGCCATTAAAGATCTGTCCGACTTTGTATGCGGCACCAACCGGGAGGAAGGGGTAGCAGAAGCTATCCATCAGCTGATTATTCCCGGTTTGGGCATGTAACGGGAGGTTGAATCATTGCAGAAGACACGCGTAGGAATCATTTTCGGAGGTCGATCCGGTGAGCACGAAGTATCCTTAATGTCTGCAGCTTCAATTGCCAGGGCGATTGATAAAGAGAAATATGAAGTCGTTCCTTTATATATTACCCGGCATGGCAGATGGCTGCCCCCAGCCCAGGCAACGAAAGTTTTGGAAAGTGGCAAAGCAGAAGATCGGGGAACCGGTGTAGCCCTTGTGGGGGATCCCACATACCGTGGTCTGATCAAATTAGCTGATCACAATCAGCACTGTCTGCCAGAGATCGAGAGCGCTGTGGATGTGATTTTTCCGGTTTTACACGGTACTTACGGGGAAGATGGGACCATTCAGGGATTGTTGGAACTGGCAAACATCCCCTATGTAGGTGCGGGGGTTATGGCATCTGCTGTGGGCATGGACAAAGAAATCATGAAAGATGTCTTTCGTTCCAAAGGGTTGCCAGTCGTGGACTATGTAATGGTCAAACGGAAAGCGCTGATAGAAGATACTGAAAGAGTAGCGGTGAATATCGAAGAGACCATTGGCTATCCTTGTTTTGTCAAGCCTGTTAATCTCGGGTCCAGTGTTGGAATTTCAAAAGCTAAGAACCGTCAGCAGCTTATGGAAGCTTTGCAGCTGGCAGCCGAGTATGATCGCAAGATTCTGGTCGAAGCTGGCGTTAATTGCCGTGAAATAGAATGCAGTGTCCTGGGGAATGACGAACCCATCGCATCAGAAGTGGGTGAGGTAATCCCGGCCAAGGAGTTCTACGATTACGAAGCCAAATATTTCGACACAGGCACAAAACTTTGCATCCCTGCTGATATTCCCCCCGATACCCGTAAACTCGTCCAGGACATGGCTGTGCAGGCATTTCTCGCTATGGATTGCGCCGGACTGGCACGGGTAGATTTCTTTCTCTCCAAAGACACCGGTGCGCTCTATCTAAATGAGATCAACACGATTCCAGGCTTCACCCAGATGAGCATGTATCCTCGCCTTTGGGAAGCTGCCGGGATCGGATATGCAGAACTGATTGATCGGCTCCTTTGGCTCGCTATGGAAAGGCATCAGGATAAAAACCTGTCCAAAACAGGTTTGATTGAAAGCGAATAAAGGGTCTGCGGATCCTTTATTTTTATAATGCTACGTATGTGAGGTGCCCTATGAGCGATTTGATAATGGCACGTCAGCTGCTGCAGGAAGGCAACAGCCTGGCTGTCGTTAAAAACGGTGTTTGTTTGTTTACACATCAAGGAACATGGATTCATCCAATTGTAGAAGCAGTAGAAATTTTGGGTGACAAGCTCAATGGTGCGACGGTGGCTGACCGCGTGATTGGTAAAGCTGCCGCAGTTTTGTGCATCATCAGCAATGTAGCCCATGTTTATACTCCCATAGCCAGTCGTTCCGCTGTCGATGCTTTTGCAAAATCATCCGTCTGTTTTACATGTGATGAAATTATTGACGGCATCATGAATCGGTCAGGAACGGGGCTGTGTTTGGCAGAAAGAACACTTCTGGAGATTGAAGATCCTGAGGCTGCCTATCTGGCTTTGCGGCAGCTTCTGAAGAAAGATTGAACGCCTGCGAGCACACAGCAAAGGAGAGACAGAAAATGAAAAAGTACCGGATTGCCCTGATTCCTGGAGACGGTGTGGGCAGCGAAGTTCTGGCAGAAGGGTGCAAGGTCTTAGAGGAAGTGGCTGCCCAAAGCGGAAGTTTCAGTTTTGATTTCGTGCATTTAGACTGGGGTTGCAAGTATTATCATGAGCATGGTCAAATGATGCCAGACGATGGTATGGAGCAGTTGCTTTCTATGGATGCAATCTATCTGGGAGCTGTAGGCGATCCATCGGTGCCTGATCATATATCCTTGTGGGGATTATTGCTGCCGATTCGCAAAGGCTTTGACCAGTATGTAAATCTTCGTCCCATTCGCCTCTTGCCGGGAGCACCCGGTCCCTTGGCGGGCAAAGAACCAAAAGATATTAATATGGTGTTTGTGAGAGAAAATACAGAAGGGGAATACGCAGGAATCGGCGAGATGATCCATGCCGGACAGCCGGATGAAAAAGTTCTGCAAACCAGTGTATTCACGCGCAAAGGCACAGAACGTATTATTCGGTACGCTTTTGAATTAGCTGCTCAACGCCATAACAATCTCGTCGGTGTAACCAAATCAAATGCACTCAACCATTCGATGGTCTACTGGGATCAGATCTTCCGAAGTGTAGCAAAAGATTATCCCCAAGTGCATTCTCGCCTCATCCATGTCGACGCAATGGCCATGTATATGGTGCGAAATCCTGAGGACTTTGATGTCATTGTAGCATCCAATCTGTTCGGGGACATTCTGACAGATCTTGGTGCTGCTCTGCAAGGGGGAATGGGATTTGCTGCGGGGGGCAACATTAATCCTGAAAAAGTATTTCCATCTATGTTCGAACCCATACATGGCTCTGCCCCGGATATAGCCGGCACAGGCCAGGCAAATCCCATTGCAACTATCTGGGCCGGCAGCATGATGCTAGCGCATTTAGGTCAGCAAGGAGCAGCAGACAGTATCCTGCAGGCACTGGAGGAAGTTGTCGGCTCTGGCTCATATAAGACACCGGATGCCGGTGGACAGACTACAACATCACAAGTTGGAAATGCCATCATAAAAACGATGCAGAAAAATAGGGAATAGAAGGAGGAAGGTCATGAAGGTAACATTTCTCGGTGCAGCAAAGACTGTCACAGGATCGTGTTTTTGGCTGGAAGACACAGGTTTGAACGCTCTGGTAGACTGCGGTCTATTCCAAGGCGGAAGCGAAGCGGAAGATTACAACAAAGGGGAATGGGCTTTTGAACCAGCGGCCATTGACAGTGTGCTATTGACTCATGCTCACATTGATCACAGCGGTTTGATTCCCCGGTTGGTAAAAGACGGTTTTCGCGGTAAAATCTATGCAACACCGGCAACTATTCAATTGTGTCAGGTGATGTTGCGGGATTCAGCTCACATTCAGGAGATGGAAGCTGAATGGCAGAATCGAAAAAGTACACGGGCCGGGACAGAAACCAAAGAGCCGCTCTATACCCAGGCGGATGCAGAGAATGCTTTGGCCCTGTTTCATCCCATCGAATATGATGAACCGTTTAATTTAACCGATACTGTACGAGTTGTCTTTCGGAACGCCGGTCATATCTTAGGCTCTGCTATCCTCGACATCGCATTTCCAGTCGATGGGAAGATCGAGACCATCGTATTCACTGGGGACCTTGGGCGGGAAGATCAGCCCATTATTTGCGATCCGCATAGTGTTGAAGCTGCAGAATATCTGGTGATCGAATCCACCTACGGTAATCGATATCACAGTAACGGGCCGGAAGAAAAACGAAAAATGCTTTTCGAAGTGCTGCAAGAAGCCATTGCCAGAAAAGGAAAAATCATCATCCCAGCTTTTGCTGTTGCTCGTACCCAGGATCTTCTCTATGAGTTAAATCATCTGATCGAAGAGAAGAAGATTCCTCAGATACCGGTATACATTGACAGCCCTTTGGCGATCACAGCTACAGAAATATTTGCCGGCAATCCAGAATATTATGATCAGAAGACGAAAACACTGATTGCCAAGGGCGATCATCCCTTCGAATTTCCTGGACTATCGTTTGCCAGAACAGTGGATGAGTCAAAAGCGTTAAACACCAGCAATGAACCAGCGATTATCATATCAGCCAGTGGGATGTGTGAAGCCGGTAGAATCAAGCACCACCTCAAACATAACCTCTGGAGACCCGAGGCCACGGTTCTTTTCATCGGTTACCAAGCCAAAGGAACACTGGGCAGACGCATCATGGATGGAGAGAAAAGGGTGAAGATTTTTGGTGAAGACATTAATGTTAAAGCACAAATTCGATCCATCGAGGGGTTCTCTTCACACGCGGACAAGAATGATCTGATCAATTGGGTTGAGGGCCTCAGCAAGACCCTTAAAAAGATATTTGTGGTCCACGGTGAAGAAGAAGCGTCCTTAGAACTTGCCCAGGCGCTGCGGGACAAGTTTGGTATTGATACCATTGTCCCCGAGCGGGGCTATACCTGCCAGATCTCCCCAGATGAAGTGAAAGTTGAAGCACCTGTTAAAGCGGTAGTGGCTGCGAAAGAACCGATTGTCGCAGCACCCCTTGCTCAAGAAGCCGCTGCTTTCTATGCACTGATGCGTATGTTTGAAGAAGAAGTGCTCAAAGCAGAAAAACCTGACCGAACCCGACTCATTGAACTGCAAACGGAAATTATGAAAAAAATGCTGGACCTGGTTAAAGAAGAAGCCATGGGGCTCACAAAGGAGGAATAAGGATGGAACTAGAACAAATATTCGCTGTTGTGGAGACAAAGGAAGATGAGCTTCTTGATTTACTTTGCAAGGCCATTGCCATTGATAACAATGTTCCGCCCGGACACAATTATCACGAAATCGCTGATCTCTTTATTCCCTATTTTGAATCAGCCGGGCTGACCACAGAGAAAGTAATTATACCAGAAGAACTCTGGCGTAAGATCCCAACAGTGGGGCTCGATGGTGAAAGAGTGAACTTGGTTGCCTCAAGAGATACAGGCAAAGAGCCCGTTACGCTCTATGGCCATGTGGACACCGTTCCAGTAGATGATAAATGGACTGTCGATCCTTTTGGCTGCGAGGTTCGAGATGGGAAGGTCTTTGGACGAGGCACATCGGATATGAAAGGGTCAATTGTTGCCCTGGCTATTGCTTTAAAGACCATTGCTGAACTAGATCTGCCGATGCATTATGATCCCATCTGTGTTTTGTGTACAGACGAAGAGATCGGGTTCTACCCCGGTGTTTACCATCTTGCAAAAGAAGGATATGTAAAAGGGCACGTTGTGTGTTTAGACGGCAGTCAGGATGCCCGTGAATCTTTGGCTTCGGCGGGTTCTGCTGATATATTCGTAACGACTCGGGGCAGGAGCTGTCATTCTGGAATGAATTTTCTGGGAGTCAATGCACTAGAAGAGATGATTCCGATCATGAATGAACTGATGGAACTTAAACGGAAAGTAGAGGTTCGCGAGTCTGCGATCGATGGTCCGCCTAACCCGAAAGCGCCTTCCAGGAAGATGACCCCCATGTTCAATCTGGATGTTATCCATAGCGGTACGAAATCCAATATTGTCCCAGCCGAATGCACACTGACCATTAACCGTCGCTACATTCCGGAAGAAAATTTTGAAGATGTTATGGCAGAAATCAATGAAGCCATCGAAAGAGGAAAAGAAAAAAGCAAAGCCTTAGCTGTAGAAGTTAAAGTTCAGCATTCCTATCCAGCAGCAAAATACAACCCGGATTCGCCCTACGCAAAAAAAATGAAGAAAGCAAAGATGCTTGTGCAAGGATATCGGGAAGAAGATTATACTGCATACGGTGTGGCCGGTTCTACCGACATGTCATTTGTTCAGCAGGTCCTCAAGACTGATGATATTGTTATGGTTGGTGCTGGTCGTTCGGGAAGCAATGCTCATGGCGCCGATGAATTTGTCCTAATTAGTGACCTGAAAGCTTTGGTCAAGGAATTAATCTACTATCTGTGTTTCTGATTGAAGCTGAGGGCCAGGCGCGTCAGTCGCCTGGCCCTTTTTCCAGAGGAGGTTGTGGAATGAAAACAAGTAGAAATAGTCACGATGTCTTAGGCGGCGTAGAGCGTACGCCCCAACGTAGTTTTTTTCAAGCATCGGGGTTAGGAAAAGAAGATTTGAGGAAACCATTGGTCGCTATTGTCAACTCATGGAACGAAGTAGTCCCGGGGCATTTTCATCTCCGCCAATTAGCAGAGCATACCAAAGCGGCTGTATGGGCTGCTGGAGGAACGCCGTTGGAGTTCAATACTATTGCCATCTGTGATGGGATAGCCATGGACCATGATGGCATGCGCATGCCATTGGTGAGTCGTGACATTATTGCTGACACCATTGAGCTCATGGTCCGCGCGCATGGTTTTGATGCGCTGGTTCTTTTAGCGTCATGCGATAAAATCATTCCCGGCATGCTGATGGCGGCAGCTCGCTTGGATCTTCCTGCTGTAATGGTAACAGGTGGTCCGAGCTTGCCGCGTGGGTTTTTCCATCCCCACGGTCCGTTCAGTCATAATCCTTATGAAATGGTCGGACAGTATAAAAGCGGTAAAATTACTCTCGAAGAATTGGAAGATGTTGAGCGTTGTACCTGTCCCGGGGCTGGTTCTTGCTCTCAGTTGGGTACAGCTAACACCATGGCGATCATTGCCGAAGGAATGGGCATAACACTTCCAGGCTGCGCCACAGCCCTGGCAGTATCCCCGGATAAAGTGCGGATCGCTCGTGCATCCGGTACTGCGGTGATGCGTATGTTGGAAGCAGGAGTTACAGCAGGCGATATCATGAGCGAGGCGGCATTGCGAAATGGGGTTCGTGTCGGTGTAGCAGTGGGCGGTTCAACCAATCTGACACTCCACATGCCAGCTATAGCCCAAGAACTAGGTAGAGCATTTACACTGGCTGACATTGATCGCATCAGTCGTGAAACGCCTCAGATTGCCAGTCTCGGCCCCCATTATATGCTGGATCTGGACCGCGCTGGCGGTGTTGGGGGACTGGCAAAAGCACTCGCCTCTTTGATGGAGAAAGATTGCCTTACCGTATCCGGTGATACGTTGGAAAACATCATTGCAAAAGCAAATATCTATGATTCAGAAGTGATCCGCTCATTGGATAAACCC
This sequence comes from uncultured Candidatus Sumerlaeota bacterium, assembly GCA_964503545.1. Classification (GTDB taxonomy): domain Bacteria; phylum Bacillota; class SLNR01; order SLNR01; family SLNR01; genus JAXGQE01. The sequence goes on from CAZDAI010000023.1 coordinate 12,858, forward strand.
TATCGTAAAGAAGGTGGAATAGCCGTTCTCAGCGGAAATCTGGCACCGGATGGCGCTGTTGTAAAACAGTCTGGAATTGCTAAGGCTTTGTATACATTTACGGGCCCGGCTGTTGTTTTTGAAAATGAAGAAGAGGCCATCGAAGCCATCTATGGGCAGCAGATAAAAAAAGGGGATGTTATTGTTATCCGCAATGAAGGGCCCGTTGGTGGTCCTGGGATGCGTGAAATGCTCGGCGCTACTGCGGCCGTGATGGGCATGGGATTGGGTGAAGATGTAGCGATTGTAACTGATGGACGCTTTTCAGGTGCGACCCGCGGACCGGCTGTCGGCCATGTTTCACCAGAATCTGCAGCAGGGGGACCGATTGGTGTATTAAAGAACGGCGATACAATCACTATTGACATTCCTGGCCGTAAATTGCATGTTCAGATGAGTGCAGAAGAGATAGAAAAGCGCCGTGACGCTATCCTCCCAAGGAAAGCATCACTTCCAAAGGGAGTTCTTGGGCGTTATGCCCGTCTTGTGAAACAGGCACATACTGGAGCTGTTTTGGATTAGCCGTTGACTTTTCGCTATAGATCCGCTAAGATGAAGTGGATTGAAAATTACCTCAACTTCTGTAAAGGTGAGCTAGAGGTGCGGATTGCATTAGTATCCATCTGAAGCAGAGCAGCGATGAAAGATGGAGAAAGGGTCTTCTGCCGAAACGGTCAGTCAGCTTCAAACTGGCGGTTGGGTTGATGCCAAACAGGTATCAGACTGTCATCGGGTATCCCGATTAGCCCGGTGGAGCACTATCTTGCAGGTGTGGGAAGAAGGAGGGGGTCAATGTGCATTCTTTTATGCGGCTGCATACCCTTGTCAGTCGTTATATTTTTTTGATGCACTTACTGAAAACACCAATACGGACATTGCTTTTTAATACATGTGGAGGTGTGAATTCATGAACAAAGCCGATTCAATTTATATGAATGGTACGATTCGGACGATGGATCCAAATAACCCGCAGGTTGAATGTGTGGCAGTGGCAGGAAGTGTTATCATTCATGCAGGATCTGCAGAAGAATGCCAGAAATTTGCCGATGATACGACCAAGTATGTCGATCTGGGTGGAAAAACCATGCTGCCTGGTTTCTCCGACAATCATTTGCATCTGCTCGGTTATGGGATATCACTGATTGTAGTGAATCTCTATGGTTTGACTTCAATTGAGCAGGTTATCGAGAAGATTAAAGAACGCGCTTCTGAAATAAATGCAGGAGACTGGGTAATCGGCAGGGGCTGGGATCAGAATGATTATGTTGAAAATCGTTTCTTTGACCGTTACGATCTTGATCGAGCCAGTACTGAACACCCGATTATTATGAGTCGTATCTGTGGCCATGCTGCGGTAGTCAACAGCCGGGCACTTGAACTGGCAAAGATTGATCGCAACACACCTAATCCCGGCAGTGGTGTTATTGAAAAAGACGCAGCTACAGGAGAACCCAATGGAATTCTCCATGAAGACGCCATCAATCTGGTCAGCGAACGAGTTCCCCGATATACTTTTGACGATCTGAAAAGTGCTTTGCACAAAGCCATGGGAAAAGCAATGCAGGCTGGTGTCACATCGGTAACCACCGATGATGTGAATGCCTCTGGTGGTCTGGAAGAATGCATCCGTCTCTATCAAAGCCAATGGAGTGATGATCAGCCTGGCGTCCGCGCTTATTTGCTTGTTGCCGGTAAATATCTGGATGAAGCGCTGGAAAAAGGCTATATCACAGGGTGGGGTGATGAGCGGGTGAAAGTCGGCCCCCTCAAGCTTTTCCAGGACGGCTCCTTGGGAGCACGTACGGCTGCTTTGGTTGAGTCATATACGGATCAGCCCGGTACCCGTGGTATTCTCGTACATGAACAGGAAGACTTCAATCATACTGTTGACAGAGCACATCAGGCAGGTATGCAGATTGGCGTTCATGCGATCGGCGATGCCGCGATTCTCTCTACTCTGGAAGCACTATCTCTGGCACAGCAAAACGCCCCACGGCCTGACAGTCGGCACCGTATCATTCATTATGAGGTAATAACTCCGGAGATCATTGAAAAATCAAAGGAATTGGGTATTATTGCCGATATCCAACCTAAATTCCTTACTACAGACGGCGCCTGGCTGGAAAAAAGACTGGGAGCTGAGCGATCTGTGCTTGCCTGTGCCTGGAAAACCATTCTCAATGCCGGGATTCCGGCTGTCGGTGGTTCAGATTGCCCTGTCGAGCCATTGGATCCATTGCTGGGCATTCATGCTGCAGTAACACGAACAGTCTATGCAAACCCCGGTTCCAGCTGGAACCCCCAGGAGAAGCTGAACATTGAGGAAGCAACGGCCCTGTATACACGCGACGGTGCTTATGGTTCGTTTGAAGAAAACATCAAGGGAACCATTCAGGCTGGCCGCTTGGCAGATTTCGTGGTCCTCGACGCCGATCCCTGGCATGTAGAGCCGGATCAGCTGGATAAGATCCAGGTGGTCTCCACCATTATCGGCGGTCAAATCGGCTATACAGCGGAATAATCAAACGAGGGCGGGAAACCGTCCTCTTTTCTTACAGCGAAGCAAGGAAATAGCATCCTGAAAGCGAACGTATACATATTGCTGGAAGGGGGGCCATTGTTGAGCGTAATCATTTTAAGTCACGGAAAAATACTCTGTATGGATCCGCAGCGGACGTTGTTATCCGATGCCCATATTATTATCCGCGATGGGCGAATCGAAAAAATAGCGTCAGCTCCGTTGGATAGTTCTTTATACAATAATGCTGAAGTTGTGAATATGGCTGGAAAAGTGATTATTCCAGGTTTCTTTGATGCCCATACTCACATTGCAATGATCCCTTTTCGCGGCATTGTCCATGACCGGAGCAAAGTCCTCTACGACATTGTCTGGCCGATTGAAACTGCCTTAACAGAAGAGGATTGTTACCTGTTGGCCAGACTAGGGGCACTAGAGGCGCTAAAAGGTGGAATAACCTGCGTTGCAGACCATTATTTCCACATGTCTGCTATCGCACACGGAATTACGGATATTGGGATTCGCGGTGTGGTGGGAGAAACCATTATGGACTTGGAAGGACCTTTTGCCAGTGAAAACTCTTTGGAAAAGGGTATCCGTTTCTGGGAGGGTTGGCAAGATCGAAATCCATTAATCACACCTGTTTTGGCACCCCATGGCCCTGATACTGTATCTGAAGCGGCACTTTGCCAAATCAAGACCTTCTGTGAGCAGCGTGATACCTACTACCATATGCATCTCGCTCAAACGCAGTACGAGGTGGATGTCATCCGCAAAAGATATGGCACAAGTTCAGTGGCCTATCTTGACAAGATCGGCTTGCTTAGTCCCCGCCTGGCAGCTGCCCATTGTATTTACACGGATGATGCTGACATTGGATTGCTGCAAAGAGCGCAAAGCAATGTACTGTATTGTCCAAGCACCCATGCTTTTACCGGATACGTCGCCCCGGCACATGCAATGGTGACAGCCGGAGTAAATGTTTGCATCGGTACGGATTATGTAGCGGAAAACGATGATCATTGTATGTTTGAAGAGATGAGACTCGCAACCATGCTGCAAAAAGTGATTCGCCATGACCCCCAGGCGCTGGCTACCCATGAAGTACTGGCAATGGCCACCACTAATGGTCCACGGGCCTATGGCCTACATGAACGGCTCGGTTCCCTCGAAGAAGGAAAAGCGGCGGATCTTGTTGCCATCGATCTGAATACTCCCCGAATGACACCCCATTATAATCTCTTGAACACCATCGTCTACGCTGCAGGAGAAGCAGACATTGACATGGTTATGGTCAATGGAAAATTCTTGATCAAAGATAAAGAGACAGTTGGTATTGATGAAGATGAAATCATTCGGTCCGCTCAGGCAGCCTGCGACCGGATTCTGAGAAAAGCGCTGGAAAAGAGGCCAGCACTTGCCGGTTCCATTGATTCGTATATTTTAAATTCATAAGGAGGGTGAACCCATGCAAAAAGTTTGGCCAGACAACAAGCAATGTGCCGTCGCATTATGTTTTGATTTCGATGCAGAAACACTGTGGTTTAATGGAGGACAGGAAACAACTCCCACCCAGACATCCCGAGGAGAGTATGCTGCTTTTGTAGCGGTACCACGAATTCTCGATTTACTGGAAAAACACAACCTGCCGGCCACTTTTTTTGTGCCAGGCTACACAGTGGAAAAATACCCTGAAATCGTCAAGGAAATTCATAAACGGGGTCATGAGATTGGGCATCACGGATTCTATCATGAGACGCCTGTGACAAAAGAATATGAAGAAGAGAAACTGGTGCTGGAAATGGGACTGAAAGCCATCGAGGATGTCCTGGGCATCCGTCCAGCTGGCTATCGTTCCCCAGCATGGGATTTAAGTAATCATTCCCTGCAGCTACTTAGCGAATTCGGTTTCATTTACGACAGCAGCATGATGGCGGATGAGCGACCCTATATGATCCATCCCGGACCGGATTTGTCACCTCTGGTTGAAATACCAGTTGAATGGATCTTAGATGATGCCCCGTATTTCCTCTTTAACTTCAATCCTCGCTATCGAGTCGGGCTATCTGATCCGGACAAAGTCTTATCGATTTGGAAGGATGAGTTTGACGGATATTACGAAAACCAAGGATGTTTTGTTCTGACGATGCATCCGCAAGTAATCGGCCGCTATCACAGGATGAAAATGCTGGATCAGCTGCTGCAGCACATCAAAGAAAAAGAAAACGTTTGGTTTGCAACATGTGAGCAGATCGCGCGATTCTGGCTCGCTGGAAAATGAAAGGGGAGTTGGACATGCACCGGGTCAGTCACGAGCACGTAGTCTATTCCATGAGTAAGGAGCATGCGCCTGTCTTAAAGGTCGTACCCGGCGATATTGTGACCTTTCAGACCTATGACTGTTTTAGCGGACAGATCTGCAAAGAAAGTGACCGCTTTGAAAGAATCGGCTGGGAGCGTATCAACCCTGCAACGGGTCCGGTGGAAATCAGTGGAGCAGAACCGGGTGATATTTTAGTTGTTAAGGTGCTTGACATCCGGGTTGCTGATCAGGGTGTTATGATAGCCGTTCCTGGCATGGGCGTTTTAGGCAAGCATTTTCCGTCATCCATAACACGGATTATTCCGATTGAAGATGGCTTGGCTGTGTTTGACGAAAAACTAAAGGTACCCATTGACCCCATGATCGGCGTGATCGGAACAGCTCCAGCAGATAAGGCTGTTCCTTGCGGTACACCGGGAGATCATGGCGGGAATATGGATTGCAAAAAGATTAGAAAGGGAACAACTGTATATCTACCGGTTGCTGTGCCTGGAGGAATGCTGGCAATGGGTGACTTGCATGCACTAATGGGTGACGGCGAGATTTTAATTTGCGGTGTGGAAATCAATGGTGAAGTCGACGTTCAGGTTGATATCCTTAAAAACAAGTCTTACCCACTGCCTTTGCTCGAAGATGCGCAATGTTGGATGACCATAGCCACTGCAGACACACTCGATGCTGCTGCTGTGCGGGCAACAGAGCATATGGCTCGCTGGCTGCATCAGGAAAAAGGATACGATTACGCATACGCCGGGATGTTAATGAGCGCTCTTGGCGATCTGCGCATTTGCCAGATTGTCGATCCCTTAATGACCGCACGTTTTGAATTGCCCAAAAAATATTTGAATGAATAACATTCATTCAAAAAGGGCGGTTTTTGTTGCTGCAATGGATTAATTGCAGGTTTTCGGGACAGATTCGGCGAAGGAATAGAATTTACAGCAGCTTGGTATTTATGTGTCAGGAGGGCGATGTATGCGACCTGAAGAAGAATTAGGGCTACTCTTAAAAACACGTCGTGAAGAACTAGGTCTTTCGATTGATGATGTTGTGCAGGAAACAAAAATCCGTTCGAAATACCTTCTAGCCATTGAAACAGGCGAATTTCAGGTTATTCCGGGTGAAGTGTATCTCCGGGGGTTTATTAGAAGTTATGCAAAATTTCTAAATTTGGACAGCGCTCAGCTTATGGCATACTTACCGGAGACAGATTCACATGCAGACAAATCATCGGAAATCAAGGAACCGGCAGTATCTTCAAAAATAAGGGAGCCTTACAGTTATGGGGAGAATCTACCCTCTCGGCGGACACGACCAAGTGATAACGACGCAAGTACACTCAGGGGTATCCTACGTATAGTAAAAATCATGGCACTTATTGCAGCAATTCTCTTTTCGCTGAACTACGTCTATGAAAACATTGTCTTGCGCAATCTGCCTGATCCGGTAAATAACGGGGGAAACGAGGAGCCCGGTGGCAATGATGGTCAAGAAGAGCCTGAAGAGCCTGAACAGCCCCAGGTGGAGATCGTTATAATCAGTGATACAGCCGGAAACGCAGCCGTTGAAGTAAAAGCAGAGCAGCTGGAAATGACGATCAGAGCAACAGCCCGATGCTGGCTGCGCGTGCAAACGGACGACAATCCAGCTGAATCCCAAACCATGGAAGCAGGAGATGAAGCAAGTTTTACGGCAGTTTCATCCATTGTAATGCGTGCCGGTAATTCAGGAGGCATCAATATCTATCTCCACGATGAGCTCCTAGATGTCAGTAGCCGCAATGGCGGTGTGAAGAATTACACCATTACGCTCACCCCGTAGAAACTGACGGCATAATGAACAGTCTTGAGCCGATCGAACGGTCGGCTTTACCTTTTTACGAGGAAGGGAGGATGAACGATGATGAATGAATATTTACCCATCAGCAAAAGTGATATGCAGGCGCGGGATTGGGAGTATCTGGACTTCATTCTGGTTACAGGAGACGCATATGTGGATCATCCCAGTTTCGGTGCTGCTGTCATCGGCAGACTCCTAGAGAGCAAAGGATACCGGATCGGGATCATATCCCAGCCAAATTGGCAAAATGCTGATGATTTTAAGCGCTTAGGGCGGCCGAGGCTTGCGTTTCTAATCACGGCTGGCAATATGGACTCCATGGTTAATCATTTCACGGCGAATAAAAAAAGACGCAAAGAGGATGACTATTCCCCGGGAGGCAAGGCAGGGTTGCGACCTGATCGCGCATCCATTGCATACTCTGCGAGAGCGCGGGAAGCATACAAAGACATCCCTGTGATTCTCGGCGGGGTGGAAGCTAGTTTGCGCCGGCTTGTACATTATGATTACTGGAATGATACGATTCGCCGCTCTATTCTGATTGATGCGAAAGCTGACTATCTCATCTACGGAATGGCAGAAAAGCAGATTACGATGCTTGCTGCATGTCTTGATAATAAGAAAGATGAAACAGAGATACGCCAGATACCGGGGATCTGTTACAGAAGCAGTGATATCAGCCACCTGGAGAACTATACCATTGTTGCAGGGTACGATGATATTAAAAGGGATAAGAAGAAATTTGCAACAACCTTTCGCAGGTTAGTTGAGGAAAACAACTACCTTGATGGCAGACCCGTTGTCCAGCACCAAGGTAGTGTGTATATCATTCAAAACCCGCCGGCTCCCCCACTGGAAGAAAGCGAAATGGATGAAGTTTACAGTTTTCCATACACTTATTCATCCCATCCATCTTATGCAGCGCAAGGCGGTGTTCCTGCACTTCAGGAAGTGCAGTTTAGCATTACGACTCACCGAGGCTGTTTTGGAGCATGCTCTTTTTGTGCCATCCATTTTCATCAGGGCGCTGCAATTCAAAGCCGTAGTGAAGAGTCAATTCTAAGTGAAGCCAAACGAATGATCAAACACCCGGATTTTAAAGGCATTATCCATGATGTGGGTGGGCCAACCGCAAACATGTATAAACTTGGCTGCACAACAGGTGGTAGCGAGATCAATCGCTGCGCTAAAGAGTCATGCCTTTATCCTCAACCATGCACCCGTCTGAATACTGACCATTCTCCTTCTGTACGCATTCTGGAGAAAATCCGCCAGCTGCCGGGAGTTCGCAAAGTGTTTGTGCGTTCCGGTGTCCGCTACGACCTGATGATGGCAGATGCATCCGAGCGATATTTCAGCACACTGTGTGCATATCATGTAAGCGGACAACTTAGGGTTGCACCGGAACATGCCAGCAAGAAGGTTACGGATTTGATGAACAAACCAGATATTCGTGTTTTTACAGAGTTTATGCGTGAGTTTCGTCATATGAATGAAGGACTGGGAAAACAGCAGTTTGTTGTGCCATACTTCATCGCCAGTCATCCCGGATCGACCCTGGAAGATGCGATTACATTAGCAGAGTATATGCGGGATATCCGCACATTTCCCGAGCAAGTACAGGATTTTACACCAACCCCCGGGACATTGGCAACTGCCATGTACTATTCTGAACAAAATCCTCTAACGGGAGAAGCGATTTATGTGCCAAAATCGGACAAGGATCGTGCTCTGCAACGAGCACTTATGCAATATTTTCTGCCGCAAAATCATGACCTGGTCCGGGAAGCATTGCTGATAGCCAAAAGGCAGGATTTAATTGGCCGTAGCAGTAAGAGTCTGGTTCCGCCAAAAAACCAGCCTCGCAAGACAAAACCTCAGGAACAGACGGGAAAGC
>CAZDAI010000024.1:0-21241 GCA_964503545.1 uncultured Candidatus Sumerlaeota bacterium
AGTGAATTTACAAATCATGATGTATTTATCAAGGGAGCCAATGCAGTTGACCCGGATGGCAATGTTGGCGTCTTAGTCGCCAGTCCAGTTGGCGGAACCATTGGCGGTGCCTATCCGACTTTAGTATCGCGCAAGTCAAAATTGCTGGTTCCAGTCGGATTGGAAAAACTGATTCCTTCAGTCCTAGAAGCTGCTGATACTGCGGGCATGTTTGATTGGGACTATTCGCTAGGTATGCGTTGTTCTTTATGGCCAATAACAGATGCTTATGTTGTCACTGAGATTGAAGCATTTGATCTGCTTTGCGACGTTGAAGCAGTTCATTTCAGTTCAGGCGGGACCGGTTCTTCCGCGGGAGCAGTAACCATTGCTCTCATAGGTGATGAGCAGAACATTCGAGATGCCGTTACGATGGTGAAAAACATAAAAGGCGAGGCGCCATTGCATGACTCAAAACGTCCTTGCGCCGACTGTGATAATGCCTGTGACTTTCTCAGTTGAAGGGCACCTGCCCTTCTTTTTTTTGCGAAGTATTGTCTGAATATTCTTGACATTTACTTGCAATTATGTAAAACTGAAATCGAAAGACACTACTGAGAAGGTGATGCTATGGCTCAAGCTCCTGCCTCCTTCCGCTTCAAGGTTTTTCTTTTCCTATTGCTGGCTGTCCTGGCTTTATGGAGCTATTTGATCCGCACACCCGCAACATCAGAAAATACTTCATCAGAACAGTCCAATGAAATGGTTGTATTGAGTGAGAAAGAATATTCAACATTGTTGGCTGAAGGGCAAGTAAATGGTCTTCGAGTTGTTTCTGAACAAATGTGGGTTGAAGGTTTTCTAGCAGATGGCAGGACATTTCGGACAGCTAAACTGAGCAGTGAGATTCTTACTCAGACAGGAAGCGAAAACAAAGCCCTGTCTTTTAAAACCAGCCGAAGTCAATCCACAACCATGTATGTTGCGGTGCTTGTTTTCCTGATTTTTTTCGGTGGCAACTATCTGATCAGTGGTACGCGCAGGAACTATGCTGTGAAAAGAACTACAGAAGGCAATATGATTGATAATCCCATTAAGGATTCTCTGAAAGATATCCAGAGCCTGCAAACAAAAACACATTTCAGCGATGTAGCAGGCATTGATGAAGTGATTGATGAACTAGCTGAAATTGTTGCATATTTAAAAGATGCTAGTCGCTTTGTCAAACTTGGTGCAAAAATCCCCCGGGGCGTGTTGCTGCATGGACTTCCCGGGACCGGTAAGACCCTTGTGGCTAAAGCTGTGGCCGGAGAAGCGGGTGTTCCCTTTTATTCAATCAGCGGCTCTGGCTTTATTGAAATGTACGCAGGAGTGGGCGCATCCCGGGTTCGCAAATTGTTTGCCGCAGCAAAAAAGAATTCACCCTGTATTATATTCATTGATGAAATCGATGCTCTGGGTAAAACCAGAGCTGGATCATTGGCTGGCAATGAAGAACGTGATCAGACCCTAAACCAGCTGCTTGTTGAGATGGACGGTTTTGATACTGCCGAGACCATTGTGGTGATTGGAGCCACAAATCGCATTGATATTCTGGATCCTGCCTTGTTACGTCCGGGCAGGTTTGACAGACACATCGCTGTGCAGTTGCCCGGCTATGTTGGCCGCTTGCAGATTCTCACACTGCATACTCGCAACAAACCGTTGGCTGCTGATGTGGTTCTGGATGTTTTAGCACAGCAAACCCAAGGACTCTCGGGTGCAGATCTGGCTAACCTGGCCAATGAAGCCGCGCTTCTGGCGGCAAAAAATGACCGAGATGAGATTTACATGCTTGATTTTACCTCTGCGATTGAACGAGTGATTGCCGGACAAGAACGAAAAAACTATCCACTCAACGACTTGGAGAAACGCATTATTGCCTACCATGAATGCGGTCATGCACTCGCAGCCCGCATTCTAAGCAGCTGCACTGAACAGATTCAGAAAATTTCCATTGTTCCCCGGGGCAGTGCTTTAGGATATGTTATGCACTCAGCTAAAGAAGAAAGGCATCTTCGGACCAAAAGCGAATTGCTGAACTCCCTTGTCGTCAAACTGAGTGGTCGGGCCGCAGAAGAGATTGTCTTTGGGGATGTTTGTACGGGAGCCCAAAATGACCTTGAAACCGCTGCAGATCTCGCAGGCCGGATGGTATGGGATTATGGCATGAGTGACGAATTGGGGCCCTTTGCTATTGGTAAAAGTGATTCTATTCACCCTAACCCGCAGCGCATCAGTCCGGAAACTGTGCGAATTGCAGACAATGCTGTAAAACGGATTATTGATGAATCATATGCAAAAGCAAAACAGATCCTGAACGACCGCCGTCAGGATCTGGATAAGGTTGCTGCAGTTCTGATTGAGAAAGAAACCATGGAAGAGTCGGAGTTAGACAGGTTGGTCGCTACTGCCTGATTAATCGGTTATACATTGAAACGGAAGTTTATAATATCTCCGTCACGCACAGTATAGTCTTTCCCTTCAAGACGGTATAACCCTTGCTCCTTCGCTTTGTGAGCGTTTCCGCAACGTTCAATGTCATTGTATGCCACCACTTCAGCCCGAATAAATCCTTTTTCGATGTCCGAGTGAATTTTCCCGGCAGCACTGCGGGCGTTGATGCCCTTTTCAATGGTCCATGCCCTAACCTCATCCTCCCCAACTGTAAAGAAGGAAATCAATCCGAGCAATTCGTATGTTGTGCGAGCCAGTCGATGAATACCCGTTTCCGTTATTGCCAACTCCTCTAAAAACATAACCCTGTCTTCTACCGACAGCTGTCCAATTTCTGCTTCGATTTTCGCACTCAGTTCAACTAACGGTACCCCTAATTCAGCTGCTTTTTTCTGGATCGCAGTTTGCTGCGGATAATTCCCTGCCAGCAGCTGCTCTTCGTCAACATTTACAAGTACCATATACGGTTTTTGTGTAAAGAAAGAATATCCCTGTAAAGCACTAATTTCCTCGTTAGAAAAAGACAGCGTGTGAATGGGAATTCCTTCTTCCAGCACTTGGCGGCAACGATCCAATGTGTCCAGAAGCAATTGCGTCTCCTTTGTTATCTTTTTACCTTGCCGTATCCGTTCAATATTCCGCTCAATCACATCCAGATCGGCTATAAGCAACTCCATTTCAATGATATTCCAATCACGCAAAGGATCCAAATCGCCCTCGACATGTTCGACCCCGCCATCTGCAAATGCACGGAGGACATAAATTAGGGCATCTGTTTCACGGATACTGGTCAGAAACTGGTTGCCTGAGCGACGAGTGCCGCCAGTATCCTTTTTTAGACCTGGCACATCCGTGAAGTCAATTTTCGCATATATCGTCTTCCGGGGTTTATACAATTCTGTAAGGAAATCAATTCTGCTGTCAGGTACAAAAGCAGTTCCCTGGTTTGTTTCTGTTTTACCTGTGTAAAACTCAGAGATACTTGCATTGGCCTGTGTCAGCAGGTTAAAAATTGTGGTCTTGCCACTCAATGGCATACCCACCAAGCCGCAGGCGACGCTCATAGCCGATCCTCCTCTAACGCATTGCTCATTTATTTTGATTTGGGCCGCTCTGCCAGGTATCCACCCAATGCCCCGAAAAAGGTGCTGTTGAGGATGGATGAAATCACAGCAGGTGTTGTGATCAGAACTGGACTGCCAAGCAAAATATTCAACGGCAGGGAAACATTCAAGTATACAAGCCCTGATAGCATGCCATGAACAAGTCCGCGTGCGCCGGCGCGCTTCGCTGCCCACCAACCACCGCCTGCCAGACAAAGCCAGTTTATGACGATGATGAACACAGCCATTGGCGTAGAGAGCGTTGCTCCAATCAGCAAAGCCACCAACAAGCCTGCCAGCATGGATAATCCGAATGCAAGCAATCCACCTTCTATGATGCTGCGATTGTTCAACGCTATCAGCTCCTGAAATTCCTTAATCGATTGTAACACCTAGCAGTTTGGCAGCATTCTGTGCGAAGATATTCTGCAGATCGCTTTCTTTCATTCCGATCCATTGACAAACGCGATACTGGTCCTGAAGGTAGCGGATCGAAAACCCGCGCGGAAACCAACTAGAGTCGGTACCGAAAATAATTCGCTCAGAGCCGACAGTTTCGTATGCTTTTCGGAAGAGGCTCTCTAAAGTCAACTCGTAGGGCATCCAGCGCATCCATTGATTTGAGCCCGAGGTGTCCACATACACATTGGGGCAACTCCAGCATAGATGCAAAAGCTCTTGCCAGTAGCCACAACCGAAGTGGGGTACAATGATGGGTATCTCTGGAAATGTATGCGCTACATTGAAGATCGCCAGAGGACTGATCATTGGATGGCTGGCAATCCCGCCACCGGTACCTAATAACCCAAAATGAATCAGCAAAGGAACTGTTTGCTCAGCGCAATACTCCCAGACCGGTGTCAGTTCGGGATCATCAAATGATACGGACATACGTGGCGCAAGGATTTTAAATCCTTTCAGATTTAGCTCCTCGATCCCACGTTTTAACTCACTCAGAGCATTCGGCGCAGCAGGATCATGGTGAGCAAAACCAAAGAATTTATCTGGATGCAAACGAACAATCTCGGCTAAGGAATCATTTCCCCCACCCGTCATGAATACGACATGCTGTAAGCCGTATTTTTCCATTTCATTTGCCCATTTATTAGCCAGCTCTTCTTTGGCAGCTCCTGCCAATTCCGGTTCCGGGAAATCCCATTCTTTACGAAAACGTTCCTGCCGCCGTCTGTTGTAGTCACGGAGAATTTCCTTTTGTGTGCCACCCCGCCAACCAAATGGAAAATGCGCATGATAATCAATCACTGTTAACCCTTGAAATGACAAGCTGCTCACTCCTCACTTACATGATGACATAGCTCAACTGCCATGCTAAATCCGCCATAAAGCGCTGAATCGCCGCCCAGCTTTGCTGGAACGATGGGAATCTTTTCAATCGGCACAAGGTGCACTCGTTTCCTTACCTCGCTCTTTACTGATTTGAACATCAGATCCCCAATTTTTGCAACCCCACCACCGATAATGACGATTTGGGGACTCAGTGTTGTCAGCAAATTGCTGATCCCAATCCCAAGGTACTTCATTGCTTCTTCAAGAATCCTAATAGCAGCTGCATCGCCCTGATTGGCCAAAGCCGCTAATTCCTTGGCTGTAAGAACACCATTGTCTCTATATATACGCATCATTTTTTCTGATGCTTCCCCTGCGAGAACTCTCCGCCCCGCTTCCTGCATAATGGCTGTCCCTGATGCCATGGCCTCAAGACATCCCCTGCTGCCGCAATTGCAGGCCGGCCCGTGGGGATCGATCGTCATGTGCCCTATCTCGCCTGCACTGTCATCGACTCCGCGCACAAGTCTGTTATCAATCACAAGACCACCGCCGATACCGGTACTTACTGTGATATAGACTAGATCCTTGTACCCATAGCCTGCTCCGAAACAGTACTCCCCAACGGCTGCTAGATTTGCATCATTTTCCAAAACGACTGGAATCCCCAGACGCGCACCCAATGCATCGCGTAGGGGATACTCATTCCAAGACTGAAGATTCGGGGCCTTTAGAATCATTCCTCGAACAGAATCCAACGGTCCCGGACAACCAACACACAATGATCTGTTTTTGAACTCTGACCGATTTCGCAACCACTGGTGGAAAACATTTGCAATCCATTCAATACCATGGGCTGGCTCACTGGGTGTCTCTGTCTGAAATCGAACTAACATTTTCCCTTGAGCAGAGCCAACCGCCGCCGCCATTTTTGTCCCCCCGATATCCACAGCAGTTACAACAGGGATTGAATCGGACATCATGACCACCCCCCAGATTAGGCTGTGCTTGTCCATTTTAAAAAGCCATGTGTAAAGATGGGTTCGATGCTGCCCAGATCTCTCATATACGCAATGAAAGCAGCAATCGTCGCGGCAACCAGGTGATATTGCCCAATGTTCAGATCAATGCCTCTATCGTTGGCAAAGTTAGCAACAATCTCTTCTCGTGATCGGTCAGCTCCCTGTAAGTATTTGATAATACCTGATTCGATTTCATCCAATCGGTCCAAGTTTTTCTGCACTGTATCATGAATATCCTGCATCAGCACTCCATGCGCCGGCAGATAAAAGTCAGCATTCTCGCTTCTGAGTGCCTCTAACGAATTCTTTGCCTGTGCAATATCTGCAAAATAAGGTATGAAATACTTTTCCAGAACTGCTTCTGAGAAGAATGCATCCGCCACCAAATATACACGATCAGGAGTTCTTAGCCCAATTTGACCGGGTGAATGTCCGCTGAGATCTGTGATTGTAAGTCCATCGATAACCATACCTGGTTCAATTGTCGTAACGCCCAGACATGGGGTGGCTAAAAAGAATTTGGTCTGCAAATCTTTCATTGGATGGGCCGAATACAGATAAAATGGCTCGAGCATCGGATTTTCCATAATTGCCGCTTCCCATGGCGTAGCACATATTTCTCCCGGCATGTCACGAAGGAGCCGCGCCGCTCCTCCTGTGTGATCTGCGTGCGCGTGGGTGATGATGATTCTTTTTAGACGCAAGTTTGCATTTTGTAAAGCCTTTAGAATTGTCTTTGCACTGCCAGTATCCAACCCTGTATCCACAATCGTACATGTCCCGTCCCCATGCATATATACCCCAATGTTAACTGCTCCCGGAATATAACCGGTATTGCCTGCGATGATCTGTATCATCAGGCCATCCTCCTTATAGAAGACTCAGTATGAGCGGAATGGTCACAATGCTAAAGAGCAGTGTGATGAGGATAATGGATGCTGTTAGATCTACGTCCAGCTCATACTTAATAGCATAGCTGAGTGTCATCATCATAGACGGCATTGAGGCCTCCATTAATGATACTTGATACGGAATTGCGGTCACATTGAGAGCTCGGGCAGCCAAAAGGAGTACCAGTGGCGAAATGATCAACTTGATTATTGCTGCTGCCGACACAACTGGCAAATATCGCCCCACATCGGTTGTGCGCAGAGACATACCAAGTGAGATCATAACCAGAGGAACAACCAAGGCACTGAGGTACTCCAATGATTTTACCAAAAAATCAGGCAATGCAAAGCCCTGCAACAAAAAACCCAATATCAAGCCCCAGACTGGTGGAAATCGAATAATATTCCTTACCACATCCCCACCATTGGTCGTTCCTTTTCCATACCAGGCAGCAATCCCAGCCCCCAGACTCAGCCCGAGAAGGCCGGTGCTAAATTGATCATAGAATACAGCATAAACAAGACTTTCTGAACCAAATACGCTAATTACCAGGGGAAATCCCAAGAAAGCTGTGTTTCCAAACCCCGATGCGATGATGAAGGCACCTGCCGTTGTCCGGGACATTCTCAAGTAACGACTGATCAGATAGGCAATCAGCAGACATGATAGAACGGTTATGTTCGCCAGGATCGGAATTTTCAGCACTTCTGCAGTGAGTGAAGAACGCCAGACTGCCAAAAAAACGAGGGATGGCATTCCAACTGTAATAATGAGAGTATTCAAGACTTGAACATCCTGACGCCGGACGATTCCTGTCCTCAGCATCACCATACCTAGAACAATCATAAAAACAGCTGCTGCCATGATTACACTCATAGTGTACCACCTTTTAATTCAGATTACCTGCCCCGATAAAACCGACAAGGCTGCAGATCCATCCACAGCCTTGCATAAGAACAGCGTTTGGTGATCGGTTTGGACTGGATTATGCTTTCGGACCTAGTACTCTCTGGGCAGTGATGTCCATCATTGAGCGCAGTTTTGCGTAAGCTTTGGCATCTATTCTTAGCCCCTCATATAATCGATCCATAAACCCCGCAACATAAGCATAGAATTTCTCCGGCGTGGTGATGTCTGCCAGTTCAATCGAAAAATCAATCTCATCCTGCCCGACACGAGACTCATTGAGAATCTGTTCGCAAGTCCCCTTGCAGCAGGGATAAACATCTGTAATCTTACCGGGCTGAATTCCTTTGACAAAAACAATGATCCCATCATTGTCAATTATGTCCCGCCCACAATGCAGGCAAGAAACGGTTGCACGTTTCATTTCCACCACGCTCCTCCTGCTCTATATTTCCCTAAAATTAACCAAAGTCCTTCTGTCGACCGAAGTGATAAACAATCCATTGCCCTGCTTAATCGCAGCAGCCCTTCCGGCAGCCATCGCCCAAATCTTTTAGGGCATCCGCATCAGCAACCAACGTTACATCCGGGTGAAGCTGCAGAATAGATGCAGGTACGGATGGAGTTACAGCTTCACAAAAAGCTTTGCGCACGATCTCCGCTTTTGCAGAGCCGCTTGCGATGATCAGAATTTTTTTGGCCTGCATAATTGGCCGGATCCCCATGGTATACGCGAATCGGGGTACTTCTTCAATCTGTTCGAAGAGTCTGGAATTGGCTGCGATTGTGCTTTCGCTTAAGGAAATGCAATGGGTATCTTTTTCGAATACCTCGGCGGGTTCATTAAAACCAATATGCCCATTATGGCCAATCCCCAAGAGCTGAAGATCGATTCCCCCTAATTGGTCAATAATATTATCATAACGAATGCATTCAGCTTCTTCGTCAACGGCCATGCCATTCGGAATATGCGTGTTCTCAGCCTTAATGTTTATTTGGTCAAATAGATTTTCTCGCATAAAATAAGCATAACTTTGCGGGTTATGGGGAGTCAGCCCCTTATATTCATCTAAATTAACCGCATGGACTTCAGAAAAATCCAAATATCCTTGGTGGTACCATTCAATCAGTGTCTGATAGGTACCGATGGGAGAAGATCCTGTCGCAAGGCCAAGAATAGATTTTGGATGTGACACAATTTGAGCGGCGATGATGCTGGCAGCTCTTTTACTCATAGAGCGATAATCTTTTTCGCAAAGAATTTTCATTAACCTGTCTCCTTAGCGCAATATTTTAACACGCTTACATAATATCATATTTTCCGTGCTTACTGGCGCTGATTTTTATCTTGGGATTGATGATAAGATTCTCCTTGGGATTAACGTCAAATAATGGTATATATCGCATAAAAAAAATGCCTGTATTATCTGCATTATCGTCAAAATTATGGTCGAGGTGAGAGGATTTGAACCTCCGGCCTCCGCGTCCCGAACGCGGCGCTCTACCAAACTGAGCCACACCTCGACAAAGCTAATTCTAGCGGATTTCCCCTAGGTTGTCAAATAATTGTGCCCATTTTCTTTCGATCTTATTTCTTTCCAACGATGTGATTTTGTAGCACAGAAACCTATTCAAAAACCTCCTCCTCCGACATTTCTTGTAAAGAAACAGGACAAAGCCATTGTGCGGAGAAATTTATACACTAAGTTGATATGGGGGGGGAGACTGATGAAAGCAAAAACATTCAATATTATTTTGCTGTTTACGGTGGGAGTGTGCACTGCAGTGTGGGCAGCCACCGCCACTTTTGGGCAAACATTTCAACAGAATATCCGACCGATCCTAAATCTCTCGGCAATCATCGGCATGATATTCCTGTTTGTTCAGTTCCTCTTGAGTGTTCGTGTTAAATTTCTAGAAGATGGATTCGGTCTGGATAAGATGCTTTTTATCCACAAGAAATATTCTGGGCGTATAGCCGTTGCCGCTTTCACTGTCCATGGTGGATTAGTTTTCTACTCTCAGTGGCTGCGTTTGGGGCGCCTGAATCTATCCACATTTGTTCTTGTTGGTTTGATCGTTTTGATTGCATTGTTTATGACCGCTGGGTTGGCTTCTACATACAAGTTGCTAAAGATCCCGTATGAAGTGTGGCGAAATATTCATCTGGTGAACTATCTGATTTTTCCTGTTGCGATGCTCCATGTCTTTAACTATTCTTCTCCAGGATCGTTTTTCTATTATCTTTGGATCGCATTGACTGCTGGCTTCATCGGCTTAGCGCTCTACAGGCTAAGCAGGATTTTTGCCGTTCGTGCCAGTCCATATACCATTACAGAGGTCCGCAAAGAAACCGATGAGCTGTGGTCCCTCTTCTTCAGCGGTCCTAAGCTTGCGCACAAGCCGGGTCAATTTTCTATTCTGCAGTTGATCCGTGACGGCCAGAAATCAGCAGCGCACCCATTTACCATTTCATCACCGCCTCATGCAGAACAGCTTTCCGTAACAATTAAAGAACTAGGAGACTTTACAGGTACCATCGGCGACACGAAGGTTGGCGATAAAGCACTGATCGATTATCCCTATGGTGTTTTTAGCATACTCAATCACACTGCCGGTAACTACTGTTTCATAGCCGGCGGGATTGGAATCACTCCATTTATGAGCATGCTGCGACATTTGCACCACACGGGTGATGATCGTAAAATAACACTTTTCTGGGGCAACCAATCTGAGAAGTATCTTGCTTTTCAGCCTGAATTGGAAACGATGATGAAAGACATGCCATCTCTTCAGATCGTCCTTGTTATGTCCCATCAGCCTGACTGGGAAGGTGAGAAAGGATTCCTCACCGCCGAAATGATGAAGAAATATCATCCATTTACGGATGATACACGATTCTTCCTGTGCGGGCCACCTGCTATGACAAAGGCTGTACTGGCAAATTTGAAGAAGGCAAATGTCCCGCTGGATAAAATTCACTATGAAGCCTTTGAACTTTAGAGTTAGCAGGGGGAGATGTTCGTGAAAAAATATGATCTGATTGTTATTGGCGGCGGGGCGGCAGGAATAACGGCTTCTCGTGGCCCAGCAACGCAAGGCCAGCAAGTGGCCATGATTGAGAAATCTTTCATGGGCGGTACTTGTACCAATGTCGGTTGTATGCCCACCAAAGCATTATTGGCCTCTGCTCACTTTTTTCATCTGGCAAAAAAAGCTGGAACGTATGGTGTTAGTGTCTCCGGAGCTGATGCAAAATGGCAGCCGATACACCAACGGATGGAACAATTTGTCAACACACTCCGCTCCGGGAGTGAAAAATATCCACAACATTTTGAGACAATGACGTTGTATCGTGGGGAAGCAAGCTTTACCAGCCCGAAATCAATCCTTGTCAACGATGAAGAAATCACCGCTGATAGAATTGTTATTGCTGCAGGGGCACGCAGCAGCATTCCGCCCATTCCCGGTTTGGACACAGTAGACTATCTCACTTCGACTTCAGCGTTAGCATTGACGGACATACCGGAACATTTGGCTATCGTCGGTGGAGGAGTCTTATCTGTCGAGTTTGCGCAAATATTCTCCCGCCTTGGATCAAAAGTCACCATTATCGAACAGAACAACCGAATTCTCGGTGCCTTTGATCCGGATATTGCCAGTGAATTTTCACAGTTGCTCGAAGAAGAGGGTATTCAAATCCTCACCGGCCATGGTGTGCAACTCGTGCAGGCACAGAACCCCGGTGTTGAAATAACACTGAAAAATGATGATGGAACAAGACACCAATCTGCATCTGCGATTATGATCGCAACGGGACGCAGACCCAACAGTGATCAATTGAATCTATCTGCTGCAGGAGTCAATACCGATCAACGGGGTTACATTACCACTAACCACGCTTTTCTAACAAGCGCAGAAAACATCTGGGCAATAGGTGATATTATTGGCGGTGCAATGTTCACTCACAAAGCTCGCCATGACGGCATGCTTATGTCTGCTTTCCTGACCTCAGGCGCTGCTATCGATAATCGCGGTCGTATAGTGCCTTCCGCTGTTTTTACCGATCCTGAGATAGCAATCGTAGGTGAAAATGAGACATCTGCAAAAGATAAAAATCTGCAATTTACTACCGAAAAACTGCCCTATGCTAGAATCGGCCGGGCAGGAGCGTCTTCTAGAACCAATGGCTATATTAAAATCCTCGTTGAAAACGAAAGTGAAAGAATCATCGGAGCACAAATTCTCGGGGAGAATGCGGGCGAACTGATTCAAACGGTTACCATGGCCATGCGGTTAGGCGGTACAATCTTCGACCTACAAGATACTTTACCCGTTCATCCGACCTATTCAGAAGGACTCTACTCCACTGCAATGCTGTTTCGGAGGTGATCAGATGGAATCCCAAAGCCGATATAAGCGTGATCTCTTTCCTATTGATTCTGAAATACCCGATAACATGGAGACAGTTACCTTTGGTCTGGGCTGATTTTGGGGTCCAGAGGCCCGGTACGGGCTATTACCAGGTGTGATTCGAACACGAGTTGGATATGCGGGCGGCACTACTGCAAATCCTGAATACTATTCCTTGGGTGATCATACGGAGTGCGTTCAGATGGATTTTGATCCGTCTATTATAACCTACACAGAACTTCTTGATTTGTTTTGGAAAGACCATGATCCCCTATCCTACTCCTGGTCACAGCAATACCAGGCAGCACTATATGCGCACAACGAGACACAGCTCCAGCTGGCCACTTCAGCAAAAAAGGATTTAACTGCCCGTAACAACCGTCCTGTGCATACAGTGATTGAACCACTAAAAACGTTTTTCATTGCTGAAGACTACCACCAGAAGCATTACTTGCAACAGTTCCCTCTTCTTATGAGGGAATTTGAAACCTATTTCCATTACTTTGCTGATTTCAACGATTCACCAGCAGCTAGCAAAGTTAATGGTTTTGCATCTGGTAAGGGCTGCAGGGCCCTTTTAACTCAGTATCTGCCAAAGCTTACGCTTACGCAACAAGCAGAGAAATTGCTTATGGAGCGCAGCGCCCGTTAGGCAAAGACAGTATCAGGTTTTATTTGGAGTCAGAAACAGATGAGACAGGCACCCCATCCAAGGGTACCTGTCTTTCTTCATTCTACTTTTTACCTTCCCCCCCACCATTTCATGATAGTGCTCTCAATCAATTGAAAAATCAAAGCGAAAGGATGCTTTTAGCAAAAATATACATCCAGTAATAGCTAGCTAACATTGCATAGTTGTAGAAGAAATCTTCAACTGGAATGGTCCTGATGCGGATGCCCACAATTGCCTCTGGGTTGTATCGCACGATTGGAATCGCTGTCAGGTATCCATTGAAAATAATAAATGGAACAAATGATGTAGCCATAGCAAGCCAAAAATGACCGGAACGTAACATTGACTCACCCAAAAATGCCAGCAGAAGCACCGTGCCCCCAGTTACACTCATGACCGTCCGGGTATAATTCTGATAGCGGAACAAGTACGCTGCCGTAACAATGCATATAGCGATTAAAACATATGCTAACCTGCTGTAGGGAACACCAAAGGCTGGAACGAGATAGCGATAAGCTTCATAGATGAAAATGCAGCTGAAGGGCACAGTCAGAAAGAACAAAATCTCCTCCAGGGGTAGCCCGAATATCAAGCGCCCACTTAAGTGTGCTTGATTAAATGACCAATCCCCCCGCTTTGTGACATAAGCATCCCACATAACATACAGTGTACCAATCGATATAATGGAAATGACCACAGCTGGCCAAAAACGAAAATACCGTATGCGAGACTCAAACGAGAGCAATAAGGGAATGATTATGATGTAGAGATTGAGGTGAAGATAAGTCACAGTATTCCCCCCGTTATCAGAAAGTTCTAGACAGACTGTAATCCAGCAAACTGAGAATCAGTGGCTTCAGTGGTTGGGCATTTTGCAGTGTATCAGTCAACGTCTTTGCTTCTAAAACATAAGCCTCCATCAATGCCTGAATTTTTGCACGAACTCCCAGCCGGATGCTTAACTCGCGAATGAATCTCACATCATGATCTGTGATTTCTTGACTCCCAAATATCTGATTAATGGTACTGCGCTGAGATCTTTCACCAGCCATTTTCAGAAAATGGCGGAACAACGTCTTCTTATCCTCACGGATATCCGATCCGCTTGGCTTGCCAATCACCTTCTCATCGCCAAAAATCCCGAGTTCGTCATCCTTTAACTGAAAAACAATCCCCATACATTCACCAATGTTCTCCAATACCTCAAGTTCACTGCTGTTGCATCCACCTAGAATTGCAGCTAAGGTAAGGGGCAATGAGAAGGTGTAGTGAGCCGTCTTGTAGCGATATACTTGAAGAATTTCCTCTTCACTTGGTTCCCGGTCGCTGTGCCCAAATTCAACGTCCTGCATCTGCGCTAAACCAACTCGGTTCATCTCCCGATTAAATCGCTCCAGGATATGTCGAACTGTGTGGGGGGCCGCTGGGAGCGATATAAGCAAATCATAAGCGAGAAAGAAAGCTTCATCGCCAGCGCAAATTCCCATGGATTGGCCAAAAGCATGTGGTTGCTGGTATGACCCACTTATGCCTAATTCTTCGTACTGATAGTAAACCGTCTTTTCCCCTCTGCGTAAGGTATCTCGGTCCATTATGTCATCGTGAATCAAAAAAGCACTGTGCACGAGTTCAATTGCCCCGGCTGTCATCAGTGCAGCTTGTCGCAATTCCCCGTGCAACAGATCGTGACCTAGTAAAATCATCCCGCCACGCAGCATTTTCGCTCGATTCATGAACTGATCCAAACGAGAAAACAAATCAGAACTCCATTTGTTAACATTGCAGTAGTCTGCCTTCTTCAATTCCAGAAAATCCCGTATAAAAGGCCTTATTTCACTGCGTGCTTCCTGCATTCTTGTCAGCATTCAATTCTCCTCCTCTCCGAGTTGTGATTGCATTCAACAGCGCTTTACTCAAAATAACCGATCGGCTAGGTTTAAGCTTACGCTGATAGACTATCATGGGATCCTTCTCAATCATATGAGCAGTCCAGAGATACATATCCGCTGCAGTCTTTATCGGGATCAGATACCTGTGCGGGATGTACTGATATCCCTTCGCTGCCTCGTCCTGCCATTTTCGGTAAATTTGCAAGAGCGATCGGATGTATTTATTAAACTCGCCCGGAAACATTTTTGCCGTATTCTCACACAACAGCCCCTCTCGGCGGTTCTCTGCAGGCAAGTATTCTCGCCCTAAGGAATTATCTTCCTTGATATCCCGAATGAAATTGATCAGTTGCATCGCCCTGCCCTGCATTCGAGCAAAGGGGTCTGCTTGAGGTGGTAATCCAAGGATACGTGCCATAAACATACCGATCACCTCTGCAGATCCGTCCATGTAGGCAATGAGTTCGTCCATCGTTCGGTAACGCTCCTTATAAAGATCCCACTCCATGGACTGTAGAAATGATTCAGCCCAGTGAGGATCAAAGCAGAATCGGCGGGATAGATCGATAAAGGAATCGATGATCAGATCATTCGTTGGTCCAGCAGTCAAACCTTGGCGGTAGCGATTAGCAAAATTCAAATAACCCTCAGGGTCAGCGGGTACTGAATCTACAAAATCATCAGCTGTGCGGACAAATGCATATAAAAGAATGACATCATTGCGAACAGCTGGTGGGAATAGGAGACTTGAAGTGAAATATGTTTTACTGCCCTTGCGAAAAATTTGTTCCAATTCTTTGTTCATGTCATATCCTTTCGGATCAGTTCGGCGGTGATCTGGGCTGAAATAATCACAATTGGAACACCCACACCCGGGTGAGTGTAGTGACCATTGTAATATAGGCCGGCAATTTTTTTGCTACGATGGGCCGGTCGAAATACCGCAGTCTGATTTAAAGTGTGAGCCATTCCCAAAGCGGTTCCTTTGTACGCATTGTAGTCTCTATGGAAATCATCCATTGCATAGAGCCTTTTTACGATAATATGATCCCTGATCGGTTCACCAATTAATTGCTCCAGATGACGAATACCCCTATCAAATGCTGCTTCCCGGACTTCCGGTGAATCCGCTAACCCGGGTGCTATGGGAATCAGAAAGAACATATTCTCACACCCCGCCGGTGCCGTGGTCGGATCACTGCGTGATGTAGTCCCAATATAATAGCAAGGATTATCAGGCCAGGCAGGATGCTCAAAAATCTGACGAAAATGGTGATCCCAGTCTTCTGCAAAAAACAGGGTATGATGAGCCATATTTTCTAATTTCTTATTTAAGCCCAGGTATGCCAGCAGCATTGATGGTGCAATAATCTTGCCTGCCCAATAATTTTCCGGATAGGTCCTGTATGGGGGTGCGATCAATTGTGTTTCACTGTGAGCATAGTCCGCATTCATAACCACACACTCTGCTGCTATTACTTCACCAGCAATACCGACTCCTCGAACTTGTCCGTTATTTTGCACAATCCTGTCAACCGGTGCATTAAAAATGAACTTTACACCTAATTCATCATTCAGTTTTTTAATACCGTTAACAACCTGGCCCATGCCTCCCTTCGGATACCAAACACCCAAATTGAAGTCTACATGGGACATAATGGAATAGAGTGCTGGCGCATTATGAGGGCTATTTCCTAAAAATACCATGGGATATTCCAATATTTGTCTGGCTCGGCGATCTCTAAAGAAACGCCGCACATATTTGTCCAACGGTGAAAACATATCTAGCTTCAACCCTTCGGACATCATTCGTCGGTTCATAAACTGGGTTACTGAAGTATATTCCACTTCCATAAACTCATTCATAGCAACATTGTATTTGTATTTTGCAGCTTCGAGATACTGATCCAGTTTTCTTGCGCCACCCGGTTCAAGACTTTCAAAATAGGCCCGATTTGCATCCATATTGTCGCTAATGTCAATCTGTTCATCAGGACTGAAGTATACACGATAATAGGGATCCAGTTTCTCCAGTTCGTAGTAATCCTTTCTTAAGCGATTGAATTGTGCAAAGAAGACATCGAATACATCAGGCATTAGATACCAAGAAGGGCCCATGTCAAATAAAAAGCCATCTTTCTCCCAAATCCTTGCTCTGCCGCCAGCTATTTCATTCTTCTCCACAACAGTCACCTGAAACCCATCCCGGGCCAGAAGTGCTGCTACTGTTAGACCACCAAACCCTGCTCCAACAACTACTGCCTTGTTTATACCCATTCTTGTCTCCCTCTAGGTAAAAATTTGCATTCAGCCTCTTTTATTATTCAGGATAGGGAAAAATTCCTTTTTTTATTTCTTGCAATGCAAGTTCTTTGCCAGAAATGTTCTGCACAATTGAATCTGAAAGCTTACTGCAGCGCATATCTTTGGCCAGAGCAGGAAAAACCCGAAATATTTTTCATAATCATTCACCCTTTTCGCCATACCAAATCATTGACAGAATCATTTATGCTCCGCTTCTCTATCCCTCATGTCTTACAATCTTGGAAGAGAATTACAATGATAAGTGCTGGTCCCGATGTATGTTCCCAGAGAGGCTCGTTCTTTGGATAGAATTCAAGGTGATTTGACCGCAAAGATTCGGATATATCATTCAAGATGCGATTTCTCGTTAGATAAATCACATCTTCGGGCTAAAAAGAAATATCCATGCACCTTCAGCAGGATATTGAACACTTGAAAAGAATTAAAATACATGTTTGCATCGAAAATTTATTCTATTCGGGGAGGTTAACAGCGTGGAGAAAAAATATCGGATTCTTGCCATCAACCCGGGGTCCACTTCGACCAAGATCGCGGTATATGACGGTACAGAACTGAAAACGCAGGTATCCATCAATCATACTTTCGAAGATCTTGCTCCATTTGAGCGCGTGTCCGATGAGTATGAATACCGAAAAGAGGCTGTTATGAAAGCCTTGGAAGAAAACGGCATCGATCTAGCATCACTGGATGCTGTATCCGGACGGGGTGGTGGTGGAAAGCCAGTACCAAGTGGGACTTTCCGAGTCAACGAAGAAATGGTGGAGCATGCAAAAGACGCACGTGTTCAGCATGCATCAATCTTAGGGCCAATGATTTCCTTCGAACTATCAAAAACCCTTAATATCCCGGCCTTTATGGTCGATCCTGTGAATGTCGATGAATACGATGATGTTGCTCGGATTTCCGGCATGCCGGACCGGCCGCGTCGTAGCGGATTCCATGCCCTTAATCATAAGGCGACCGGGAAAAAGGCTGCAAAGGACCTTGGCCGTAAATATGAAGAATTAAATCTAATCGTTGCTCATGTCGGCGGTGGCATATCTGTCGCTCCCCATAAGAACGGACGTTGCGTGGATGTTGAAGGCGTGCTGTTTTCACCCGAACGCGTACAGCCGAGAGCCTTCGATATGCTGGATATGTGCTTTTCCGGTCAGTACACAAAACAAGAGATCAGCAAGCTTCTCATGGGCTCAGGTGGTATCTATGCCTACTTTGGTACAAAAGACATTCGCGACATCGAAAAAATGATTCAAGATGGCAATAAGGAAGCAGAACTCGTCTTCCATGCCATGACTTACAATGTCGCAAAAGCAATAGGTTCTTGCATTCCTGTCTTAAAAGGAAAAGTGGACGCGCTGGTTCTGACCGGTGGAATTGCCCATTCCAAACGATTTGTTGACTGGATTAAAGAGTACTGCGGCTTTTTAGGTGAGCCGATGGTTTATCCAGGCGAGAACGAACTAGAATCTCTAGCGATGGGAGCCCTGCGTGTTCTTGTTGGCGAAGAGAAAGCTCGTCAATATCCATCAGGCGAATTTGAAGTTTAATTGCCACAATAAGGAGGAAAACAAATGAGTAAAAAGTTTCGCGTGTTGGCCATCAACCCTGGGTCAACTTCCACAAAGGTTGCGGTTTATGAAGATGAAGAACTGCTGATGCAGGAAACAATTCATCATTCCGCAGAAGATCTTGCTCCCTACACCAAGGTTACTGATGAGTATGAAATGCGCAAAGGAACAATCTTGAAGCTCTTGGCCGAAAAAGATATCGAATTGAAGACTATCGATGCTGTATCTGGTCGAGGCGGCGGCCTGAAGCCAGTTTCAAGTGGCACTTTTGCCATAAATGAGCAGATGATTGATGATGTACGCAACTCACCCGGCGGGCATGCCTCAGTCCTAGGTCCGCTGATTGCTGACGAATTTGCAAAAGAATTTGGCATCCCCTCCTTTGTTGTTGATCCGACCTCTGTGGATGAATTCGAGGATATCGCTCGAATCTCCGGCTGGCCGGAACTGCCGAGAAGAAGCGGGTTCCACCCTTTAAACCATAAAGCTGTAGCAAG
The DNA here is from genome assembly GCA_964503545.1 of uncultured Candidatus Sumerlaeota bacterium. Classification (GTDB taxonomy): domain Bacteria; phylum Bacillota; class SLNR01; order SLNR01; family SLNR01; genus JAXGQE01. The sequence continues at coordinate 19,050 of CAZDAI010000024.1, forward strand.
AAAAGCTGCCAAAGAGCTCGGCAAGCCATATGAAGAGTTGAATATTGTCGTCGCGCATATTGGGGGCGGGATCTCTGTTGGTGCCCACAACAAAGGCAGAATTGTTGATGTCAATATTGCTGAAGGCGGACTCTTTACGCCAGAAAGAGCTTGCCCGCCAGTCGGTGGATTGGTGCGCCTTTGCTTCTCTGGAAATTACACTTCCCATGAAATTATGAAAATGATGCTGGGCAATGGCGGTATTCAGGCACACCTGGGCACAAAAGATATGCGAGAAGTAGAAAAGATGGTCCGGGACGGAAACAAAGAAGCCGAAATTGTATTCAAAGCAATGGGTTATCAAGTTAGCAAAGCCATCGGTGCCCTGGCTACTGTTCTCAAGGGGCAAGTTGATGTAATCGTTCTAACAGGTGGTTGCTCCCACTCTAAAATGCTGACAGACTGGATTGTCGAAAGCGTTAAATACATTGCACCCATTATGATCTTCCCAGGTGAGAAAGAGTTGGAATCACTTGCATTTGGAGCGTTACGCGTTTTAAAAGGCGAAGAACAGGCGCGCATCTACCCCAGTTAATACCACCGAACCTTCTGCGCTAGATTATAATAATGGCTAAAGGCTGCTGAGTGTAATCAGCAGCCTTATTTTTATATATTGAACTTGCCCCAAACTCAGTCATTGCGATTTGCTCGATTATCATTAACATGATTTACATTCCATAAAGAATTACTCCTAATCCCCCCGCCATAAGGACCACCAGGGCAGGATGAATTCTCCGAAATCGAAGGATTTGAAATACAACCAAAGTGATGGCAGCACTTTTCCAATCAATCACAGCAATCTTACTCAAACCGATGGCTGCAGAGAAAATCAGTGCAACCACAACAGGTCGGATTCCAATAAATACTCGTAGAACCCACTTGTTTTCATGATAATTCAAAAAAATAGAAGCAAGAATCAAGACTACCAGCAAAGAAGGCGCCACCACCCCAAGGGTGGCAAAAAATGCACCGAATATTCCCCCCACATTGTAGCCAACAAATGTCGCACAATTGACAGAAATTGGCCCGGGTGTCATCTCAGCAATCGCGATAATATCCCCGAACTGACGCATAGTCATGAATCCATATTTCTCAACAATCTCTTTCTGGATCAGCGGGATCATGGCATACCCGCCGCCGAAACTGAATGCGCCGATTTTGAAAAAAGCAAAAAAGAGTTTTATCAGCATTGGTTATTCTCCCCTCTTTTCACTGCTTTCTGAGAAGAATCCTCCGTACACAGCACCACTTAAACCCCCCACCAGAATGGCAACAATCGGATGAATCTGCAACCACAATATGAGTACAAATGCACCAAGTCCTACCATTTGGCTGAAACGGTTGCTAAGCACATGATGGGACATACGGAAAGCTGCATAAGCAATCATCGCAACGATTCCCGGTCGAACACCATTGAAGAATGCCTGAACCAGAGGGATCTCCTGCAGTTCGGCAAACATCATCGCAATGATGGTGATGATTAGAAATGAAGGCAAAACGATCCCCGCAGCAGCTGCCAAAGCACCGCGAAGGCCCAGCAGTTTATATCCAATGTAAATTGCTGTATTGATAGCAACAGCTCCTGGGGCAACCTGGGTCACTCCAATAATGTCCACACATTCTTGTTCATCCATCCAGCACATGTCTTCAACAATTTCCTTTTGGATCAATGGAATCATTGCGTACCCACCGCCGAAAGTGAATGCACCGATTCGTAAAAATGTAAGAAAAATCGCCCGGCAGCAACACCCAAAAGAAGCGTTCTCTGTTTGGATTTTTTCTTTATTGAGGGTTTTATTTACATCCATAAATCATCACAACCATTCTCCCACTACGCCACTTGGAGGATTCTGAAACTGTTTGCCGAATAAAAAATGAGTACATGGTGTATTATATACCTTATTTAAAAACATTTCCAGAGGAGGTTCGTTTATGCCGGATGTTTATCGCATACTATCGATTAATCCAGGCTCCACCACAACGAAATTTGCAGTTTATGACAATGAAGAGCTTGTAATGCAAGAAACCATCAATCACACTGCTGAAGATCTTGCTCCCTTTGAAAAATTGGCAGACCAGTATGACTTCCGCAAAGGAAAAATTATTGAAGTACTGAAAGAACATGGTATTACCCTCGATTCACTGGATGCAGT
>CAZDAI010000025.1:0-20946 GCA_964503545.1 uncultured Candidatus Sumerlaeota bacterium
GCGTTAGATAATTAGCCAATCCCAGCAGCTCTTCAGGCAGAGGCTGGGCTGGGGCGGGATTAAGAATCACAGTCCAGCCTTTTTCCCGGGCGATTCGGGCAGCTCGAATGTTCACCGCTAATGGGATCTCCAGTTGCAACAGCAATACCCATTTATCGGAAAGCCCCTCCAAAGCCTCTGTTGCCTGGTCTTCAGTCAGCTTCATATTAGCCTGGGGCACAACGACAATGCTATTGTCTCCGGTGGCATCCACTGTAATGCACCCAACAGCTGTTGTTGTATCCGGGTCTTCACTGACAAAACGGGTATCTACCCCATGCCTTTCCAAACTGGCCAGCATCTCCCGGCCAAACATGTCCTGCCCAACGCGGCCCACCATGATCACTTCTGCTCCCATGCGGGCGGCCTGCACCGCCTGATTAGCGCCCTTCCCCCCAGGAAACATGCCAAAATCAGTCCCAAGCCGGGTTTCTCCTTTGCCTGGCCGCTGATCCACCCGGGCAACCAGGTCATACACCAAACTGCCTACCACGACCACACGGGCAGGAGCTGCTCTTTTATCCATTTCCTTCATCTCCTTGATTCGCTGTCAACATCTTTCCCAGGCTCCCTCCCGGATGACAGCGGGCAAAATCTTCCCGAGTAAACGCCTTCTCCCGGGATAGAACCAAAGCCAGCGCATCCCCCAGGGCCAAAGCAGCGGTTGTACTGGTGGTGGGCGCCAGATTGAGATGATCCGCTTCCTGACAGACGCCGGTGGGAATTTCCACAGCCGCAGCACGACCCAAGGTACTGCCGCAGCTGCCGACAATGGCCACAATGGCAGTGCCTGCATTTGCCAGGCCGTTCTGCATCGCAATCAACTCAGCCGTTTCCCCGCTGTGGGAAATCATCAGCACCACATCTTCCGGCGCCACCATACCCAAATCACCATGCAGGGCTTCGGCAGCATGGCCAAAGAAGGCAGGTGTGCCCGTGCTGGCCAGCGTTGCGGCGATTTTACGGCCGATCAGGCCGGATTTCCCAACACCGGTAACAATCACACGGCCGCTCGCTGAATGAATCAGTTGCACTGCCCGGCAAAAAGTGTCATCCAGACTTTTTTCCAAGACATCCAGAGCGTCCCTTTCCTGTCGAATTACCGCCCGTGCTTCTTCCAAAAGCGTATTCATGGGGACCTCCTTTCATAACAGTGGCATCCTCCGGGGATTACCCGTCAGATGCCACGGTTGTTTCCATTAATTTAGCGGATTACTTCGCCGCCTTTCATCACAAAAGATACATTCTGCAGTACGGCAATATCGTCCAGCGGACTCTTATCCACGGCGATGATATCGGCCAGCTTTCCAGCTTCGAGTGTACCTACCAGTTTGTCCATCTGCAGCAGTTCCGCTGCAGATTTGGTTGTGGACACAATGGCTTCCATCTCAGTCATGCCGGCTTTGACAAGGAGTTCCAGTTCGAAAGCATTTTTCCCGTGATAATTAAAAGGAGTGCCTGCATCGGTTCCCATAGCAATTTTGACGCCGGCGGCTTTGGCTCGGCGGAAACTGTCCAAATGATCTTCCTGAGCTTTCCGTGCTTTGTTCACGGCGTACTCCGGAATGCCGGCTTCCACGCCATGGGTCACAATTCCGTAGACGGCAACCAGGGTGGGTACCATGTAAACGTCATTGTCAATCATCATCTGAATGGCTTCTTCATCCAGGTAGAAACCGTGCTCGATGGAACTGATCCCGGCACGAATGGCATCTTTAATGCCCTGGGTGCCCTGGGCATGGGCTGCCGATGTTTTCCCCAAACGCTTGAATTCATCAATGGCAGCTTTCATTTCTTCATAGGAAAGCTGCTGTGCTCCAGGTTCGGTACCTTCGGACATTACTCCACCGGTTGCGCAGAGTTTTAGAACATCCGCTCCGTGCTTTAGCTGTTCCCGCGCCGCTTTGCGTGCTTCATCCGGACTGTCAACGACGCCGATTTTGTGGGTGACAATGACTTCCGGTGCCAAATGGGAATCTCCATGACCACCGGTGATGGACAGAGCATGCCCGCTGACCATCAGACGGGGGCCCACAGTCAAACCGTTCTGAATAGCCTTTTTCACTGCAATGTCAATGTATCCGGCTTCTCCCATGTCCCGCAGGGTGGTAAAACCTGCCTCCAGCGCTTTGCGGGCATTGACAGCCGCTTTGAGTGCTTTGTAAGGGATCAATTCTTTAAGACCCTGGAGTTCATAGCTGGCTTCGCCATTGGAGCCAATGTGTACATGGGCATCGATCATCCCCGGCAGCAGTGTCTTTCCGCTAAGATCGATAACTTCTGCTCCTTCTGGAATTGCTACTGTATCGGCGCAGCCGATTTCTTTAATCTTGCCATCTTCGATGAGGATTACCGGATCGGACACAGGCAAACCGCCACGGCCATCAATCAGGCATCCTCCTTTTACAGCTTTAATCATTCCATTCCCTCCTTAAGGTAAATTATATACATTTTCGGCCTGTTTTACAGTTCTCCTGCTGCACCCTATTCCTTAGCCAATATTTTTCCCCGATCCGCCCAAAGAAAAAGAGCGCACCAGCGCTCCTTAGCCTTGCCATTGACGGGGTTTGCAGATAATCTCCCGAATCTCTGTATTGAAAAACTCATGAGAATGAGCCGGTCGGATCACAACAGCAGTGTCTGCACCCCTACCCGATCCGGCAATGGCGATGATGTCTTCACCAAAGGGCACCATGCCGGCATCCAGAGCCATCACTGAAATCTCAGTGCAGACTTTCACGCCCTGACCCAACATACGCAGGGTATGGGAAGTAATCCCCCCAACATAGACCCCGCCAAACTTATTGGTGGCTGCTCGTTCAATGTTGGCAAACAGATGGGTTGTGGTCAGCACCCGGAATCCTTCTGCCAGCAGCTCAGCCCGTACCGCCTCCGGCATCTCGTCGATTCCGGGCCCTTTAAAGCCAATCTGATGGGTCACGCAGATCACGTTCAGTCCACAGTTTTTAAGCAGGCGAGCGGTCTCGCCGCTGTTGGATGCCACGACAATGCAGCCGATGTTGTAATCCCGAGCTGCCTGCACTGCCAGATCAACGGTGTTTTCTGTATTGCGCTTTCCCGGTTTGTCCCAGTACATATCTGTCACCTCCTTCGCCCGTCTTTTTCTTTGCCGATCTCCATCAGGCGTCTAAAGATCACATAAAATGCAATCCCACAGCCCACCAGGAGTAATAGAATTGTAAACACATAATTTTGATTCAGCCGTATATCAAGCTGTCGCCCCAGCCAGTACCCGGCTCCGATGGATATCACCACCACAGCGCCTAAGTAAATGCTGAGATTCATAAAACGCACCAGTGCCGTCCATTTGCCATGATCCGGTTTTTCTGCCACAGGCATCATTCCTTTTCCCGCAAAATGACATGGTACCGCAGATCATTCACTGTCAAATACCAGCTTTGGCTGCGTGTATCGTTCCGAATGTCTTTTGCCCATGCGGCCAAGGTATTTTCCTGGTCGCAAAACGCTTCCTCCGCCTCTTCTAAAGAGCAGGCTGTAAAACGGATTGATTCTCCCGGCAGCTTCTGAGCCAAACGGTCCAGACCCAGACGGGTCACCACCCCGATTTTAGGGTAGCCCCCTGTGGTCTGCCGGTCTGCTGTCATCACGATGGGCATTCCGTGCCCCGGGACCTGTACCGCCCCGGGAGGAACCCCATCACTGATGATATCGGGGCTTTCTTTATGCGCCAACACTTTTCCTGCCAATCGACAGCCCATCCGGTCACTTTGGGACGTCACTTCATATGCTTCAGAGAAAATCTCTTTCAATGCTTCGATTTGGAAAAGATCGTCCTGGGGGCCGAGGACAAGCGGCAACTGGTTTTCAGCCAGACGATCAGGCCGTAGCTCATCGGGTACCGACAGACCAGGATGAAAGTTTCCAGGTGCAAAACCCATCAGGCAATCCCCCGCCAGTAATGCCCGCCCCTGATATCCGCCCATTTTCCCCGGCAGGTAGGTGGCGGCACTACCCATCACCAGAGGCACAGCCACACCACCGGCGATGGCCAGATATGCCCGGCAGCCCCTTTGCCTTCCCACAAATTTTAGCTCACTGCCGGCACGCACCGGCACTGTCGTCCAGAGAGGCACCGGCCGGTCATCCAGCAAAGGACCAAGATCGGCCCCGGTTACAGCGATACAGGTATCCCGATGAAACAGAAGCTGGGGCCCGTCCAGGGTAATCTCCAGAGCAGCACTGTTTTCTTCGTTGCCGCATAAGAGGTTGGCCAGACGCAGTGCCCGGTGATCCATGGCCCCTGCTGCCGGAACACCCAAATGCTGAAATCCCCAGCGTCCCAGGTCTTGCACAGTTGTCAGCAGCCCCGGGCGAACCACCGTACAGACATGCTCTCCCGGTACAAAAACCGCATCAACTTTCGCATCTTCAACCCCTGCTGCCATTTCTTGGTATCGTGCTGGATCAATGACTGCAAAACGCACCGTATCTCCTGGCTGCAGCAAAGTTGGCGGCTCACGATCCGGATGAAAAAGAATGTGAGGCGTTCGCCCAATCAGCTGCCAACCCCCCGGACTGGCAATGGGGTACACACCGGTCTGTCCGCCGGCAATCCCCACCGATCCCCCCGGGATCCTCGTTCTGGGACTGCTAAGCCGCGGTGTAGCAAGCCTGGGATCCAATCCGCCCAAATAGGGGAAGCCTGGGGTAAATCCCAGCATGTATACCCGATACTCCCCGCTGCTGTGCAGATGGATTACTTCCTCAGGAGAAATCCCGGCATGATCTGCCACCGTGGATAAATCCGGGCCATATTCACCGCCATAGACCGTGGGCAAAATCACTTCACGCTGTGTATCTCCACTGATGTCTGCCTCCTGGTCCAGCCCTTCCCTCACCCAGCGGATCAATTGGGCTCTATGCAAACGGCTTGGTTCAAACAGGACCAGCAAAGAACGGTACGATGGAATGGCTTCAATCCAGCCCGCTGGTGGATTTTTGCGCAGATACCGGTACAGGGCCACAACCCGTTCATTTATCTGTGGATCAATAACTGCGGGCCACTCCACTACAAGACCCTGGGCACCGGCCGCCAGGATCCGGACCTGATCAGACAATATCCTCATCCTTCCCTATCCTTGAGCCCGCAAGGGCAGCAGCTTAATATGATTTTCACTGAGTCGTTCGTGAATGCGAGCAGCCAAGGCAACAGCACCGGGGGTGTCGCCATGCAAGCATACGGTTGCAAAATCCAAATCAAGCACTTCCCCATTCAAAGTCTTTACCCTGCGTGTCTGCACCATTTCCAGCACCCGTTGGGCAACCGCTTCCGGATCGTGCAAAACCGCCTGTGGATGGCTGCGGGGCACCAAAGTACCGTCTTCTTTGTACTGACGATCGGCAAATGCTTCCCCAGCCGTAACCAGTCCCATTTCTCTGCCGGCTGATAAGAGCAACGAACCGGCCAAGCCCACTAAAATCAGTTCAGGATTATACGAGGCCACGCCGGTAGCAATGGCATCGGCTACAGCGGGATCCACTGCTCCTGTGTTGTACAGGGCTCCGTGGGGTTTGACATGATTCAGACGGGTATCATGCATGCGACAGAAGCCATCTAAAGCACCCAATTGATACACAATCAGGCTGATTATTTCATCCCGCGTCAAGGGAATGCTGCGGCGGCCAAAACCCTGGAGATCCGCATAGCCGGGATGGGCGCCCACGGTGACCCCAGCTGCTGCTGCCATCTGCACCGTTTTTTTCATCACCAGAGGATCCCCGGCATGCATGCCGCAGGCAATATTGGCGGATGTGATGTAAGGCATGATTTTCTCGTCTTCGCCCATCGTCCACAACCCAAAGCTTTCCCCCATATCACAGTTTAAATCCATGTTCAGTTGTGCCTCCTTTCACTGGCCTCGCACATGGCCAGCCACTGATCCATAGACACCAAGATCTCCCGGGCCTTGCTGCCTTCGTGTTTGCCCACAATCCCCCGATCCTCCATCATATCAATAAGACGCGCTGCCCGGGTGTATCCGATATGCATACGCCGCTGCAGAAGTGAAATAGAGGCCTGGTCCGCATTCAAAATCAGCTCCACTGCCCGGGGAAAAAGTTCATCATCATGATCATCAACGGTCACGCCGGTCTCATTGGCTTTGAGAATACCCGGCTCATATTCCGGGGTGTCCTGTTTCTTCCAGAATGCCACCAGATCTTCAATCTCCCGCTCTGTAATGAAGGCACCCTGAATACGCACCGGTTTGGACGATCCAGAAGGCAAAAAGAGCATGTCGCCGCGCCCGAGCAGTTTCTCCGCGCCACCCATATCCAAAATGGTGCGGGAGTCCACCTGGGAGGATACGGAAAAAGAGATCCTCGAAGGGATATTGGCCTTAATCAAGCCGGTAACCACATCCACCGAAGGACGCTGGGTGGCCACCACCAGATGAATCCCTGCCGCTCGAGCCATTTGCGCCAGCCGGCAGATGGCGTCCTCCACTTCTACGGCTGCGACCATCATCAGATCGGCCAGTTCATCGATAATGACAATCATATAGGGCAGAAAACGGGATATTTCCCCTTCCTCTTCATCAACCGTTCCAGCTCGCTCTTTGAGCATTTGATTGTATTTGCTAATTTCCCGCACTCCGGCGGCCGCAAACAAGGAATAGCGATTCTCCATTTCTTGTACTACCCATTTCAAAACGCCGGCTGCTTTGCGCGGGTCCGTCACTACTGGAGCAGCCAAATGGGGAATGCCATTGTATTGATTTAATTCCACTACTTTGGGGTCAATCATCAACAGCTTTACTTCATCCGGTTTTGCCTTAAACAAAATACTGGCAATGATGGTGTTCATGCACACGCTTTTTCCAGACCCTGTGGCGCCTGCCACCAGCAGGTGCACCATCTTGCCCAGATCTGACACCACTGGGGTGCCGGCAATGTCTTTACCCAGACCGACAGCCAGCTTTGATGGGGTATCAGCAAACGCCGGGACTTCCAAAACCTCACGGAGAGAAACCAGGGCGGTTTCCTCGTTGGGAACCTCGATGCCAATGGCTGCTTTTCCGGGAATGGGTGCTTCAATGCGCACATCGGCAGTGGCCAGGCTGAGGGCCAGATCATCGGCCAGGTTCAGCACACGGCTAACTTTTACTCCCGGAGCAGGATGCAATTCATAGCGGGTCACCACCGGTCCGCGGCTCATATTGGTCACCTTGGCGTGAACGCCAAAGCTAGCCAGTGTATCTTCCAGAAGGCGGCTCTTGTCTGCCTGTCCCCGCCCGCTGCGATTGACGTAGGGTTTTTTAAGCAGGGTCACCGGGGGCAGCGTGTACTCCCGAGGGGGTTTTCGCTCACCATCAGCACTATCATCATGTCTTGCTCCAACCTCAGGTGTCTTTTTGTCTCCACCAGACCCTTGGGGAGGGCGAAGGATCCCAGATGCCGGCTCGGGCGCTTTCTTCGGATCCGGGGCAACGCCTCGAATCCCACTGTGTGCATCCCGGGTAAAGACAGCCGGTGTCTCATCGTCCTCGTCTGTATCAAAAAGATCCGGGGCGTCCCGCCTTGGTCTGCGCGGACGAGGCGCTGACTCCTCTTCTTTTTCAGTAAAAAGGAATCCACTCAGTCCCGCCTTAGCACGGGCAAACCCTTGAGCACTTCTTTTTCTGAGCATCTGCAGTGAATGAATGATGGAAATATCGGTGATCAGCAAAAATCCTGAGAGAGCCACTGCTCCCGTCACAATCTGGCTGCCGGCCGGCCCAAATAATGTACGCAGCAACCACAAGACTACACCACCGATCACACCGCCACCCAAGCCGTGAAAACCGCCCACCAGTTCACTCCCGGGAGCCATCCCCATATGCAGGACCGTCAGCAGGCCTGTCATCAAAAACAGATAGCCAATCAGGCGAGACTCCCGCACTTTACGCTCTGATCGCACCATCAGCGCAAGGCCAATCAAGCCCAAAACCACTGGGAATCCAACAGCAGCCCGGCCAAAAAGCAGATAGAGCACACGCAGAAGCGTTTCTCCGTACAAACCGCCCGGCTCCAGCCACAGCGCTGCGCCGCTTAGAAGCGCAGCGGTCAATACCAGAATCCCTCCCACCTCCCGGCGGGTTCCCTTTTTAATCTGTCGTTCTCCTGCTGGCACATGCATCACCTCGTTGACAGCAATTCTACAGAAGCAAGCTCAAATCCTTTCATTAACCGGTTGTGTTGAAAGCGAAAAAACCGCCGCAGCGGTTTAATCGTCAATTTCCATCACAATGGGCAGAATCATCGGGCGGCGGCGGGTTTTTTCATAGAGATATTTCCCCAGAGTGTCCCGAACTGTGGATTTGAGGGTTCCCCAATCCTGGCGTTCTCCCTCCAGGCGGCTCAATGCCTGCCGGATCCGCTCCCGTGCTTCCTCCATCAATTGCTCTGATTCACGAACATAGACAAATCCCCGGGACATGATGTCCGGTCCGGCTACCAGATTTCCCCGGCCGTCCATGGTAATGGTGGCAATGAGAATTCCGTCCTGGGCCAGCTGCCGCCGGTCCCGCAAGACCACATTCCCCACATCACCTACGCCCAGTCCATCCACCAGTACTTTGCCGGCGGTGATTTTTCCGCTGATGGTAGCTTTCCCTTTGGGATCAATCTCCAGAACATCCCCCACATCCATCAGAAACACATTGTCCCGTGGCATCCCCAGATTTTCGGCAATATCTGCATGGAGAACCAGGTGCCGGTATTCACCGTGAATGGGTACCAGATAACGAGGTCGCACCAGATTTAACATCAGTTTCAGTTCTTCCCGACTGCCGTGGCCGGATACATGTACGCCGCTGGCAGCCTCATGAATCACTTGCGCGCCCTGTTGGTAAAGGCGGTCGACGGTTTTGCTGATCAGCTTTTCATTTCCCGGAATGGGTGTAGCCGCCAGTACCACCGTATCCCCGGGGATGATCTGAATGCTGGAATGTTCCCCCATGGCCATGCGGGTCAGGGCTGACATCGGTTCTCCCTGGGTTCCGGTGGTAACAATCACAACCCTGTCGTCGTTGAGGATCTGTTGTTCATCCCAATCAAGCAGGGTCTTGCCGCTATCTTGAATATAGCCCAGGTCCAGGGCAATACGAACTGTATCCTTCATGCTTTCTCCAGCGACGACTACCCGCCGGCCATCCGCTGCGGCGGCGTCAATCACCTGTTGAATGCGATGGACATTAGACGCAAAAGTTGCCAGAATGATGCGGCCGCGGGCAGCAAGAAAAATTTCCCGCAATGCCTGCCCCACCACGCGTTCCGAAGGGGTAAATCCAGGGCGGTCCGCATTAGTGCTATCAGACAGAAGCAGCAAAACCCCGTGATCGCCCAATTCTGCGAATTTATGCAAATCGATAACTTCCCGATCCACCGGAGTTTGATCCAATTTGAAATCCCCAGAATGCACGATGGTTCCCAGGGGCGTATGCAGCGCCAGCCCCACTGTGTCGGCGATGCTGTGATTGACACGGATGAACTCCACATCAAATGCTCCGATCTTTACCCGTTCCCGTGGCTTGACCTGGTGGAGACGCTCATGATGGATGGATACAGCCTGTTCGCTCAGCCGAGCTTTGAGCAACCCCAGTGTCAGCCGGGTGCCATACACGGGCGCATCAATGTGATCCAGAATATAAGGCATTGCGCCGATATGATCTTCGTGACCATGGGTTAGGACAATCCCCCGGATCTTATCCTGATTTTCTTCCAGAAAAGTGATATCCGGAATTACCATATCAATCCCCGGCTGCTCCTCATCCGGGAAAGCCAGTCCGCCATCAACCACCAGAATGTCGTCGCGGTAGATGAAGAGGATCATGTTTTTGCCCACTTCCCCGACACCGCCCAAGTGCACTATTTTGATACTGTTGTTAAATTCCAATCGTATCACCTGCCTAAAAATATGAAAGCCCCCAGCTGGTGAGGGCTTCGAAATGCTGGTCGTCTGTATTTATTATACATGAGCTGTGCTGTGAATACAAGAAAGCAACAGACTACTTGCCAGTGTGCGGCTGGCTGGTCAGAGCTGCCAGGTACAGGAAATCCTCTCGCAGCTGGTCCGAAAGACGGCGATTGTAGAGTACGGCCGCCGGATGATAGACTGGCAGATAGCGTTGGCCATCCTTGCAGATAATTTTCCCCCGGGTGGTACCGATGGTCACGGAACGGTCCATCAGTGCCTGGAGTGCGACATTGCCCATCAGGACAATTACGCCTGGCTGCAGCAGTTCAATCTGGCGCTGGAGATGCACAGCACATGCTGCCACTTCTTCCCGACGAGGGTTGCGGTTTTTCGGCGGTCTGCATTTGATGACACTGGTGATAAACACTTGACTGCGGGAAAGTCCCGCCTCAGCCAGCATGTGATCCAGAACACGCCCTGCTGCTCCCGAAAACGGGCGCCCCAGCTCATCTTCATTTTTGCCAGGGGCTTCCCCGATCAACATCACTTTCGCCGGCACCGGTCCCTGGCCAGGTACCGCTCGAATTCGGGTTTGGGCCAACGCACAACGCTGGCATTCCTGGATGTTGCGGGCAATATCATCCATCAAGTCCAACCCTCCTGTTAGACCAGACCTTCCTGCACCAGAAGCTGGGCAATCTGGACCGTGTTGGTGGCTGCTCCCTTGCGCAGATTGTCTGCCACAACCCAAAAATTCAGCCCGTGCTTTACGGTCATGTCCTTGCGAATGCGACCGATTTGGACAAGATCCTGGCCAGCTGCTGTAGTCGGCAAGGGATAAAGGTTCAGGGCAGGATCATCCAACACAGCCACGCCGGGTGCTTTGGCCCACAATGCCCGGGCTTCGGCTACGGTTATGGGCTTTTCCGTTTCAATGTTAATTGCCTCAGAATGCCCCACAAGCACCGGAATGCGCACGGTTGTCGGTGAAACCAGGATGTCGTAGTCTTCCATGATTTTATGGGTCTCATGAACCATTTTCATCTCTTCCCGGGTATAGCCATTGTCCAGGAAAGAGTCGATGTGCGGGATTGCGTTAAAGGCAATGGGATGCGGGAAATTGCGAGGTTCAGCTATCTTTCCGTCAAGCAAAGCGGCGGTCTGCTCTTTGAGCTCTTCCATCGCTTTGTTGCCAGCGCCGGAAACCGACTGATAGGTGGATACCACAACCCGGCGAATGCCTACTGCATCGTGAATGGGCTTTAGTGCCACCACCATCTGGATGGTGCTGCAGTTAGGATTGGCAATAATCCCTTTATGGCGGCGTACAGCATGGGGATTCACTTCCGGAACCACCAAGGGTACATCGGAATCCATACGAAAAGCACTGGAGTTGTCGATGACCACCGCCCCCTGCGCCGCAGCGATGGGTGCATATTCCCGGCTCACTGCGCCGCCCGGGCTGAACAGAGCGATATCCACACCGGCAAATGCTTCTGGAGTGACGGCCTGGACAACATGGGATTGGCCGGCAAACTCCAGCGCACTACCCGCTGAACGGGGTGAAGCCAGCAAAGTCAACTTTTCCACAGGAAACGCACATTCTTCCAAAGCTGCGAGCATGGCCCTGCCGACTGCCCCCGTGGCACCCAAGATGGCAACATGGTACTTTTTCATCCTCAAAGACCTCCCTCTACAATCTCTCTAATCATTTTCAATCTGTTCATTATGTGTCGAGCGGCTTTGGATCCCTGTTGAACCAAATCCACCGCTGCCCCGTTCTGTGTCAGACAGCTCATCCACAGCCGTCAGTACTGCCTGGCATACGGGCATAAAAAGAATTTGGGCAATGCGATCTCCCGGAGCAATGATCACCGGCTGGGATCCGTGGTTTACAAGAGCGCAGAGAATTTCACCCGTGTAATCGCTGTCAATCACGCCCACACTGTTGGCCAGAGCCACGCCAAACCGGGCTGCCAGGCCGCTGCGCGGAAAAACCAAACCTACAACACCCCTGTGCGGCAGTTGAATGGCAATTCCGGTAGGCACTGTCTGACGCTCTCCCGGGGCCAGTGTCAGCGGCCCATGCAATGCAGCAGCCAGATCCAGGCCTGCCGCGCCTTCTGTGGCATAATAGGGTAAGCCAGGCAGAGCGTGAGACAGTTTTTTCACCTTCACTTGGATTTCATCTGTCATCGTAAAAACCTCCTGACGATATAAAATTACTATATCACGGAACATTGTTTATTGCCAAGGGAAAAAAACTGTAATATACTGAAGTAGAGAAAATTTCACACCGCCTGGTTAGGCGAGGCTCCTGCATGGTGACATGCTACTGCCCGGGAACATCGTGAGATGCCAACGGGCGAACAGATATGATTGCAAAGTCTTATCTAGTGTAGCTGGACAACCTAGCTGTGCAGTGCTAAACCCCGACAGGTGACTGCTTGTTTTTTGAGCCTTTCACCTGCCCGGTGGAAGGTTTCTCTATTTTTTTCGTTCCATACTACATAAGAAGGGGTGGTGGCATGGATCCCGAGCACAGTACCAACGGCAAAATAATATCTGAATGTCACAGGTCCGCGCACCGCCCGCATCTACCTCCGGGCGGTCTGCAGATACCGTAAGGAGGGATACTATGGATTACACACTGCTGGAGCTTTTCCTGAACAAGAACTATCGGGACTTCAAGCGCCAGGCGGAGGATACGGCTCCGGCTGACATTGCTGAAATGATGGAAGATCTGGGCGCCAAGGAAACACTCCTCTTTTTTCGGCTGATCCCCAAAGATACAGCTGTCGAGGTGTTCTCCTATCTTGAGCCGCTCAAACAAGAAGAACTCACTGAACTTTTCAATGAAAAAGAACTGAAAGAAATTATGGAAGAGCTTTATCTGGATGATAAGATCGACTTTTTGGAAGAGATGCCGGCTCATCTGGTCAAGCGCATCTTACGCAACACATCGGAGCGGGAACGCAATCTGATCAATCAGTTCCTCAACTATCCCGAATACTCAGCCGGATCATTGATGACCATTGAGTATGTGGATCTGAAAAAACACATGACCGTGGGTGAAGCCATTCGCTTTATTCGACGCACGGGTTTCGACAAAGAGACCATTTATACTGTTTATGTCGTGGATGCCTCCCGCCGTCTGGAAGGGATCCTATCCCTGAGAGAACTGCTGGTAGCCGACGATGAGGAACTCATCGCAAACCTGATGACCACTGAATTCATTGCCGTCTCAACCTTGGATGACCAGGAGGAAGTGGCTGCTGTCTTTAAAAAGTATGACTTCCTGGCCTTACCCGTAGTGGATAAGGAAAACCGGCTCGTGGGCATCATTACCATCGACGATATCGTCGATGTCATTGAAGATGAGGCCACTGAGGACTTTCACAAGATGGGTGCTTTGCAGAAATCCAACATCGAGTATATGGACGCCAGCATTCCAGTGCTGGCCCGCCAGCGCATTACCTGGCTGTTGGTGCTGATGGTGTCCGCCACATTCACCGGGAATATAATCCGCCATTTTGAAGATATTTTACAGTCCATTGTCCTCCTGGCGGCCTTTATCCCCATGCTCATGGACACCGGCGGCAATGCTGGGGCACAATCCTCCACGCTGATCATCCGCGGCATGGCCCTAGGCGAGATCGAAATGAAGGATGTTTTTCGGGTCGTCAAGAAGGAGTTACAGGTGAGCATCCTGGTGGGCTCTGGCTTGGGGCTGCTAAATTTCCTGCGCATCACCTACCTAGAGAACTACCCGGCTACCATTGCCATCATAGTGAGCAGTACCATGTTTCTTACTGTAATGATGGCGAAGATTATCGGCGGCATTTTACCCATTATCGCACGCAGGTTCAAAGTAGACCCCGCTATCATGGCCAGTCCATTGATCACCACCATTGTGGATGCCTTATCCCTGATTGTTTATTTCAACATTGCTACCCTCCTGCTCGGCCTGAACTAGACTGAAAGGAGAATTTGCCGTGGCTCTTTTTGAACACCTCTCCCGGTATTATGATCAACTCTTTCCCGTCAATGGGAACGCTGTCGCTTTTTTCCTTTCCCTGTTTGCTCGGCATCAGGTAAAATCAGTCGCCGACATTGCCTGCGGAACCGGCCGCTATACCCTGGCACTGGCAGAAGAAGGCCTTGAATGTGTAGGTCTTGATTTGGATGGGGCGATGATTGCCCAGGCTGAAATCGCACGCCAGGCGGCTGGCTTGGATAACGTCCGGTTTATTGAAGGAGACATGCGGATTCTCCAACCCCATATGGGTCCTCAGGATGCCCTGATCTGCATCGGTAATTCTCTGGCCAATCTGACAAATCCTGGGGACATCAGCCGGGCAATACAGGAGTTCTTCACTGTCCTGGCGCCCGGTGGCGTATTGGTTATTCAGCTGGTTAATTTTGACCGCCACCAAAAGCAAGGTCTGACCTTCGCAGATATTGTACGAACGGACCCTGCACTACGCTTCCAACGCCGCTATCAGGACGGACCAGATGGCTTGATTCGTTTTGAAACACAGCTGGACTTTCCATGCCCAGAGAACCCCGCCACTGTCTGTACCGAAGCAGACACAACCCTAATCTATCCTCTGCCTGAGGCGGCCATGAAAAATTACCTGGCAGATGCAGGTTTTGCCGAAATTCAACTCTTTGGCGCCTACGATGGGCAACCCTTCACATGGGACTCTCCGGCGAGTATCTATGTTGCAGTTCGACCGGTATAAAAGTCCGAGAACAAAAAAAATAAACAGAGCAGATACCGCTCTGTTTTTCTTTTTATCCTGATTTTCAGGATGGGTCCTTTTTCCGTTCGGATCGTAGTACTTCTTTGCGAGAGAGGTTAACACGGCCTTTGTCGTCGATTTCTGTCACTTTTACTCTGATTTCATCGCCCACATTAACCACATCTTCCACTTTGTTTACCCGCTCTTCGGCCAGCTGGGATATATGCACCATGCCTTCTTTACCTGGCAGAATTTCCACAAAGGCGCCGAAATTCATCAACCGGGTTACCTTACCGGTATAGATGGTGCCAACTTCCACATCCCGTGTCAAGCGGTCAATGTATGCCAGGGCTCTTTGCGCATCATCCACATTCACCGCAGCAATATAGATACGGCCATCATCTTCAATGTCAATCTTCACATTGGTCTCTGCAATGATCTTGTTGATGATCTTGCCACCAGGGCCGATGACGTCCCGGATCTTTTCGGGATCAATGTGATGGGTGATGATTCGTGGTGCATAGGGAGACAGATCAGCACGAGGCTTGTCGATGCAGGCCAGCATCCTCTCCAGAATAAACATTCGCCCTTCATTGGCCTGCTCCAGGGCCTTGCCGAGAATTTCTGGGGAGACACCACGGGTTTTAATATCCATTTGCAGAGCAGTGATCCCTGCACGGGTTCCGGCTACTTTAAAGTCCATGTCCCCTAAGAAGTCTTCGATTCCCTGAATATCCGTCAGCACCACAAAGCGATCTGAGTGACTGTCTTTTACCAGACCCATGGCGACACCGGATACGGGAGCCTTAATCGGTACACCGGCATCCATCAGAGCCAGGGTGCTGCCGCAGACACTTCCCATTGAAGATGACCCATTGGATTCCAGTACTTCTGAAACCAATCGAATGGCATAAGGGAAATCTTCTTCTTTGGGTATCATGGGTAAAATTGCTCGTTCAGCCAGAGCACCGTGACCGATGTCCCGGCGGCCCGGTCCGCGCATCATCCGCGCTTCCCCAACACTGTAAGGCGGGAAGTTATAATGATGCATGTAGCGTTTGAATTCTTCTTCGCCCAGGCCATCGAGAATCTGTACATCTCCCAACGGTCCCAAGGTGACAACCGTCAGCACCTGAGTCTGTCCGCGGGTAAATAAACCGCTGCCGTGTACCCGGGGCAGATAGGCAGCCTGACAGGTAACCGGCCGTACTTCATTCACCTGGCGTCCATCAGGGCGATAGCCCCGATCCAGGATGGAATCTCGGACGATTTCCTTCTGAATCGAGCCCACTACATTCTTGATGTCCTTGATAGCTTCAGGATATTCGGCCAAGAAGAAATCAACGGTCTTCTCTTCTACTTCGGCCATCAGCTGCTCACGTTCCAGCTTATCGGCATGCATGATCGCATTTTTCATGTCCCCGGTAGCATACTCCCTGATTTTTTCTTCCAGGGTTACATCCACCTGGTAAAGAGGCACTTCCCGTTTGGGTTTCCCCACTTTTTCAGCCATCTCGGCAATGAACCCAGCAATGCGCTGCACTTCCTCATGCCCTTTAACGATGGCTTCCAGCACTTGGTTTTCCGGTACTTCCTCGGCACCGGCTTCTACCATCATCACTGCATCCCGGGTTCCGGCAACATACAGACTGAGATCGCTCTCATCTGACTGTTGGGAGGTAGGATTTACCACCAGTGTGTTATCCACCAAACCCATCTCCACCACGGCAACCGGACCATCGAAAGGAATATCAGAAATGGTCAAGGCTGCTGATGCACCAATCATGGCAGCGATTTCCGGGGCATTGTCCTGATCGACAGACAGTATGGTTGCGATCACCTGCACATCATTGCGGAATCCTTTGGGAAATAGCGGGCGAATCGCCCGGTCAATGAGCCGACCGGCAAGAATGGCTTTTTCAGACGGACGTCCTTCCCGTTTGATGAAACCCCCGGGAATTTTCCCTACAGAGTACAACCGCTCTTCATAATCCACTGTCAATGGAAAAAAGTCAATTCCTTCCCGCGGATCTCGGGAAGATGTTGCCGTTGCCAAAACGACGGTATCCCCATAGCGAACCAATACCGAACCACCAGCCTGTTTGGCAACTTCACCGGTTTCAATAATCAGCTTCCTGCCTGCAAAATCAATCGAAAACTGTTCCAAATATGATGCCACCTCCTAGTCACTCTCCTGCCGGGAGCACCTGCCCTGCAAGCACCCCGGCACATAAAGAACAAGAGTGGAAAACCACCCTTGCTAACGACGCAGACCCAGTTTAGCGATAATCTCACGATATCGTTCCACATCACTGTTACGCAAATAGTTCAGCATATTACGCCGTTTTCCAACCATCTTCAGCAGCCCGCGCCGGGAATGATGATCCTTGGAGTGGGTTCTGAGATGATCTGTGAGATAGTTGATCTTCTCACTGAGGATTGCAATCTGCACTTCCGGAGATCCGGTATCATGCTCGTGCAGTTTGTACTTCTCGATAATACTTGCTTTTGCTGTACTGTCCAGTGCCATGTTCTTCACCTCCTTAAATTTTAAACCCTGCTGGCCAAGTAAACCGTCGGAGTGTCGGTAAACCGAGCCGGCAGTTTTAGGGGCCTAGTGCAGATCTTCGTTGATTAGAGCCCCTTCTTCATCCCGCATCAGCATTGCATACAGAGCATCCTGAAAGGCCAGAGCAGTGGCATTGTCCATACGGCACTGGCGGTATACCCCTTCTAGTTCCATGCACAACGTGCGAAACTCTGAACTGAGACAAATCGCCGAGATTTTATTCACAATCAGTTTCATTTCCTCATCACTGCCGCTGTAAAACACTTGCATTCTGACCCCTCCTCTCCGGCAAACCTAGGCTGGAACACTGACATTGTACCATACATCCCTATCTTTGTAAACATTACAAAGGCTGGGATCCCAACAGCCGCCGCCGAATGGCCTCCTCGTCGGCCTGGAGCTGTGCGATCAGTGCAGCGGGTCCGGAGAAAGCTTTTTCACTGCGGGTTCGGAACATAAAATCTACCACCAACTCATCACCGTAAATCTCTTCGGAGAAATCCAGAATGAAGATTTCCAGACGTACTTCAGCTGCTGTACTGCCGGCAAAAGTCGGCCGCAAGCCAAGATTCGCCATCCCGGCAAAGCGCCGGTTCTGGTGGTACACCCAGACGCCATATACCCCCAAAGCTGGAGCCATGACACCTGGGTCTACCCAGATGTTGGCCGTGGGAAATCCCAGTGTACGGCCGCGCCGGTCCCCATGGACCACATGCCCGCGCAGGCGGTACGGGTAACCTAGATAATGGGCTGCTTCCTCTACATCGCCTACCGCCAGAGTATCCCGAATCAGGGTACTGCTGACCAGCTTGCCCTTAACTTCCAGGGGTGAGAAAACACGTACACCCAAGCCCAATCGCTCACCCAGGTTGTGCAGGGTATGGATATCACCCGTACCCCGCAAGCCAAAACGGAAGTTAAACCCCACGCCAACGGCAGCAACACCCAGACTTGCCAGCAAAACATCGGCGACAAAACGGGCTGGGGAAAGTGCGGCAAATTCTTTTGTAAACGGAATGCAGGCCATGGCATCCAGGCCGAGCTCAGCAAAAATTCGTTGCTTTTCTGCAAGAGGCGTCAGGCGTCGGATCGTATCACAGCCTGAGAGCAGCTCCCGGGGGTGAGGTTCAAATGTTACGACCATACTTGCCAGTCCCGCTGCCCGAGCGTCGTCCCGCACCGCCTTTAAGATCAGCTGGTGCCCCCTGTGCACTCCGTCAAAAACACCTACTGCAGCAATGTGACTGTGTGGTGCTTCCTGATGATATTCATTCCAGTGAATAATCCTCATGGCTCTACTCCTTATGGAAAACTTTTCGCGGCCGAATCTGTCCTGTCTCAATCTGGCCCAGACCGATGAAAAGCGAATCAGGTCCATAAACGCGCATTACCTCGCCGTCCGTCCGAAAATCACCCGGAGCCGGCTGCGCCCGGCCCAGCTGAAAACTGTGCGCCTCTTCTGCGCCAAGATGCAATGCAATCAAATGAGACAATACATAGTCCAGCGGTTTCAGGTACTGCTCGAGTTCATTTTGAGAAAATGCAGCAGCTGCTTCCTCCAGTGCCAAAGCTTCCCTAAGGACAAAGGGACCAGAGCGGGTGCGGAGGAGATAAGACATGTGACCGCCGACGCCCAGCTGGTTGCCAGCATCGGCACACAACGTCCGGATAAAGGTTCCTTTGGAACATTCCACTGCGAAAAGAACCCGGGGATAACCCTGGGAATCCTCATCCATCGACAGAATATCCAAAGAATGGATTACGACTTCCCGGTACGGCCGGGCCACTTCCACCCCATCCCGTGCCCATTCATAGAGTTTGCGACCCTGATGACGCACAGCAGACACCATGGGGGGCAGTTGCTGGATGGTTCCCACAAATCCGTTCAGCACGCTGCGGATCTGGCTTTCAGAAACAAGCGCCTGAACCTGTCCTGGTGGCAGGATCGTTTCTCTCTCTCCCCAGGCATCCTGGGTATCTGTATTCCAGCCCAGCGTCAGTTCGGCACGATATCCCTTGCACTGGTCAGTCACCATCCCAGAAAGCCGTGTGGCTCGATTCAGGCAGATGGGTAAAACCCCTGCTGCCTGAGGGTCCAAAGTGCCGGTGTGGCCAATTCTGCGCAGAGAAAACACCCGGCGCAGATATCCCACTACATCGTGGGATGTCATCCCCGGTGGCTTTAATATGTTGAGAAACCCCTCCAGTTCAGGAGCCATTGGTCTCCCTCCCGGCCAGAAAATCCGCCACCGTCTGCAGCACCCGCTCTTTGACTTCCTCAAGGGTTCCCCGGATTACAGCCCCCGAGGCTTTCTGGTGACCACCACCGCCAAAGAGCTGGGCAATGGCATTCACATCGGTACTGTCCCGGGATCGAAGACTGACCCGCACCACATCCGCTTGTTCACGCAAAAGCACAGCCACTTGAACACCTAGCACCGAACGGGCATAGCCTGCATAGTTTTCCGCTTCCGCATCCAAGATATCGTGATCATCAAGCATCGTCTGACGAATGGTCAGAATCGCCACGCGCCCATCCAGGGCTAAATCAAAAGTGCCCAGCACAGCAGCCAAAAGACGGATCTCCTGGGGGGTGCGGGTATCAAAGAGTTGCTGACTAAGGGCAAAGCAGTCCAGTCCAGTTTCGTGCAATTCTGCTGCGATTCGGTGTGTCGTCGCAGTGGTATTGGTGAATCGGAACGAACCGGTATCCGTAGCAATGGCTGCATATAGGCATGCGGCGGTTTGAATGCTTAAGGGTACTTTCATTTCCTTGAGGAGAAAATAGATGATTTCACCAGTTGCCGCAGCATCTGGATCGATTAGATTGTAGTCGCCATAAAAATCATTGCTGATGTGATGGTCGATATTGATGCGCAGTCTGGCAGAAACAAAATATGGGTAGCCGTCGCCCAAACGCGCTGCGCTGCCACAGTCCAGGGCTACAAACACCTCAGGCTGAAAATCCTCAGGGACCGCTGGCCAAAGGGTCAGACGATCTGTGCCTGGCAAAAAAGCCAACCCCGGCGGAAGCTGATCCACACAGGCGACGACCTCCTGCCCCGGATTTTTACCCAACACCCTGGCCAAAGCCAGAACAGAGCCCACAGCATCCCCGTCGGGGCGGCTGTGGGTACCGATCATGATTCTTTTGTAGGATTGCAAAGCATGGATAATGCTGCTTCGCTCAGCTTTCGACATCGCTGTCTGGTCCTTTCTCTTCTTCTTTCTTCACTTGATTGATCAGTTCTGAAATCCGCGCCCCGTGTGCGATGGAAGTATCCAAATGGAACGTCAGCTCCGGGGTATGACGCAGTCGGATGCGGCGTGCCAGCTCAGTTCGGATAAACCCCGCAGCACTTTGCAGACCGCGAATCGCATCCAGCTGTTTTTGCTCGTCACCGTACACACTCGCGTACACTTTGGCGTGTCGTAGATCTTTGGTGACTTCCACCCCTGTAATGGTGGTCAGATCATCAATCCGCGGATCTTTCATTTCCTTACGGATGATATCGCTTATTTCTTCTTTCATCGTTTCTTTCAATCGTCCCGATCGATGCTGACTCATCATGCCAGCCCCCTTCATTCAAAAATCTCAATACGGCTATCCGTCACATCCACATCCCAGCTTTGGGCAATCCAATCCACGACTGCCG
>CAZDAI010000026.1:0-20809 GCA_964503545.1 uncultured Candidatus Sumerlaeota bacterium
GATCAGTACCCTGCCTCGCTCACCGAGCTGGTTGGTTACTTCCTGAACAGCCTGAGCGATCTTTTCATTGCCATTAATCGCTTCTTTATTTGCCACCTGAATATTGACCAGCGCCTGGGGCAGTCGTTTAAACTGAGACGCCAGTTCAAACAGTGTCTTACCTGATCTGCGGACAGCGGCCAGCAGCTGAATGGCTGTCAGCACCCCATCCCCTGTTGTATTGTGGTTAAGGAAGATCACATGCCCGGATTGTTCTCCTCCCAGTACTAATCCATTCTTCTTCATTTCTTCCAGGACATAGCGGTCCCCCACTTTTGTCCGCAGCACTTTACCCCCCGCCTGGCGGAAAGCAATATCCAAACCTAGATTGCTCATTACAGTTGCTACGATGGTTTTTCCCGAGAGCAAACCTATTTGCAGCAGGTCAACTCCGCAAATCGTCAGGATCTGATCACCATCAACCAGGTTGCCCTGATGGTCACAGGCCAATACGCGATCGGCATCCCCGTCATGAGTGAATCCGAGATCTGCCTGATGTGCAATGACCTTCTGCTGCAATACTTCTGGATGAGTAGAACCGCAGCCATCATTGATGTTGCCTCCATCGGGTGTGTTGCAGACAGGAATCACCTGCGCACCGAGGGCTTCATACACAAGTGGAGCAATCAACGATGCTGCGCCGTTGGCACAGTCAACAACAATCCGCAATCCTTCGAAACGCTCCTGAACAGTACTGGCTACAAAATCCACATACTCTTTGTAGGCATCCGGTGCATGATAGACCTTTCCCACATCCGTCCCGACAGGCCTGGCCAGTTCTTCCTTGTTCATCAGTTTTTCTTCAATCTCTTCTTCGACTTCATCTGGCAGCTTGTAACCATCGGCATAGAAGAACTTGATGCCATTATCATCCACAGGATTGTGCGATGCAGATATGACGATACCAGCATTGGCACCATACTTTTTTGTCAGAAACGCAACTGCGGGTGTGGGTACCACACCAACCAGCACAACATCTCCTCCCACCGAGCAGATTCCAGCTGTCAGTGCAGCTTCCAGCATGTCCCCGCTAATGCGGGTATCTTTACCAATCAGAATTTTTGGTCGTTCGGCGTCCTTTGCCAGAATCGCTGTCCCCGCACGTCCCAGTTCAAATGCTAACTCTGGAGTAAGCTCCTGATTAGCAATACCTCTGACTCCATCCGTCCCGAATAGTTTTCCCAAATTGTTCCACACTCCTCTATTCCTGAAATAGTTCTGGTTTTCTGTACCGCTTGATCAAGGCTTCTGCTGTTTCCATCCCGTCTACGGCAGCACTGATGATTCCTCCGGCATAGCCGGCTCCTTCTCCAGCCGGATAGATACCATCCATATGAACAGCCATTCGGTTCTCTTTCCTCAAAATTCGCACCGGTGCCGATGTACGCGTTTCGACTCCGGTAAGAATGGCATTTGCATCATTAAATCCCGGCATTTTTTGGCCCATCGCCACGATTCCTTCCCGTAATCCCCGGATGATTGCTGCTGGGAAACACTCATCCAGCAATCCGGGCGATGTCCCCGGCCGGTATGTTGGTTTGACTGATGCAGTTCTGATTCTTCTCTCTTGGGTTCCCGCCAAGAAGTCCGCTACATTCTGTACCGGCGCCCGAAAGTCACCACCTCCTTCACGAAATGCCCTTTCCTCCCAAAGTTTCTGCATCCGGATTCCCGCCATAGGGTTCGCACTGTCCAGGTCTCTATGATCTACCGTGCATACAATGGCAGCATTTGCATTCAATCCAGACCTGCGAGAGCCGCTCATACCGTTCACAACCACTTCACCGGGCCCTGATGCTGCTCCAATGACAGCACCGCCGGGACACATGCAGAAACTGTAGATCCCTCGACCGTCTGAACTCTTAGCTGTCAGCTGATATTCAGCGGGTGGCAGATGGGGATGCCCAGCCATTTTCCCATATTGTATGCGGTCGATCATGTCCTGAAGATGTTCAATTCGAAACCCGACAGCGAAGGGTTTGTTCTCCATAGCAATACCTGCATCAAAGAGCATCTGGTATGTGTCACGAGCACTGTGTCCTATGCAAAGAAGCAAGGCATTGCAGGGAATCTCATTTCCATCATTCACTGTGATCCCTTTTAGACGACCGCAATCAACCTGTATGCCCGTCAGCTTTGTGCTGAAGCGAAATTGACACCCCATACCAATCAGCTTTTCCCGTAATGAAACAAGAATACGCTGCAGGACATCTGTACCAATGTGGGGTCTGTAATGGTACAGTATTTCATTGGGTGCACCGGCTTGAACCAGTTCTGCCAGAACATCGCCGATGCGGGGATTCTTGATCCGTGTCATAAGCTTGCCGTCAGAGAAAGTACCTGCACCACCTTCACCGAAAGCAACATTGGAATCGGGTGCAAGGGATGCATCCTGCCAAAAAGACCTGATGTCGGCAATTCGTTCCTCCACCGCTTTCCCTCGTTCAATGATCAGTGGGGCATAACCGTGTTTTGCTAAAACAAAGGCAGCAAAAAGACCCGCCGGACCGGCCCCCACCACCACTGGCCGATGGTACAGCGTCTCGCTGCCACTTTCCAACGCGATTTGAAGGGAGTCCCTTGATTCGCTCCCCACTACTCCTTTGCCCTGGATTTTTTGAATTGCTGCATCAGTTTCTACATCCAAGGTATAGAGAAAATGAATATTGCTTTTACGCCTGGCATCCAAAGACTTGCGAATAATCGTAACCTTCTTCACAGCACCTGGGGGAATGCCCAGTGCCGCAGCCGCGATGGTGTGGAGATCTGTCGATTCTTTTGCCAGGGGTACTTTCACGTTTTCTACTCTGATCATGAGCGTCTCCTGCCGATTAGTTTTAGTCTTCAGGTGGTTCCTGGGGCGCGGGAGTTTCTATTTCAATGATACGAATGGTCACCCGAAACGCAGTCGGTTCAATGATCGCCAGGCCGGACGGTAATTGCAGCCCTACAGAGATGACAATATCTTCTCTCGCTCCGGAAATATCAATCACTTCGGTAGCCACAGCGTCTGTAGCTTCCACAGTCTCCTGGGGGCCCGTGATAAGTACCCGAGTTGGCTCAAGAATCACCTCAGCAATCTGATATCCTGCCGCCGGTTCACCCGCCAGTGATGGATTGATCGTAACCTGTTTGTCAGCTTGCGCCTGAACAACCTCGATATTGACCGTTACTGCAGCCGGGCTGATGCTGACACCGTGAACAACATTCCCCTGGGAATCGAAGACATTCACTGACACATTTCGTACGAAACTTTCCCGGACATTGTTCACATCAACAACCACAGCTGCACTTGCAATGGCTTCGACAACGCTCTCTGCACCTTCAATGGTCACCTCCATCGGAGTGAATGTGACATTTCCAATGGAATGGCCTATGGTTGGCAAACCCTGCTGCACAATGGATAGCTTGAATGTTTTTCTGACGATGGCCTCCAGAGTGACTTCAGCAGATGCTGGTGACACTTCCACGATCCTGACACCGGGTGGCTCAATAAAGCGAATCGTTCGCGTGTATGTTCCTTCTTGGAGATCGTCTAGATCGATGTATGCATTTATATCTCTGGCCGACAGCCCAGCAACCAGATGCTGGGCGCCGGACAGTCTAACCTGAACTGTTGTAGGTTGAATGTCTCCTGTGATGGTAAAGCCTTGCTCAACATTCTGAACACGGACCTGTACCCCCTCCAGGGTTCGCTCTACATAAGGATTCTGCGCACTGCTTGCCTGAAACCAGAGCAGTACAGCAATCAATACTGCCAGTATGCGAATGACTGCATCTTTCTCGAGGAGTTTATCCATTACTGTTTCCTCCGCTGCCAGAAGCGATAGTTGCCGCTGGTTTCGCCAGACATACACAGTTCGACCAGCATTTCTTTCAGGGTAGTTTCATCCAGATACCGCGTCAGCTTTCCATCATTAGCCAGAGACAAAATCCCCGATTCCTCAGAAACGACCACCACCACTGCATCTGAGTTTTCGGTTATTCCGATCGCCGCCCGATGCCGTGTTCCCAGTTCAGTGGAAAGATCCTGGCTGTCGGTCAATGGCAGAAAACATCCGGCAGCCAACACCCGATCACCCCGTACAATGACCGCACCATCATGCAGGGGTGTGTTGGGAATAAAGATATTGATCAGAAATTCTGATGAGAGAATTCCATTGATGCGTATGCCGCTCTCTACATAATCGTTCAGCCCGGTCTCTCTTTCTATCACAATCAGAGCACCGATCTTGTTTCTTGCCAGCACCTTTACGGCTTTAATAATCTCTTGGATCACTTTGCTCATGTCTTCTTCGGGAAGTGACGAGAGCGATTGGGAAAAGAATCTGCCCCGGCCGATCTGTTCAAGGGCTCGCCTTAGTTCCGGTTGGAAAACGACAGGCAGTGCGACCAGAAGCATTGTCTGGAGGTTGGCCAGAATCCAACGGATTGTATACAGCCTGAAGTATTCGGCAATCAACATGGCAGCAATCAAAACAATAATGCCTTTGATCAGCTGCACTGCTCGTGTACCGCGAATCCAGACGAATAGGCGATAGATGACATAAGCAATGATGATAATATCAATGTAGTCCTGAATCCGCGTTGGCACTGACCCCACCTCCTTGCCATTATTTACAGAAAAATGCCATCCATACAATTCTACAAAATACAGTGAAACCCTCCAATGCAGTGCTGTTGGTTATCCGGTCCGCAAATCGATGGGCGCTCCGCATTTTTTGCACTTATGATCTTCCGTAAGGTTCAGTATTTGAACAGCGCTCTTTCGATTGATCAATTCAGCCCCGCAATGACTGCAAATCGTATTAACACCTTGGTGCCCCGGTACATTGCCTATGTAAACATATTTAAGTCTTCTCTGTGCAATACGTTGCGCTCTCTCCAGGCTCGCAACGGGAGTTGGCGGCAAATTCAGTTTATAGTGTGGAAAATACCGGGAGAAGTGAACAGGAATCGTTGGACTGATCGCTGCGATCCAATCTGTAAGCTGCTCCAATTCCTCAGGGCCATCATTCTTTCCTGGAATCAGCAGCACAGTCAGCTCAAGATGGCATTCGCCAAATACCCTCAACACAGACTGTTTTACTGGCTCGAGGCTTCCGTTGCATAGGTCATCGTAGAATGACTCAGTAAACGCTTTCAGATCAATATTAATCCCATCAATCCATGGAAGCAGCTCAAGCAGTGGCCGTTCCTGAATATAGCCATTGGTAACCAGAATATTTTTCAACCCTGCCTGTTGGGCTAGTTTTGCTGTTGCCATGACATATTCATACCAGACAATCGGCTC
Source organism: uncultured Candidatus Sumerlaeota bacterium (assembly GCA_964503545.1). Lineage (GTDB taxonomy): Bacteria > Bacillota > SLNR01 > SLNR01 > SLNR01 > JAXGQE01. Next base: position 5,333 of record CAZDAI010000026.1, read on the forward strand.
TGAATAAGTGTAGGCAATTCCCACACAATTGTGGGTGTCGCGATAAAATAATGCTTCTGAAACCGCCTCTTCCGGTGTGAAATACTCCGTAGGCGGTGTACCCTGGGATATATGCCAGTTCTGACAGAACTGGCAGTGGAAATTACACCCGAAGGTTCCCATCGAAAAAACGCTGGTTCCAGGGTAATAGTGATAGAGAGGTTTCTTTTCGATCGGATCAAGTGCTCTGGCTGTAATCTGTCCGTAGTTAAGTGAATAAAGTGTTCCCTCACGATTCTCTCTGACCCGGCACAAACCTTTGCACTGATCCGGTATGGCGCAGTTGTGGGGACACAGCACACACTGAACAGTACCATCGGCTGCTGTGCTGAAATGCATTGCAGTCTGGGGTGGATGATTCCTCTCAGCACTACTCATAGCGGATCACCTGAAATCTTTCGATGACATACTTTGAATCTGGATCAATTCCTGCTTTCTGACAGGCAATACGTAATTGATCAGCCACTGAGTGGATGCCCTCCAGATGGGGCAACAGCAAACCAACACAGTTTCCCTGTCGGACAATCACACCGTACTTGTCAGGATCCAGTTGATTTAAATCGCGAATGCTTTCCGGTTCAGAGAGAACATCCACGGAAAACTTTAAGTATGGCAATTCTTCTTCTGTAACTGGATAAAACCGAGGATCTTTTGTACCTGCACTGATAGCATTCTCTCGAATCTCCTGGGCAAGATTGCTGCAGTTTGGAAAAATTGTCCCTATACAGCCACGAAGCAACCCATTCTTCTTAATCGAAACGAATACACCCGCACGTTCCTGCATGTCTTCTGGTAACGGGTCTGGCAGCGGTTTACGCATCCCTTCTTTGATGTATGTTTCTAGTGATTCTTGCGCCCACTGCACAAAACCATGTTGTTTCGCTTCAGAATCTAACCTTTGTTCACCCTTACCTTGCGCAGTCATTTGAGTGCCCCCTTCAACAGGGAAACTGACCACCATATAGCCGACGCCAAAGGGGCCTTCATAAGAATGTACAAAAGGTTTGACAGACAGCCCTGAGAGCGCCCCCAACAGAATCAGGATAGGACGATACCCGCACTCTGCTGCCTGGTCAACCAGTTGATGATTCATCTGCAGCACCTGATCTAGCTGTCCGGTCGTAAAATACTCCTGTAAAAGGAGATCAAATTCCTCCCCTGCAGGATTATATCCAGCAGGCGCATTCTCTTGCAGGCTGTGGGAAAGATCACCACTGGCCAACACAGCTGTTTTTTTGCCTGAATCAGCTGCCGCCCTTTGAATTGCTTTACCAAAGCGGAATAAATCTTCGTTTGAAAGCCAACCAATAGAAACAAGAACAGTCGGCAGGTGAATGCCTGCCTCCTGCAAATAATGGAGAGGCACCATGACCCCGTGGTCCAAGGTTTTACGTATACCTGTCCGTTCCACCATTTTATCGTCCAGTGAAACCACAGGCACTTTGGTCTTTTTGGCTTCGGATCGAATCGAATCCACCATTGACCGATCAACGGTCACAGAGTATTCGATCCCAGGATAACCAAACTGAATGAAATTGCCATGCATTTCAGCGGTATCCCATATGGGGATTCCGTCTTGGAATATCGGGCTATGAGGAGAAATAATAATCAGAGTATCGAGCTGCAAAGCGCGAATTTCCTCAGCGATCGCTTTCATGCTGGTTACTGTATTGTTGACTTGCATCACTGCATCATCGCCAATACCCGGAATGATCAAGGGTGGATGGGGAACAAGTCCGCCCCACACAACACCGGCCATGCCCATCTCCTCCTTTCAAACTCCCTTAGACATTCGTGCGCTCAAGCCAAAGTTCTACATCAGCCTCAGGTAGATTCACTTCGTCTGCCAGGAATTTCTTGTCGTGATCCGTTAGGGATTTTCCCTGCAATCCGGCTACAGCTCGCCGCAGATATGAATCACGCATTGCTTGCAGATCTTGATCTGCAACGCGAATTTGTGCAGGATGTTCTGGGATAATGATGTTTTTTCCTGGTATATTTATATCAGGGGAACCTCTCATTATACGCACACCATTGCTTTTGGCAAATTCAAGCTGGGGTATTGGATGCTTTCCGGCGCCCGTGTACTCAGTTTCCTGCACCACGATAATTTCATCATGTTCCATTTCTTGGGCAATGGCAAAGGCGGCGGCCAAAGATGTGTTACCGGCAGGGCCCCGTTCCAATCCTTCTAATTGGGCCAACATTTCTGTCACAAAGAAAACTTCTCCTTGGGATACAGTCACATACCGATCCATGTAGCGCAAACTCCGTGCTGCATTTCGCGGGACATCCGCCCGATCCGGCATGCTAGTGAAAGGAAAGGCAAATCCTGTATGACCTGTTGTAAAAGATTTTCGGTTGAAATCATGATCACTGGCCATATGCAGTCCTTTGAGGTCAACACTGGCACCAACGATTGCTGTATTCTGGCACCCAGCCTTCGCAAGTCCCCGTGCTGTTCCCGTCAGATTGCCCCCGCCCGCATGTGTGACGACAACACAGTCCGGTTTGCGCTGATAACGGCTTTCCACTTCGATGCCTATCTCATAGCCCAAAGTTTCAATCCCTGCAATAGCAAACGGGGTATACAGTGAAGCATTGAAATAGCCTGTCTCTTCTAACATCTGCAACGCAACATAGAAAAGTTCCGGGCCCACTGTCAGCTGATAAACATCTGCGCCATACGCTTCACACTTTCTTCCCTTTTCAATAATCTCCGGTTGCCCTTTCCCTGCGGAATCGAAGACTTCTTGGATTATGATGCATTTCAGACCACGCATCGCTGCCTGGGAGGCTACCGCAGCACCATAGTTACCACTGGTCGCTGCAATGACACCTTGATACCCCAGCTTCTGTGCGTGATAGCACGACACAGATGCGCGACGGGCTTTGAAGCTGCCCGATGGATTGCATGCTTCATCCTTGATGAAAATTCTTGCTCCCTTTCCGGGGGCAGAAATTCTTCGAGCAAGGGCAGTAATTTGCTTTAGCTCCAATAGAGGAGTATTGCCCACATTGCTGTCGTGTTGGATTGCCGCAACCTCCGTCAAGGAGTACCCGGCTTTTGCCATCATTGCTTCGTAGTCAAAAGAAATATTTTCTCTTTCAAACTGGGTATAATCGATTCCAACAGAACTCTTCATGATTTCATTCTTACGTGCCATGAGCCCGCTATAGGACATGTCTCTCATCATTGTCCCTCCTTGAGCAGCGCCCTAAGTTCCAGCCCGATTGACAGCAATTCGGGAATAGGACTGCCATATCCATGTGTGTAAGACGGATTAACAGCGATCAGGGTTCCCTCCATTGTCCTACCGCACAAAGTCCGAATCTCCATAGGTTCTCCTATTCGCCCGGCTCGAACTGCAAAGCCTTTTGTTCTCATTTCCAGATCCACCGCTTGAGTGTCCGCTGGAACCTGGGCTGCTCTTTGCCCGGCAGGAAGTACGATACTGTGAATTTCTACCCAATCACCTTGTTTTGCCTGCATGAATTTCGAACCCTCCTTATCAACCAAATCGTATGACGCGACCAGCCTTGCAGTTAACGAGATTACCATTGCGGATTGTTGGCATACCCTTAAGAATTACGGTGCTGATCCCCGTTGGTTTTTCGGTTGGACAGGAAAAATCTGCCCGGTCAGAAATGGTTTCAGGATCAAAAATCACTAAGTCTGCGTCGCAGCCAATCGCAATCCTTCCTTTTTCTTTCAGATTCAGCCTACGGGCAGGAACGATGGTCATCTTAGCTAGTGCCTCCATTAGGCTGATCTTCTTTTCTTCTCGAACAAAACGTCCAAGAATACGCGGGAAAGTACCTGCTCCCCGGGGGTGCCCCTGATCACCATGAAATGAACCATCGCTGCAAACCATCACTAGTGGATGTTTGATTGCTTTTATTACTTCGGCTTCATCCATAACAAAGCCGATCACCATCGTGTTGGGAGCTTCCTTTCTCAGCTTTTCGAAAAGCTCTTCGGTACAGTACTTCCCTTTGTATTCACCTTCTGCTACTAAAAGCGCAGATGCATCGACACCCCATTTTGCAAAACAACCGTCATCAAATACCGCAGATCCAATGCTTGTACAGAAGCAATTGTATGGGTAACAGTCTCCCATTACATCAATATCTTCCGTTCTTGCTTCATCCAGAGCTCGTAACGCTTCATCCATAACAACCGGAAACCCGGCACAGCTGCCAATGTGTGATATTTGCACAGGAACACCGGTTATGCGGGCAATTTGCGCCATTTCCTCAATCGATTCAACGGCGCGATCACCATCATAGCGGAAATGGGCACTGATAAGCCGCCCCGGGTATTCAGCTACAACTTTTGCCGCATCGATGGCTTCTTTTGTACTTATCCCTGGCGCATATTCAAAACCTATAGAAAGACCCACCGCACCGCTCTCCATTTCCTGCCGGATCAGTTTATGAATCAGTTTTTTATCTTCTTCGCTGGCGGGTTGATAGCGATCGGTTACCCCGGCTGCCTCCCGTAATGTGATGTATCCGGCAAATCCACCATAATGAATAGGTATCCCTTGCTCCTCCATCTGTTCAAAAAACGCTTCGAGAGGATGGCGACTGTAACCGCAATTGCCACCGATGGCCGTAGTCACTCCCATTAAAGCCATCCGCCGAAAAGTGGGATAAAAAGCTGCGGTAGCCGCGTTATCTTGGGTTTCTGTATCTTCATGCATATGGATATCAATGAAACCGGGGGCTACGATCTGGCCACCTACATCGATGGTTTCCTTTCCTGTTAGCTCTTCCTGGGACAGCTGCACAATCTTACCTGCCTGTATTCCGATGTTCAAAACTTTGTCAGTAGCCGATTCAGGATCGATGACTCGGCCATTATGGATTACAAGATCCAACGTATTTTACCTCCCTGAAAAACATTCTTTCATTCCTTATTCCCCTTACTCAGGAAAAAACCTGCAGTAAGTATTCCCAGGAAAACATGAAAAAAAAGGAAGGATCCTGATCCTCCCTCCTGTTCCCTAACGCTTGGAAAACTGCGGTGCTTTTCTAGCTTTCTTCAAGCCGTATTTCTTTCGTTCCTTCATCCGCGGATCTCTGGTCAGAAAACCAGCTTTCTTTAATCCTGAACGATATTCCGGGTTAACTTTCAGCAATGCACGAGCGATTCCGTGCCGAATTGCTCCGGCCTGACCGGATACCCCGCCGCCATATACATTGACAACCACGTCGTACTTATCTTTCACGCCGGCTGTATCCAATGGCTGATTAATAATCATGTGCAAAGTTCTCAACTTGAAATAGTCTTCCATTGGACGCCCGTTTACGACGATCTTCCCATTGCCTTCGATCAGACGAACACGAGCGACCGATTCTTTTCTCCGTCCTGTGCCTGCATAATCCACAACGGCCATAATCCTGCCTCCTTCTCTAAAAGTTTAACCAATAATTTTATACTCCTGGGGCTGCTGGGCTTCATGAGGATGCTCTGTCCCCGCATATACTTTCAATTTCTTAAACATGGCTCTGCCCAGTTTATTATGGGGCAGCATACCCTTTACAGCCAGTTCAATGACTTTTTCCGGTTTGGTTTCCAGCAGTTTTCCGTATGCGATCGATTTGATCCCACCCGGATAACCAGTGTGGTAATGATAGAATTTGTCCGTCAGCTTCTTTCCGGTGAGATTGATTTTGCTTGCATTGATGATAATCACATAATCCCCGGTATCCATGTGCGGAGCAAACATCGGTTTGTGTTTTCCTCTGAGAATGCTGGCAACCTCGCTGGCCAGGCGGCCCAATGTCTGTCCTGATGCATCAACGACATGCCATTTCCGCTCTATTTCGGCCGCTTTCGGCGAATAAGTCTTCATAATACTCCCTCCTCGCAAAAATCTAAACTTCTTCTGTATTAAATCCATCACATCAAACGCGATGGCCATACGAACCCGGCTACAAGCCACAGAATCATTATATATAGCCGGCCTTTTTATGTCAAGTCGGGTCAATACCAGACGAATACTCTACCTCTTGTAAGAAGAGGCCATGTGCTGGTGCCGTTGGTCCCGCTGTGGATCTGCAAGCTGCGTGTAAAATCCGATCCACATCGGCGACGCTTAGTTTGCCTCTCCCAACCTCAATGAGTGTTCCTACAATGACCCGCACCATATTGTACAAAAATCCATTCGCAGTCACGGTATAAACAATGGTATCTTCTTCTTTGTGTACAGATGATCGGACAATTGTTCTGACCGTGTTCTGTACACTGCTGCCTGTCGCCTGGAATGAAGCATAATCATGGGTGCCAATTAACAGCTCTGCTGCCATACTCATTCCCTCGGCATCCAATCTTCCAGGCAGATGCAGCGCATAGTTGCGGGTGAAAGGGCACGGCATTGGGCTGTTCAGGATTCTGTATGTGTATGTTTTTTGCCGGGCACTGATTCGCGCGTGAAAGCTGTCTGGCACAATCTCCGCCAACAGGATTACAATATCTGCTGGCAAAACACTGTTCAATGCAGCCGGAATCTTGCCAGTGGGTATCATCCTGCTTGTGCGAAAATTGACCACCTGGCCCAGAGCGTGAACTCCACTGTCAGTCCGTCCAGAAGCATATACCGTTGCTCTTTCTGCAAAGATCCGCTCAATAGCCTTTTCGAGTTCGGCCTGGACCGTTGGCTGACCTTTTTGCCGCTGGTAGCCGCAGTACAGTGTCCCGTCGTATGCGACTGTGCATTTTACATTAGGCATGCCATCACTCCTGTCCGATGACGCCCCATTCACGCACCGAGGTAACGGAGCCACACAACCAATCCAACAGTGGCAACCACTGCAAAATAGCCTAGGGCATCGATTCTGTGATACGCGAGCTGTTTCAGCCGCGTTCTCTTATCACCGCCCTGATAACATCGGGCTTCCATTGCCACCGCCAGTTCATCCGCTCTGCGGAAAGCACTGACGAACAATGGTACAAGCAGGGGAATAAGATTCTTTGCTCTTTGGAATATATTCCCGCTTTCAAAATCCGCCCCCCTGGCCATTTGTGCCTTCATGATCTTACCCGTCTCTTCAACAAGGGTCGGGATAAAGCGCAATGCGATGGTCATCATCATCGCCAGTTCATGAGCAGGGACGCCGATCCGTTTGTAAGGTTTCAGCACATTTTCAATCCCATCGGTAAGTGTAACCGGTGGTGTTGTCAGGGTTAGCATTGAAGTAGTCAAAACCAGCATCACCAGTCGCCAGACCAGGAATGACCCCTGCCGTAAACCTTCTTCTGTAATTCTCAAGGGGCCAAGTTGATAGATCACCGTTCCACTTGTAACAAACAGATGTATCAAGAATGTCAAAGAGCCAATAAACAGGATGGGCTTCAATCCTCTCAGCAGATATCTGACAGGAATCCTGGCATTAAGCACAATCGCTGCCAGAAAGAATGTCACCAACAGATACGCAGCGCCCTGACGGGCAAGAAAGATTGCAAAGATGATCGCAACAACGCTGTTTATTTTGGTTCTTGGATCGAGACGGTGTACAAGTGACTGCCCAGGGTAATACTGACCAATGGTGATGTTCTCAAACATGGTCCTTCCCCCTTTTTAGAGCAAGGATCGCATCCCTGGCTTCTTCAATATTGATAATACCGGTTGATACATCAAATCCGCGTTCCCGCAATTTGTGCATCAGGGCTGTGATTTGAGGAATCCCCAATCCCAGATCCTTCAGTTGCTCAGCTTGCATAAATATCTCTCTTACTGATCCCTGAAGAACAATTCGCCCACGATCCATCACGAGAACCTGATTCACAAGTTGTGCAATTTCATCCATGCTGTGGGAAACATACACAACTGTGATTCCTGTTTTCTCATGCATCTCTTTGATTTGTGCAATAATGTCCGCACGGCCTTCAGGATCCAGCCCAGCAGATGGTTCATCCAGTACGAGCATCTTGGGATTCATGGCCAGTACTCCAGCAATTGCCACTCTTCTCATCTGACCGCCGCTGAGCTCAAAAGGTGAGCGATTACGAAATGTTTCGTAATCCAATCCTACCATGTGCATGGATCCCATCACGCGTTCTTTGACCTCATCGTTGGTAAGTCCCATCTTTTTCGGTGCAAAACCAATATCTGCTTCGATGGTTTCTTCGAATAACTGGTATTCAGGGTATTGGAACACAAGACCAATCGTTTGCCTGACCTTTCTGCGATCAGTCTTCTTATCACGTAAATCCTGCCCGTCAACCAGAACTCGTCCTTTGGTAGCCTGCAGCAGACCATTAAAATGCTGAACCAGAGTTGATTTACCAGATCCGGTTCTGCCGATCAGTCCAATGCAATCTCCGTCATGGATTTCTAGATTAATATCTTCCAGTGCTGTGATTGCCATTGGTGTCCCTTGATTGTAAATATGCCATAGATTCTCTATCTTTATCGACATAATGCGTCCACCATTTCTTCCACAGTCAGAATGTCCGGTGGTATTTCCAGACCAGCATTCTGGAGTTGATGCGCCAGTTCGGCAACTTGTGGAATGTCAAGGTGCAAACGCCGGAGTTCGTTTACCCGCGAAAACACCACTTTCGGATGATCATCCATGACAATCTTACCCTGATCCATCACAACAACACGATCAGCTTCTACCGCCTCATCCATAAAGTGAGTAATCAGGATAACCGTCATGCCTTCTTCCCGGTTCAGCTTGCGGATTGTCTGGAGTACTTCACTTCTGCCAACAGGATCCAGCATAGCTGTCGGTTCGTCGAGAATGATGCAAGTTGGCTTCATTGCCAGCACCCCGGCAATAGCCACCCGTTGTTTCTGTCCCCCAGACAATGTGTGGGGTGCCTGGTCTTTCAGATCAGACATACCGACAATGGCCAGTGCCTCATCGACCCGCTTGCGAATCTCTACGGGGGGCAGGCCCAGGTTCTCCGGACCAAAAGCAACATCTTCTTCGACCATTGTTGCCACCAACTGATTATCCGGGTTTTGAAATACCATACCGGCAGACCGGCGAACTTCCCAGAGGCGGCTCTGATCCCTGGTGTCAATACCATTGACTTCAACGATCCCTTCATCTGGGAGAAGCAATGCATTCATGTGTTTCGCCAGGGTCGATTTTCCAGAGCCATTATGACCGATGACAGCAACGAATTCTCCTGGCATGATACTCAGCGAAACATCTGCTAGTGCAGCAATTTTGTTTTCATCGGCAGTCGTATAATAGTGTGTAATGTTACTGACGCAGATAATAGCTTCCATAGAATCACCTACTGTTGAAACATAACTGTTATGCAATTCGCTAGACAAGCTCGATGATTGCCATTGAAGCTGCATCGCCCTGTCTGAAACCAGTCTTGATTACTCGTGTGTATCCGCCTTCTTTTCCGGAATAGCGAGGTGCTATGGTGTCGAAGAGTTTTCGCACTACATCCTCATCATATACATACTCCAGTACCTGTCGGCGGGCATTGAGATCACCCTTCTTTGCTAAAGTGATCATCTTATCAGTTACTTTACTCAGCTCTTTGGCCTTCATTTCTGTTGTTTCGATTTTCTCGCTCAACAGCAAGGAAGTAACCATGTTTCGGAGGAGCGCTCTTCTGTGCCCCATGGTACGGCCCAGCCTTCTGTTTGCCATGACCGTCATCCCTCCCCTTCTACTCTTCAGATTCTTTCAGGGATAAACCGCGCTCAGCAAGTTTGCTTTTTACTTCTTCCAGCGATTTTTTCCCTAGATTTCTTACCTTCATCATTTCATCTTCTGTCTTTTCAGTCAGTTCGCCGATTGTGTTGATATTGGCACGCTTCAGACAGTTGTATGACCGTACGGAAAACTCCAGTTCCTCGATGGCCATTTCCAAAACCCGGTCCATGCCATCTTCTTCTTTTTCCTTCATAACTTCAAGATCATTCATGTCTGAATTCAGCTGCATGAAAAGACCCAGATGCTCACTTAAGATCTTGGCTCCCAAACTGGTTGCTTCATCCGGCTTGATACTGCCATCTGTCCAGACTTCTATGGTTAGTTTGTCATAGTCGGTGACCTGTCCTACCCGGGTGTCTTCAACATGATAGTTCACACGCTGAATCGGAGTGAAAATTGAATCAACAGGAATTACACCGATACTCTGATCGGGAGTCTTATTCTTTTCTGCAGATACATAGCCACGGCCTTTTGCCACTGTGAGCTCCATCTCCAAAATTGCATCTTTATCCAGTTCAGCGATATGCTGACTTGGATTCAGGATTTCCACATCACTGACCATTTGAATGTCCGCACCTGTAACAATACCTTCGCCTTCATAACGAAGATACAATGTAACAGGTTCATCGGTATACATTTTGAAGCGTAGTGCTTTCAGGTTCAGGATAATATCGGTAGTATCTTCCCGGACTCCCTTTATGGTGGAGAACTCGTGAAGCACACCTTCAATTTTCACCGAAGTCACGGCTGCACCAGGCAGAGACGATAGAAGAACACGACGTAAAGAGTTGCCGATGGTCATTCCAAATCCCCGCTCAAGCGGTTCCAGCACAAATCTCCCGTATGTAGCTTCATCGTTCATTTCGGCACATTCAATCTTCGGTTTTTCGATTTCTATCATGAAACGAACCCCCCTTTATCCCTTCTGACTACGTCGCCAGACGACGTAAGTGAAGTACAACAGCTGTTTATCGGGAGTACAACTCGACGATCAGATGTTCTTCTACCGGTACGTCAATCTCTTCTCGGAGCGGCCAGCGGATAATGCGTCCTTCCATGGTTTCCATGTTGGCATCAATCCATTCTGGCAGGCCTTTTGTTGATGCTGTTTCGGCCATTTCCTTAAATTTAGCAGAACTTCTGCTGCCTTCTTTAACGCTGATCACATCGCCAACCTTGGTCAGATAGGAAGGAATTGTTACTTTTTTGCCATTCACAAGGAAATGACTGTGTCTGACCAGCTGCCTTGCTTCTGCTCTGGAGTTGGCAAATCCCATCCGAAAGACGATGTTGTCTAATCTGCTTTCCAGTAAATGTAGCAGATTCTCCCCTGTTATGCCCTGATGCCGGGCAGCTTTTTCAAAATACTGGGCAAACTGTTTTTCCAGGATGCCATAATAGCGACGCAATTTCTGTTTCTCTCTTAACCGGATGCTGTATTCGGAAGGTTTACGGGTACGGCCCTGCCCGTGTTGACCAGGGGCAAATGCTCTCTTCTCCATTGCGCATTTATCTGAGTAGCAGCGCTCACCCTTCAGATACAGTTTCGTTCCCTCCCGCCGACATATCCGACAAACGGGTCCTGTATATCTCGCCATAGTTGTCTTTACACCTCCTGTTATTACACTCTTCTTCTTTTTGGTGGACGGCAACCATTGTGAGGAATGGGCGTCACGTCCTTAATCATGTTCACTTCCAGGCCAGCAGCCTGCAGTGAACGAATCGCAGCTTCTCTTCCGGAGCCGGGTCCTTTAACAAAGACTTCAATTTCCTTCATGCCCTGATCGATGGCAACTTTAGCAGCTTCTTCAGCGGCCATCTGGGCTGCAAATGGAGTGCTTTTTCTTGAACCTTTGAAACCAACATTTCCAGCTGTAGACCAAGATATTACGTTACCCCGCACATCGGTAATCGTAATGATTGTATTATTGAATGTAGACTGGATGTGGGCAATTCCCTTATCCACATTTTTGCGCTCTTTTCTCTTTGGACGAGTTGACCGTTTTGCCATAAGTAATCCCTCCTTTACCTATTTCTTTCTCCGTACTCCAACCGTACGTTTGGGTCCTTTTCGCGTTCTTGCATTGGTTTTGGTTTTCTGTCCGCGAACAGGCATCCCGCGGCGATGTCGGATTCCTCTGTAGGATCCGATTTCAATCAGTCGCTTGATGTTCAATGCAACTTCTCGCTGCAAGTCCCCTTCGACACGGTATTCCCGGTCAATGGTATCCCTTAGCCGGTTCACTTCTTCTTCAGTCAGGTCTCTTACCCGTGTGTCAGGGTTTACTTCAGTCTTGGCTAATATCTCTTGGGAAGTAGGTTTTCCGATCCCGTAGATATATGTCAAGGCAATTTCAACCCTCTTTTCTCTTGGTAAATCTACACCGGCGATACGCGCCATCTACTTACACCTCCTGCATAAATATATTATCCTTGCTTCTGTTTGTGTTTCGGATTCTCGCAAATGACCATTACGGCACCCTTGCGACGAATAATCTTGCACTTTTCGCAAATCGGTTTCACGGATGCTCTGACCTTCATAATCTAGTCCTCCTTCGTCATCCTACTTAAAGCGGTAAATAATTCTGCCCCTGGTCAGATCATAGGGCGATAACTCTACAGTAACCTTATCGCCAGGGAGAATTCGAATGAAATTCATGCGGATCTTTCCTGAAACATGAGCCAGGATTTTATGGCCATTTGCCAATTCTACACGAAACATGGCATTTGGCAGAGGCTCAATCACTGTACCTTCAACCTCAATAGTGTCTTCTTTAGCCATTATGGTTTGCTGACCTCCTCTCCTCAAAGACCTGAACCAATGGGTTTTACAATGTTCGGGACCCAGCGTACTGCTTACAGACAAGTCAGAATAACCGGCCCATCCTCTGTTACTGCAACTGTATGCTCAAAGTGTGCTGATAAGCTGCGGTCTGCTGTAACAACTGTCCAATTATCTTCCAGTGTCTCAACCCGGTAACTCCCCACATTGACCATCGGTTCTATGGCCAGCACCATACCTGGTTCTAGGCGAGGCCCTCGTCCGGGCGGCCCAAAATTGGGGATTTGCGGATCCTCGTGCATGTTGCGACCAATGCCATGTCCAACATAATCTCTCACCACTGAGAACCCTTTTCCCTCTGCAAAAACCTGTACAGCATTGGATATATCCGACAGACGGTTCCCAGCCCTGACCTGCTCAATTCCGGCCATAAGCGAGCCTTCTGTGACAGAGAGTAATCTTTGTGCTTCCTCGGAAATATCACCTACCGGTAGAGTCACGGCAGCATCACCGTAGAAACCTTCAACGATGGTGCCAATATCAATACTGATAATATCACCGCTCTTCAACTTCCTGATCCCCGGTATCCCATGCACAACTTCTTCATTTACCGAAGCACAGATGCTGCCTGGAAAACCGTAGTACCCTTTGAATGCTGGAATACCACCATGCTTGCGTATAATCCCTTCAGCCAGTTTATCCAATTCCCCTGTCGTTATTCCGGGACGAACGGCATCTTTTAACATGGCGATGGTCTTGGCTACCAGATTTCCTGCCCGACGCATGGATTCCAGCTCTTCATTGGATTTAAGAATGATCAATGTAAGTCATCTCCCCAAGGCAGCGCGGATGTTCTTCAGCACCTGTTCAGCGCTGTCTGCTCCGTCAATGTTTCTCAGGATCCCTTTGCCTGCATAATATGCAACCAACGGACTTGTTTTTTCATTGTATTCAGCTAGTCTTTTTCGTACAGTTTCTTCTTTGTCATCTTCTCGCTGATACAACTCACCACCGCATTTGTCGCAAACATTTTCTTCAGCGGGTGGTGAAAATTCCACATGATAAGTCGCCCCGCAATTGCGACAGACGCGCCTGCCCGACAAGCGTTTCACCAGAACTTCTTCTGGAACAACAATATTAACAGCTGCATCCAAGTATTTGCCAGCAGAATGTAGAATTTCTGCGAGTGCGTCAGCCTGGGCTACTGTTCTGGGGAAGCCGTCCAAGATAAACCCACTAGCGGCATCTTCCAGCTCCAGCCTATCTGCAACGACGCCGACAACTACTTCGTCAGGAACCAAAAGACCCTGATCCATATATTCTTTTGCCTTCTTGCCCATTGCAGTGCCATCTTTTACAGCCTGTCTGAACATATCTCCGGTGGAAATATGGGGAATGCCCAATTCTTCAGCCAAAACCACTGCCTGTGTACCTTTGCCCGCGCCAGGCGGGCCGAGCAACACCAGTCTCATCTTTATCCCTCCTACTTCATGAATCCTTTGTAGTGACGCATAAGCATCTGGGATTCGATTTGTCGCATGGTTTCCAAAGCCACCGAAACCACAATCAGAAGACTTGTACCACCAAAAGTAATACCTGGTATTCCTGTCAGTCGCGCTACCAGATCCGGCATTACTGCAACAAAAGCCAGGAATAGAGCACCAGCCAGTGTGATCCGGGTAAGAATCCGATTTAAATATTCTGCAGTGTGTTTACCGGGCCGAATGCCAGGAATAAAACCGCCGTATTTTTTCAGATTATTGGCTACTTCAACCGGATTGAATGTAATGGCTGTGTAAAAGTATGTAAAGAATATGATCATCGTTACATACATGGCAGTGTTCAGCGGCGTACCGAAGTCAAGGTATTTCGACATGTTCTGTATAAACGGAACATTCACCAGCTTTGCAATCGTCAGAGGAAATACCAGCATGGATGAGGCGAAAATAACGGGAATTACCCCAGCCTGATTCACCTTCATGGGGATATGTGTGCTCTGACCACCGTATACTTTTCTTCCAACAACCCTTTTGGCATACTGAACCGGAATCTTGCGTGCGCCCTCCTGAACCCAGATGACACCCGCAATGATGAAAGCTCCCACCACTGCTAGAACTGCCAGATTGAAAATATTGATTGTGCCAACCCGAATGTACTCAACCAATGTAAGGGCACCCAGGGGCAGGCGGGAGATGATCCCTGCAAAGATGATCAGTGAAATACCGTTCCCGATCCCTTTTTCCGTGATCTGCTCACCAATCCACATGAGCAAAACAGTACCGGTGACCAGAGATAATGTGATTACAGCGCCAGAGTAAATCCCCCAGTTGATGACGGCCCCCCGCAAAGTGAATGTCAGGGCCAAGGCTTGAATCAATGCAAGCAGTACTGTCCCAAAGCGGGTATACTGTGTAATCTTTTTCCGGCCCTCGTCACCGCCTTCTTTGGCCAGCTGTTCAAGACTCGGTACGATTATCTGGAGCAGCTGCATGATGATTGTAGCCGTAATGTATGGGTAGATGTTCAGAGCAAACAGTGACAGTCGGCTTAATGCTCCTCCTGAAAACAGGTCAAGGAATCCGAACACTGTTCCACCGGCAAACAGCCCTTCAATGGCTTTCACATCAATCCCTGGTACGGGAATGTGCGTGCCGATTCGAAAAGCTAGAAACATGCCCAATGTGAACAAGAACCTTTTTCGCAAATCGGGAATTCTCCATACGTTGCGAACGGTATCCAACAAATCAAATCACCTCTGCTTTTCCACCTGCTGCCTCAATCTTTTCGGCAGCTGCTTTACTGAACTTGTGCGCATGAACCGTCAGCGGTTTTTCCAATTCACCACGACCCAAAACTTTCAAACCGTCTTTCAGATCTTTTACTATGCCCATTTCTTTGAGAACTTCTGGAGTCACAACAGCATCCTGCTCAAATCGATTTAGAGTTTCGACGTTTATTTC
>CAZDAI010000027.1:0-7800 GCA_964503545.1 uncultured Candidatus Sumerlaeota bacterium
CAAACCGGTCTCCCGGTTTCTGGTGCGCTCTTACCGCACCGTTGCACCCTTACCCCGCTAACAGCGGGGCGGTATATTTTCTGTGGCACTAGCCTTAGGGTTACCCCCACTGGGCGTTACCCAGCACCCTGCTCTGTGGAGCTCGGACTTTCCTCAGGCACCCTCCTTTTAAGGAGGACCCGCGACCATCCAGCCCGCTTAAAGCGTTTGTCTGCTGGATACAGTATACCATTTTTTGCAGCGGTCAGCAAGCTTCAGCCTCTCTTGAAAACCAGGTACAATAAGGATGCAAAGAATTATTCAGTCAGTTGCCCCCTTTGCCGATACTGTCCTCCCCAAACTTTTTATCAGGCTTACAATTCAGTTAACTTTGGCAATTGCTCTCCACCAGCGAACTATCCATGCTTTAATCAATCTGCTACAGATGGATAGGAATTGAACCGGCTTTTTTTGTAAAATTGACAGGAAATTTCCATTTGTGAGAAGAATAAACATTTATTCGTGCCTGGAAACAATGAGAGTAACCAGCAGTCTTTGCTTAGAAAGGAGGACCGGACAACCGGACGGACCGATATTCAATCACAGTACTCAGACTCTTCACAGAAAGGATGACACTCATGCATCGTTCAGTGAATCGCCACATCTTACTTATTCTAATTCTCTGCCTTCTTCTCATCTGCAGCGGCAATCCCCCTGCGTCATCTGCCTGGGCCAATGACACAGAAAGCGCTTCCGATCAGAACCAGATCCAATACCACAGTGGTTTCTCTCCGCACTGCTGTGCGATCGACGGGGCAGCATCGGAGCCCAAAGAACCGCAGGATACTGCAAATCTGATCATCCCTGCGGGCATAGCTGGATCCTGCTTTGTATCCACCCCGAACATCTATACCACGCATTTTTCCGTGCGCGTTGGTGGCACCTATGACTATACGACCCGTGATGCAGAATGCTCCTGTGGCCAGCAAGTAGAATACCGGTTCTATTGGGGGGATGGTGAGTATTCCTCCTGGCAGACACCAGCAAATCAATGGACCAGGGATGCAACCATCTCCAAAACCTGGACGGTACCCGAAACTTTTTATATCCGTTCTCAAGCCCGATGTGCCAGCAATCCCAGCGCAGTGTCCGCCTGGTCTGCCAGCTGGGCCATCGATGTCGGTCCTGTCTGCACTGTGCCCATACCCCAGATCACCGATGACTGTCAAACCGAAGGCATGATCCATACAAATACCTGGTTTTTGGCCACGATCGCGTATTGCGATGAAGGGTATCGGACTGATTACCAGTATGATTGGGGAGATGGCACCCTCTCCACCTGGGGCACAGCATCCAGGATGAATGTCTGGACTAAATCGGGGAACTATGCTATGCGTGTGCGGAGCCGTTGCCCCACCAATCACTCTGTGGTATCGGATTGGTCGTCA
This sequence comes from uncultured Candidatus Sumerlaeota bacterium, assembly GCA_964503545.1. Taxonomy (GTDB): domain Bacteria; phylum Bacillota; class SLNR01; order SLNR01; family SLNR01; genus JAXGQE01. The sequence continues at coordinate 1,428 of CAZDAI010000027.1, forward strand.
CCCCATATCATTGCCATGGACGCTCCTCCGGTGGGTCTGATCATCAATGCCAATATTTCGGACGGTGGCTCATACTCTGGAGCCGGTACATATCCCATGACTTCTGCAGTAGCAGTCGAGGCCTTTCCCAATCCTGGCTATATATTCCACCGTTGGCTGGAAGACAGCACCACCGTCAGCCGAAACAATCCTTACGAATTTGAGCTACTTGACCACCGCACACTGATTCTTCAGTTCAGAACGCGGATTCAGCCAGCACGAATCACCGGGACCAACCGCTTTGACACCGCCATTGCAGTGAGCCGCACAGGCTGGGTGGACAACAGCACCGATGTTGTCATTTTGGCCCGCTCCCATGATTTTGCCGATGCCTTGGCCGGAGTACCCCTGGCCCATGCCCTAAATGCCCCCATTCTTCTGACCCGGACTGATCGCATCGATACCGAAACCCTAAACGAAATTGCTCGACTGGGAGCATCCCGCGTGATCCTTTTAGGCGGACCGGGTGCGATTACCGAAGATGTGCGTGGAGTTTTAGAGGACCACTTCCTGACGGTGGACCGCTTGTACGGATCCAACCGTTATGCCACTGCCGCCGCCATTGCCCGGCACCTGGCTGACGAAGTGGGGCCGCTAACAGATGCCATCATCGCAGTGGGTACCAACTTTCCGGATGCCTTGTCTGCAGCTTCTTACGCTGCCATCCATAATCAGCCCATTCTGCTGGTCCAAAATGCTTTTCTGCCCGAAGCCACAGCAGAAGTAATCGTGGAATTAGGCATTCAGAATGCGGTGGTAGCCGGCGGTGTGCAGGCAGTAAGCGATGCGGTCATGCACCTGCTGCCTCTTTCTGGAACCCGCATACGGATTGCCGATACAAACCGCTACACCACATCTGTCGCTATGGCAAAGCACTTTGCCCTAGATACGCGCCAAAGCCATATTGCCACCGGCACCGACTTCCCGGATGCCATTTCAGGAGCAGTACTGGCCGCCAAATATGGATCAGGGATCCTGCTCGTCAATGGCGTCAGTGCTGTACCACCCATAAGCGTCCAAGATTTCATTGTAGATCAAATGGTTGAAGAAGTATTCCTTTATGGCGGCTCGGGGGCGATCAGCACCGCCATCGAATCCTGGTTCTGAACAAACTCACTACTGCTGTACACAATATCCCATTCACATGAAATGACGAACGGCATGGCCAAGAGGGCTCTGCCGTTCGTCTTGATTTAGAAAAAGTACCCGTCCTTCCTTTAGGCGCTGAAGATCATTTCCCTCAGGTTATGGCTGTCAAAGTTTTGACAGCCGCCTTATCAGACAATATAATGGAGATACGCAAAAGCAATGTTTGCATCCTGAAGTTTGCATCTACCCTTCATGGGGTTCCTTGGAAGAATGATCGATATCTGCCCTTGCAGAAGGAGGGTTACCATGCGTCCGTTCGTTCGCTGCTTGCTTATTGGCTTTGGTACACTGTTCGTTGCTTTGGGTCTGGTGGGGGCATTTATTCCGTTATTGCCCACAACTCCTTTTCTGCTCTTGGCTGCTGGTTGCTATGTACGCAGCTCTCCACGCCTGTACCGCTGGCTGATGACCCATCGCATTTTCGGTGCGTATATATATAATTATGTGACTCACAAAGCCGTACGCCGTAGCACCCGTACGGGCACCTTGGCCTTACTTTGGGTCACCCTGTTTTTATCTTGTTTGGCTCTTCCGTATCTCCATGTACGCATCTTTCTTATTCTGGTGGGGATTGGTGTTACAGCCCATCTCTGCATGCTAAAGACCATGCCGGATGAAGCATTCCTGACACCGCCGGATGAAACAGAAATCAACGAATCTTTCTAGCCACACTACACGAAACCATTATCTATATACAAAAAAAGAATTGGATTACCCCAACGGATTCACCCTTTTGTAGATCATTGCCCCTCCAATCCGGCAGAAACCCGCGGATGCTGTAAGTTGCACCCGTGGGTTTTATCATACTCGAAGATTTCTTTGCTATTGGCCACAAGGCTCAACGCTCCAGGCACTGTCCGTCCCCGGTTCACCACCACCATGAATCTGCTGTGTTGCATAATCCACCACGATGCAATGGACACCATCGAAGAAATTCTGCTTGTTGAATCCATAGATGGCGAACCCTCGGGCACGCAAAGCCTCCCTTTCCCCTGCCGGGATGCGGTCATCCAGATAGACCAGCCCGTTTAGGGCATACATCCGGGGCATGGCCAGCGCCTTTGCCAGATCCATGTCCAAAGCGATGTAGTGATGGATTACCTGGGCAAGAATCATGGGAATTCTTGATCCCCCTGGCGCACCAATGCCGATCATTTTTTCTCCTTGTCGAATGAGGATTGCCGGAGCGATGGTCCCCCGCGGACTTTTACCGGGCTGGAGATTGTTGATGGACCCTGGTGCTACAGAGAAATTACGCAGCTGGTTGTTGAGAAAGAAGCCATCTACATAGATCCCCGAGCCAAAATGACTGCTGATGGTATGCGTTGCCGAAACCATCATTCCAGATGCGTCCAGCACAACAAAATGGGTTGTGTTGCCGTCATCCAATTCATCTTCTACGAAAGGGGTGCTGTCCCCCCTAATCGCCTTTTGCAGAAGGTCCCAGGCATATTCCCGGGATGTCAGACGGGGGACTGGCACATGGGCATAGGCAGGATCTGCCACTGAGCTTTGCCAGACGCTGCCTGTTTCCCGGAAAATATTTGCCAGCAGGGAGTAGTAATCGGCTCCGGATGCCTGTGCTAGATTCTCACCGGCCATCTCCATCATCTGGAGTGTTTGAATCAGGGTCATTCCGCCTAATGGCGGTCCAGGTACCAGTACTTCGAATCCGTAAATGGTGCTCCGGACCGGTGGGGATACTTTTGTTTGATAGGCATGAAAATCATCCAGGGTAAACTGGGGTATCTTTGCGATAATATCTTCGGCAATTTCTCCTGCATAAAAAGCATCCGCTCCCTCATTGCTGATGGTCTGCAGGGTTGCAGCCAGCTCAGTCTGAATCAGTTTCTGACCAGGCCGTAGCGTCTGTCCCTGGGGGAAAAAATGAGGGAGAGCAGCCACCGGCAACTGCTGCCGATACATATGCACATGGCGGGTCAGGTGCGGCGAAACGGTAAAACCGGCTTCTGCAAGGCTAATCGCAGGAGCAAGTAGATCAGCCCATTCGCGACTGCCAAAATCCATGTGTAGTGCTTCCATCCCCCGCACGAATCCCGGCAAGCCCACTTTGCCGTCAGTCATCTTCCCTGATAACGGTGCTTTCTCCCGGTATTCATATACCACCGGGGGAGACCCATCACCCGGATAGATCAACATAGCTCCACCGCCGCCGATACCACAGTCAAACGGCTGCACAACTCCCAGCGCAAATGAAACGGCGATGGCAGCATCCACCGCATTGCCGCCTTCCCGGAGAATTTTCATTCCAGCGGCCACAGCCTCCGGATGAGCAGCACTCACCCCGATCCCCTGCCCTGCCTGTAAAGGCTTCCCTTCGGCAGCGACTCTGCCCCCAGTGGAATGACCCACCAATGGGTAAAAAGGTGACTCCCATAACATACTGTAAGCAGAAAACCCAACAAGCAATATCACTGCAATCAATATATTTACTTTACGATAAGTCACATCACTTGCCCCCCTTGAGCACATGGCTGTGGTCCAGGGAAAAAATCAGATGCCCATCAGCGTCTGTATCCCAGTCGACCAGTCGCCCGGTGAGAGCTTGTCTGATTTGCCAATGATGGTACCTGGCCAAAAATCCTGTCAATGGGTGAGGAACACCAGCATGATTATATAAAGGAATCAGCCGAATTTCTGCCATACCATCATCCCCAAGCGCGTATTGGACCAGTACCGTTTCTTTTTCTCTACTGGTACCCTGGGCACCGGCCAGCACACCCAGACTGTAGAAAATAACGCCACCGTTGTATACTTCAACGGGCTTGATGCGGCGCCCGTGCCCGATGACGATATCTGCACCCGAATCAATCATCGCTTTGGCAAGATCCTCATCTTTACCCGCGATTTGCCCATTTCCCCCAGATCCTAAGTACAAATGCACAATGATCAGGTCCGCCTGCATGCGTGCCTGGCGCAGCAGCGGGGCAAAGTAACTGCCCGAAGCTGGCATTACCCCGGGATGATGTTCCCCGGCAGCCGTCTCCCCTGTGTTGATGGTATTAAACCCCAATGTCGCTACGCGCAAGCGGCCATCGTCATGCAGATGAAAACGGCTGGCCTCGGCAAGATTTCCCCCGGCACCTGTATAACCAACCCTGTGAAATGCCAAAGCACCCAGCGTATCCAGCAAGCCTTCCCCGCCAGCCTCCAAGGCATTTGGATTTGCTAAACTCACAACATTGATCCCCACATCAGCCAAAACCCTTGGGATTTCCCGGTCCAATGGGTTGAATGACGGATTTTTCCCAGCCCCTAAGTGCCTGCCAGCAATAGGCCCTCCCAGCTGAATGCATGAATAATCAGCCGCCGCTAACCATGGTTCTATCCATTGCCATAATTCCTTCTCCATCACCCCCGCTGCCGAGATTGATGGCACGCCATTGACCAGTTCACCGCCAAAGATGCCCACCCATACCGGATCCTCATGGGTAATGATGGGGGGTTCTGGATGATCGGTGCATGTTGTTGGCAGGATCAGTCGCAAGACGATCCATGAAAAGAGCAGAAAAATCGCACACAGCCATGGGGTCCTGGCCCGATCGTTGCGAATCAGACGTTGCATGTTTTTTCTACTTGCGCTCAATGCTTTCATATGGATTACCTCAAACAAAGGGAATAGAGGAGCATAATGAGAAAGGTCAGTCCACTGACCAAAAACGTCCCGGTCAGGGTCACGGTCAGACCCTGTTTGTGAATGGCATTGGCAATCAGCCCGGGAACAATAAAACCGACTCCCTGATGGGAAAACAATGTCGCAGTTATGATCGGTGACACAAGCTCCAGAGCGATTCTGCAGATCACCGCCGTCAGAATCATCGCAGCAAAAAGTCGCCGGCCATAGAGAATTACTACCCGCCCAATCCCCCAGCGCACAACTGCAAAAACCAGGGTACTTAAAAAGAAAATGAAGAGAATCTGCGCCGGCTGATCAAAATATAACGCCAGATAGCCGGGCACGACCAATCCCGCCGGCAAGACGCCGGTCACCTCTGAATAAAGCAAACTAACGATGATCCCCGCCACAATGGCAATTTGCATATCTGTGGAAAACATATCGTCACCTCATAGACCACTTTGCCTCAACTGCCGGCTTCTACCCCACGTCTCACATGCAGTTCTTTGCGCAGTTCCGCATATTCTGTCGCTAACGCTTCCATAATGCTCTTAACCTGCTCCCCAGCGCCATGGGAATTGCCCATGCCAAATACAAAGTCATGGCACTGGCTTTCTTTCTTGACTTCCTGTACAAGCAGATCATGACTCAAACCCTCCCAGTTCAGCAGCCGCGCAACAGGCAAAAACCCTTTACGATACTCAGCCTGCACCGCCGCCATACCTTCGCCCAACAACGCCAACGTGTGACTTGGCAGTTGCGGTAATACTTCAGCCACAAGCTGTCTTGTGCGTTCGACGCGGTCCCCTCGGCAATTAAGTATAACCAGCACATGTTTCTGGGAATACCCGAGTTGCCGAAGGTGGTTCCAGATCGCCAACGTGGAGGCTGGATCATTGGCTGAAAAAGCGTTGGCAAAGTAAACAGCACGTCGATGTCCTGAGCCGATCGGCAGGATCCGCAGTGCCCCCGGATCTGGTCGCGCTTTTAACATTCCACGCAATGCTGTTTTCCTGTCGATATTCAAGGCTTGAGCAACACATAACGCCAAAGCGACGTTTTCAGGAAAAATAATATAATCAAACCTGTCAAGATACTGCTGAGAGACCAGGCCGGGATCAGCGACCATCAGCCTGGTGTTTCTTTGCCGTGCAATTTTTCGAAAGTACGCCTCATATGGACCGGGCGCAACGACGATGGTGCCGCCAGTCGGTATGGCAGCCGCTAACGCTTGCGCTACATGCTCCATATCCGGCCCCATCTCTTCCAGATGATCAGGCAATACATTGGTAATAACGCCGATGTTGGCTTGCAGCCAACGCTTCTGGAAGACTTCCTGATAATCCGGATGCACAGCCATGCACTCACACACCAGTGCTTGTGCCCCCGATGCCACAGCACGGCGGGTGATTTGCTTTTGTTCATTGATGTTGGCCCCGGCGGGATTGCGCGCAATCGGCTCTTCCCTCTCACTGGTGCCAATAATGAGGCGCGCTTCGGTGCCGGTTGTTTTACCCAGAGTGACATATCCCGCTTCAGCCAAAATGG
>CAZDAI010000027.1:7810-20439 GCA_964503545.1 uncultured Candidatus Sumerlaeota bacterium
CACGGTTGATTTTCCACGAATCCCGCTAACATTAATCCGTAAGGGAATTTTCATAAGGTTTATTTGATGCTGTACGCTTTCTAGCACACCCAGAGCGAATAAAAGAATTGACGCGCTGATGATTAAGTTCACCTGTTCACTTCCCTTTGCTGTTTGAGAATCAATACAGACAGAGCCAGCTCATGGAACTAGATCAAATCACGCTGCGGCTGCGATGCCCTTACAGGGTATATATCGTCTAAACACCCAAGTTGTTGATAGTTCCACGAGAAAAACCGGATAAAATAGTTTCAAAGCCTCGGTTATATTGTATGTATTGTATGTACATGCCTCTTTCCTCTGACCCAATCGCCGTTGGGGTATGATAAGAACACTCTCAGCGTGGCGAAAAGTAACGCTAGAGGAATTGCCCCGTGCTGCATCTTCGGGATATTCCCGTGCAAGCCGCCTGATCGAACAATCTACCAATAAACAGGCTTCCTTTGATTATTTTGGACCATCACAGCCTTCGACAACGCATGTTCAGAGATGGCTTATGCCACTACCTTGCCACCATCATTCTTCTTGATTTCCTTTTTACCTAATCTGTTTCGCTGATGAAAAATTCGGAACACCAAAAAATCATCCCCTCATGATGGAAAAGAAATGATCTCAATGGGAGCAGCAAAATATAGAGAAATCAGTCGAAATTTGCCGAGGGAATGCTGATCTGCCTGAAGTTATCAAAATTTTCTGCATCATGGCAGGAATTGTGCTTCAGAGAGAAAATTTAGTAATTGGCTCGAAATTTTCCAGTACTTCTTTTCGTAAAGCAGCATGCCTGCTCGTACCGCAATTCATTTTAAAAAAGAGGTGAATCGCTTGACTAACTTACTAAAGAAGCGCTTGTACAGTTCACTCATTCCCATGATTGTGTTTGTACTGATTCTGATCCCTATCTTCTCGGTGCTGGCTGCTCAGCCAGCGGAAAAACAGGGAGACACAAGTGTGACACCTCTGGTGACCTTTGAGCAGTTCAATGAAACAGAACCCAACAATACCCGCGCCCAGGCCAACCTCGTCAATTCCAGCTATTACGGTAGTCCTATGTATACCCTCAAAGGCACTTTCAGCAATGCCAGCAGCGATGTGGATTATTTTCGTTTTGATATTATCATTTCCGGAGAATTTCAGGCTGTCGCTGTTTGGGATGGTTCCCTGACAGGCCAGAAACTCGAGCACAATCTGACTTTTTCTCTGGAGAACGCCAGCGGCACCACCATTGCCAACAGCATTCTGTATGATGGTTTCGGATCCTATGAACAAAGCATGACAAAAATCATTCCAGCAGGCACCTATTATCTGAAAGTTGCATCCAAAAGCAGCAGCACGACCTACAATGGCGCCGCCTACAAGGTGAATCTTTATCATTCAGCGGACTGCTGGGTCGGAAACCAGCCAACCCCCATCGGACCCACAGCGGGAAATATTCTCACCAACTATGATTTTTCCGCCCATGATCACATCAGCGACTGTGGTGCTCCGGTTCAAACCCGTTTCGACTGGGGGGACGGTACATTTTCTGCCTGGAGCACAAACCATACCCGAACAAAATCCTGGACCAATCCAGGCACCTATTCCATTCGTGCGCAGGAACGTTGTCCGGTTCATACCTTTATCGTTGGAGAATGGTCTGCACCCCTCACCCTGAACCTTGACGCACCGCTTCTTCATCTAACAGTTGAGACTGCTGATCCTGCCAAGGGGAGTGCTTCAGGCAGCATCAGCCGGATCATTGGCAATACCGTTACAGCCACGGCCTTTCCAGCATCCGGCTACCGCTTCTACCGCTGGCAGGCAGATAGCGAAGTAAAGAGCCGCAACAATCCCTACTCATTTGCCCTTATGGACAATCTCACTCTAACGGCCCATTTCCGGACGGAAATCAGCGACTCCCGACTTTCAGGCTCAAATCGTTATCTGACGGCTGCCGCCATCAGCCAGGCTGGCTGGGGCAAGGGTGCGCAAACCGTTGTTCTGGCACGGGGAGACAATTATGCGGATGCCTTGGCCGGTGTTCCTCTAGCCTATATGCTCAACGCCCCCGTCCTGTTGACCACACCTTCGTCCCTCCCGGCTGCTACACGTGCAGAAATCACCCGCCTTGGGGCAACGGATGTGATTATTCTGGGCGGCACGGGTGCCATCAGCGCTGCCGTCCAATCAGAGCTGGAAACCATGGGATTGGCTGTGGACCGCATCAGTGGCGACAATCGCTATCATACAGCGGTGTGTATCGCAGAAATCATGGGTACACTGGGCAGTGATCTTGACTACGCACTACTGGCTGTGGGCTCAGACTTCCCCGATGCTCTGGCGGCAGCATCCTACGCAGCGATGAATCATCGCCCCATACTGCTCACGATGAAAACCTTGTTGCCTGCTCATACCAGGGATGCCATCACTGACCTGGGCATTCTAGATGTCATGATCGTCGGCGGCACAGGAGTGATTTCTACCGATGTGGAAGATGCTTTGGGCACCCTGTGCAAACCGGTGCGTATTTCGGGCAGCAACCGCTATGCAACCGCCCTCGCTCTGGCAGCGAGCTTTGCCGATGGTGTCAGTGAGTTTTGCCTGGCCACAGGCACGGACTTCCCTGACGCCATAACCGGTGCTGTGCTGGCCGCCAAAAAGGGGACCGGAATCCTGTTAGTCCAGGGCACAGCCGCCACACCACCCGCCATTGTCCAGGATTATCTGGTCGAAGAACAGATTGAGGCAGTCACCTTGTTTGGCGGTACCGGGGTCATCTCTGCCGCTATGGCCAGCTGGTTCTGATGGTGGAATGATTCCCATTGCGCCAAATCTGGATCTTGGCACTCTGAGTCTTAATATTTATCCATGATCCAGATCATCAGAAAGGAGCAAAAGAATGAGAATCCGCAAAAAAATCACTTTCCTGCTCACGCTTGTATTCATTCTGATCCAGATTGCCGCTCCCTTCAGCGGGCAAGCGGCTCTGCTGAACAACCCCAACTTGCCCGTCGCAGACCACGGATGCAATCACTCTTGCACCCACCATCATCCCGGTTCTTTGACAGGTGAACCCCTTTCTGCCGAAGCGGCCGCTTCACTAAGTCTGGCTCTCGAATCCGGCTATGAACCTGATTTTCGAACCAGCCAATCCATAGCGCCGACTGCAACTCTCACACTAAATGAAAGCGAACCCAATGATACCTTGGAAACCGCCAATGAAATCCAATATAACACAAAATATTATGATCAGCACAATGTCTATGGCAGCATCACAGCTGTTACCACCGACCTGGATCTTTTTCGCCTCGAGGTTCTGACAACCGGTACTCTCTATTTGCTGGGCTGTTGGTTAGGCGACTATTACAACCAGGGGCTTGAAGGCAAACTGACTTTCGGCTTTGTCGGAGATGATGGAACAGTCCACTTCGTTTCCTCCCCTGTTATGGTGGAAAACCGTCTCTACACTGGCTATGCCATCACAGATATTCCCCCAGGCACCTATTATATTCTGGCATGTTTGAATGATCAGAATGCCGTGCAGTTTGTTGATGAAAACTATGGTTTCAGTATGGAGTTTGTACCAGACGGCTGCTATGTACTGACGCCAACCTTTTACAGTGATAATGCTCAAGTCTTTTTAAACACTACCACATCCATATCGTGCCGCTCCACCAACTGTGTATTGAAGGAACATTCATCCATGAGCTATCGCTTCCAGTTGAGTGATGGCACTACGACTGAATGGCACTATCAGAATTCACGCAGCTGGACGTGGAACGAGCTGGGCACCTACTGGATCAAGGCACAGGCACGCTGTCCCTATACGAACACCGTATCCCAATGGTCTGAACCACTGGTAGTCGAAGTCGTAAAACCATGTGTGCTGACACCCCCGAGCTTACTTGAGGGTCCTCTGGCTTGCGACTTGTTTCAGGAGTATTCCTATACTTGCAGTACCTCCACCTGTTCCAATGGGCACGATGTTTCTTATGCATTCTTATGGGGAGATAATAGCATATCTTACACAACCCCCTCAACCACTCAGAATAAGTCATGGTCGCCGGTTGGTACATACCAGATGACCATCCAAGCAATGTGCACGGCAAAATACAAAAATCACTCTGAACCATACCCGGTGGTTGTAAGTGGGCCGCCAGTCCAAGCGACCGTCTTCCCCAATCTGCCTGAAGGAGGAACCTATACGGGGGATGGGATCCACCAACTCACAGAACGGTTTAATTTCACTGCATTTCCCAATGACGCGCATCGCTTCCATGCCTGGGTCAAAATGGCTGAACCCCATTATGGTTTACTCTATCGGACCAATCCCCATGAAGCAATCATCAGTGGGGATGAGTTCAACATTGGCCTTCTGTTTCGAAAACGCATATGGCCCGAAAGAATTGCGGGTGAAAACCGTTTTCAGACATCTTTACTGATCAGCCAGGCTGGCTGGGCCGCCAATAGTACTGATGTGGTGTTCCTTGCTCGCTCCCACGAGTTTGCAGATGCCCTGGCTGGGGTACCCTTAGCATATGCCATGAATGCTCCCATTTTGCTGACACCGCAAAAAACAGTCTACTCATCAACATTGAATGAAATCAAACGGGTCGGTGCAAAGCGGGTAATTCTCCTGGGCGGTACTGCCGCTATCTCCGATGATGTAATACCAATGCTGCAAAAAGAAGGCCTAACGGTTGAGCGAATTTCTGGCAGTAATCGCTTTGCAACGGCGGCTGCCATCGCCGATCGGCTGGCAGTAGAAATTGGCCCATTGAAAGATGCTGTAATTGTTACCGGCTTAGATTTCCCCGATGCGCTGTCAACCGCTGCCTATGCGGCTGTTCATGGTCAACCGATTCTGCTGGTCAGGCAGTACCACTTACCCGATTCAACCAAGGACGCTCTGGCAAGACTCAACATCCAAAATATCATTGCTGTGGGCGGTAATTCCGTAATTGACTACTATTTGATCGAACGCCTAAATGTTCCTGGAACAAAAATCCGGATCTCGGGAAACAACCGCTACGACACCGCCGTCGCGGTTGCCAAACATTTCAACTCTACAGCTACCCATTACTACCTTGCCAGCGGTACTGATTTCCCTGATGCCATTACCGGCGCTGTTCTGGCCGCACGCCAGGGTACAGGCGTACTGCTTGTCTATGGCCCCGGCAGTGCCCCGATGGAAAAAGTGCAGGATTTCCTGGTTAATAACAAAACATCAGCCATCTCCCTTTTAGGAGGCCCATCCGCCATTGGAATTAATCTTCAAAACTGGTTCAGCAATTAGACTTTCACCATGCTGAATAAATGCTGAACCAGCAACTGGCAAATCAAATGAACCCTGGCTCTCAGGGTTCATTTGATTTGCCAATAGTATGGCGAAGACTTGTCGTTTCCAGATTCTTATTACATTAAGATGACTCAAACGCATGGTAAATAACTAGAAAGAAGCTGTTAACCTCGTAGGGCGTATTCACTGTATTCGGTGGATTCATTTTTCCGTTATAGATAGCTATCTGTTATCCTCTCTCTCTTATCTTAATGCAAGGATGTTAGTTAATCACGCAATAGCCGGACAAAAACAGCCACAATCTCAGGGTCAAACTGGGTGCCGCTGTTTTTTTCCAGTTCTGCCAAGGCCTCCTCCTTCGACAACTTTGTCTGGTACGGTCGTTGACTGGTTAAGGCATCATAGGTATCCAATACCGAAACAATCCGGGAAAGATAGGGAATGGCCTCCCCTTTCAGACCGTCAGGATATCCTCCTCCATCCCAACGCTCATGGTGGCGGAGAATCTCTTCTGCAATGCTGGAAAACTCCGCCGTGGCCAGGGCAATCCTGTAGCCCATTTCCGGGTGGCGTTGCACTGCAGCCCATTCCTCCTGGGTAAGCCTTGCAGGTTTGCGCAGCAGGGACTCAGGCAGAGCAATCTTTCCGATGTCATGGAGAGAAACCAAAAGGGTCAGACGGTTCATATCAGAAGGGGTAAGCTTCAGTGCACGACCCAAACGACGGGCCAGATGCTGCATTCGCTGCAGATGCTCCTGTGTTTCGTGACTCTTTTCCCCCAGAGACTTCAACATCCCTTTCAGTAAAGCGCTGCGGGCGCTGCCGCTTTCCGTGAGCTTGTTTTTATACATCCATTCCTCCGCTTCCTGAAGGACCATCTGAATATCCTGTTCATTTTGCACTTTGCTCGCCCAACCCAGGGAAATGGATACCGGGATCTCGTCTTTGGTGCTCTGTGCAGCAATCTGCATCACTCGTTGACATATTGTACCCGTCTCATCATGACCCGTGTTAGGAAGTAAAACAACAAATTCATCCCCGCCCCAGCGAGCGATAATATCCTCTTTACGAAAACTCTTGCGCAAAACTTCCGCCGTCCGCTTCAATAACTCATCTCCGGCCGGATGCCCATAGGCATCATTCACCATTTTCAGGCCGTTAACATCAGCCAGCACGATGCTGATGGGAAACTGACGGTCCGAGTCCAGTCGATTCATTTCTTCTTCAAAAAAACGGCGGTTGTACAGCCCGGTGAGCTGATCGTGAAAACTCAAGAAAGTGAGTTGTTCTTCCTGTTTTTTCATATCGGTTACATCCACCATAATCCCTCGCAGGCGCACTGCCACACCATCACGCATCTCAACATTCACTTTGTCTTTCAGCCAGACAAATGTGCCATCTTTCTTCTGGAAGCGATATTCAAATACGTGACTTTCACCTCGCTCCGTGCAGGCAAAGCAATAGTCGACGGCCCAGCTACGGTCTTCAGGATGGATTGCATTGATCCAGAACTGCAGATCTTTCCAGTCATGAGGTTCATAGCCCAATATGCCTTTTACCTGGGGTGATACATACTCCCAATGGTCTTCACGAATATTGTAGGACCAGAGGATGGCATCCACTGCCTCGACCAGTTCTTGGAATGTTTCTTCCTTCTCCTGCAGCTCTTTGCGTAGTTCGGCCTGTTCGGTAATATCCAAAGCGATTTCTGCCATCCCGGTAAGGTTTCCCTGCTCATCCTTTAGGGGCAGGGAACGCATCGCCCAGATGTGGCCATCGGGTTTACGAGTAACAGTTCGTGCCTGCTTTTCATCTTTCCGGGTTAGGAGTACTGGACAGTCCGGGCAAAAATCTGCCTCGCCCCACTTTTCATAACATGGCGCTCCCGCCATGGTTTCCAGGTCCGTTTGAAAATATTCCAAGGCTTTCTTGTTCGCCCAGATCACACGGCAGTCCAGATCCATAACAAACACCATCTCGTCCAGGTTGTCCAGCACAAAATGTCGAAAAATTGCGTCCATAAAAACCTCATCCTTTTCAGCGTATTTTCCGGACATTCACTATGACAGAAGGTATTCTCTCACTCACTCCCTAAATCCTGCCAATAAAAACAGACCCCGCGCGGCACCTGTACTCAGGTTGCCGGCGCAGGGCCTGGCCATTCCTTCACCTATTTCTTACCCGGCTTTCCGACAGAAGCCGGTTTACCGCCGCCATTACCTTTTACTGAAGCGGCTTCCATTTCGCCTTCATCATCTTCATCTTCATCTTCATCATCGTCTTCATCTTCATCATTGTCTTCATCTTCATCATCGTCTTCTTCATCACCACCAGCCGGTGGTCCTTTCGGCTCTTCACCTCGGAGCACGCGCAATGCATCGGCTACCGCTCCCGGATATGACTGAGCCAATTCGCTGATGGCATGCCCAAACTCTCTGCCTTCCAGATCGGGGAAGATATCCCTAGCACCAATTGCGTCTTCGTCCTCGTCTTCTTCCTCATCCTCTTCTGCTTCTTCACCTTCTTCACCGTCGTCCTGCTCACCGTCTTCCAGGTCTCCGTCGAAGAGGTCGTCTCCTTCGTCGCCCTCTTCGCCCAGTGAAACAAGACTTAGAAAGCTAGCGCCTTTGGCGGCCAGTGCTCCAGTGGACAAGGCCAGAACCAGCAGGATGACCAACAGGGAAATCCATTTGGATTTGTGCATCGTATCCCTCCTTTCTGTCGGGATGCTGCAAAGTATGTCAGTACATTTTCACGGTAGCAGATAATGAATATAAAGTCAACAGCGTTTTACATATTGTAGATTTTAGTCGCCCGCTTCAATCTGTTGACAAATCTACATTGTTGACAAAGTCTGCCATGAGCAACCCTAAGTGGATAAGAGTCTTCCTGACAACCAGAGACCAAAAAGACGCTGCTGCAATGAAACGCCCCTGCTGATTCACCAGCAGGGGCGTTTCTGTTTCCTTCTGCACCAAGGTTAATCCTTGCCACAGGTCTTAGCCATCGATGAAAATGATCCGTTACTTCTCAATGTAGGTCCAGTAATAGGCGGTCATATGATCGTTATTATCAATCACCTCTACCATACCTTCTGAACCAGAACCCAGCGTTTGTCCTTCCGCGCCGAAATCTGCTGACCATTCGCCGAATTCATCAGCCATCGCCACGATCACCGTCGATGGCTCAGAAGGATCTTCTGCAAACAAGGTGACAATCACCATGGCGTTCGGCAATGCTTCACCAAACACCATATTCCCTGGAGTACCGGTCACCAGCAGATGCTCCACAACGGCCGTCTCCACCACTTCATCCGCCCAGTTGACCGTGACCATATCCCCTGTTTCCAGGGTAAAGCCATCCACAGCTCCGGTCAGGTAGAAATCACCATACTCATCTAGCTGTACATCGGTATTGCTGTAGACAATAGCATCCTCCCGTTCAATGGTTACGGATACCATACCATCCGGCGGCCAGGCAAAACCGCTGATGATTCCGCCGAATGATGTGGACAGGCGAATCCTGTTTTGCAGCCCGCCACCATCGCCATGGACCTGAACCATCACAGTCCGGTTGCCGTTTTCATCCGCCTGGGATACTTCAATCCGATCCTCGGGGAAAATCGCCGCCCCAAATTCAATAGCCCAGCTGTAGGGTGCCGAGGCCCCACTGATCAGGGCCGCACCCGCGTCAATGATCGTTGGTGGTCCATAACTACCGGAAGCCTGGATCAATTCCACCCAGATTTCCTGATCGTCCCGATCGGTTTCACCCCAGACTTCAGTACGGGAGTCGGGTCCATCCTCCGCCGTAAAGTAGCCGCCAATACCTAAGCCCGTTACCGTATGCTCTCGGATGGTAGTCCCATCAGTCACTTTCACAACATCACCGGTGCCTACCCAATCCACATTGACTGCAAAGTAGCCCCATTCATCACAAGGATCCTCTGCCGTAAAAATTTCCGTATCATTGATGGTAACCACCACGTAGCTACCTGCTTCCCAGCCGCTGCCCATCACCATTTTATCCTGGGGATAAACAGAAAATTGGGGATTCAGAAGCATCCAGTAAGTTACGGTGCCATGGCCGAATTCATCATAAACTTCCACTGCACCGTAGGCACCCTCAATGAGGGTATAGTCGACTGTGCTGAAATCAAACGACCATTCTCCAGCACCATCAGACTGTACCCAGCCCTGGGGCCATTCATGGTACTCGCCACCATTCTGGTAGGAGATGACAAATACATCCTGATGCGGATCCGTATGCCCTGTCAGGATATTTCCCTCAATGGTGTCCACCGTCAGTTCGCGAATGGTTGTGAAAATATGCAGTCCTTCACCATCGGTGACTGTGACCTGATCACCAGCCGCCATGGCAAAATACGGTGCAATGCGCGCTGATAGCTGACCAGAAGCGTCTGCTGCGAAAATATCTTCCATTGCGATAAACGTAGCATCTCGGTCAATATAGATATTCACAGGCTGGAAAGGCATTAAGCCATAGGCATTCACCTGGCCGCCATCGGACAAAGTAACCATCAGCGTCGGCTCTGGCTGTGGGCCAGGTGTACCGTATACATCCATGGTCCGGTCACCATCTTCATCGGATTGGAAGGCTTCGATAAAGCGTTCGCCATGGAGCTCTTCGATCATGCTTACACTCCACACATAGTCCGGATCATCGAACATGGGGGTTGCCGTAGCTTCCTCCAATACTTCCAATGGGCCATGTTCTTCTAGCTGTCCGATCATCTGTATGTGAATGTCATCAGCGTTGTTGTTCGTGCCATAGATATAGGTGAGTTCCGCTTCCCGTGTAACCTCACTGATGGCAAGGCCCCTTACTGTATGACTTTTCACATTGGTTCCATCGGTAATGACAACTTCAATACCAGGCTCGATTTCGGCGATCTCTTCCATAAAGAAGAACCCATCGGCATTGGCAACAGTCAGGTACTCAACGCCATCGGCATAGACCGTTATGGCGGCGTGGGGCAGCCAGTCCCGACCTTCAATAGCCTGCTGACTGCGATATACTGTAAAATGGGTATCCGGAACACGCCAGAACAGCATGGTGGTATGGCCCTGATCATCTTGCACTTCTGCTGAGCCGTACACGCCCGGTGTTAATTCATACACCATTTCGAAGTCTGCCATCCAGTTGCCAGCCAGATCCGCCACCACTGTTCGCTGAGGCATCTCATGATGGGGGACTTCTGGATCGGGAATATGGACAATAACCAGAATTTCCTTCTCTGGTTCTGCCATACCCATAATCTGATTGCCATTAAACCCGGTCACTGCGATGGGCTGAACCATCATGGTCTGTTCACCGCCCGCTAGCCCGGTTGCAGTGATTACATCCCCGACCTGCAAATCTTCGCCCAGGTCAAAGAGACTGATGTGGAAATCGCCGAATTCGCTGACAGTGATGGTTTCTGTTACAAAAGGACTGCTGTCCCGTTCAATGGTAAGTTCGACTGTATCATCCGCAGGCCAGTTGTGGCCCCCTACTTCGCCGCCATGGCTCAGGGATGCCCATAGTCTGGGATGATCCGGCTGGTGTACCGGCCAGTGTACCCGGGTAGCATCATTTTGCTCATCCCAGATAACGGCCCCTAAATAAGTGCCCTCCTGGACATCATACAGCCCGGATTCATGGGCTGTACTGAAATCCGCCAGCCACTCCCCGTTTGGATCGGCATTGACTTCCCGCCAGGGTGAATCAGGTCCTTCATGGATTTCCACCCGCAGGACAGCGTCCGGGGCTGCAAATCCGAACACCCGATCTCCTTCTGGATCCACACCTTCAATGCCCAATACGGCAACCCTCGTACTTTTGTACGTTTGACCGTCCGTAACATCCACACGCTGATTATAGATGATGTCCGTCGGAACCGCACAGAAAAACTCATCCGCACCCATAAACTCATCTTCACCGGTTTGTGCGGTGTAGTCCAACCCGTCAATGGTAATCGTGATTTCGGTATTCTCAGCCCAGCCGTGTCCCCACACAATATCTGTATCCGGATCCACAGCAAACTGGGCTTGACCGGTATAGGCAAACAGCGCTGTGATCGTTACATCGTGATCAGGCATGACAAATGTGGTTTCGGGATTGAAAGCATCATCAAAGTCAATCACTTCCCCAGCCCACCGATCGAACGTGTAGCCATTGCTGGTGTTCTCTGCCTGAATACTCACCAGGCTGCCCGCCGAATAGGCCCCCAGCCCGGCCACGTCGGTAACACTCCCGCCATAATCCGGCTCTGCCATCAGAGTGAGATCATGCACCGGCAGTTCCGGACGCACCACCTGAATTGTACCCTGCGGGTCGGTGTAGAAGGCGTAGAGGCCTGATGCTCCCCCTGCCAGTGCTACTGCATTGTTCAACACCGGATTATCCTCATAGACGAGATCATTGCCGGCTAAGTTCACCCACAGATTGCTGCTTTGTGTGCCGCCATACGCTCGGTCTGGTGATATCACGGCCATTGTGTTCGCGACAACTGTATCCCGGTTGAATTGATTGACTGGACTCTGAACAGCGCCATCAATACATTCTAATCGGTCGACCACATATGTAGCATTGTCCCTATACAAGGCGTAGAGCATTCCATCTTGATAGTCGAGGTCATAAATATCATAGCGACTTGTTGCATCTGCATCCACTCCGGTGATAGTTCTGCTTGTATTAGACCAATATAGTATGAGGCTCGTATTCCGATAAGTATCACCCCAAGAATTTCGGTCAAAGTATCGATTCATTGTGATAATATAGGGTCGATTCAAATCATCAAGGGCAATTCTAGCATTCTTTTCATAATAGCTGCCAATTGCATTACCCCCGCTGCTCTCGTAAGAACCAGCAAGGAATACTTGAACCACAAAGTGATCACCATCAAGATACCCATGCATAATGTCCGGATAGTTTGAACTGTAATATGCAACATTGCCTTTTGTATCCGTATAGACAATCTGTACACCGCCATCCGAACCCACCGCAAGATCCGGCCAGTAGCATGTACCGTCATTCAGGCTCGCCACGTAAATGGTATCCGTCCAGCCGCTGCCGGCATCCATCCGGTAACCCAGGCGTCCGTCGTCACCGGTGTAGAGAACATGGATCCGATCCAGATGGTCCACCACCAGACGTCCGGCCGAGCCAGCGCCGATGAGGCTTTCTTCTTCCCATGCTGATTCACCCATCAAACGGGATACATACACGCTGCCTGAGCGGGTAAACAGTACAGCACCAAAATCACTGCCCCCTGCCGCATGAAGCACTGTCCCATCCGGCTGGGGCGGTACAT
>CAZDAI010000028.1:0-14623 GCA_964503545.1 uncultured Candidatus Sumerlaeota bacterium
CAGGATCCAAGTACTATTTTTTACCTGTTAGATATACTTAGTATACGAGGAGGTAGAAAAATGCCAAAAAAAGCGTCTGTGAAGAAAGTACTTGTGATTGGTTCTGGACCGATCGTCATCGGGCAGGCAGCAGAATTTGATTATGCTGGCACACAGGCTTGCAGAGCCTTGCGTGAAGAGGGGATTGAGATAATCCTTGTCAACAGCAATCCGGCGACTATTATGACGGATCAGGCTTTGGCGGATAAAGTGTATATTGAACCCCTGAATGCTGAAACAGTTGAGAAAATTATTGGGATCGAGAAACCTGACAGTATTCTCCCAACTTTGGGTGGCCAAACAGGCTTGAATCTGGCTGTTGAGCTAGCAGAGTCTGGTGTATTGGCAAAGAATGATGTAGTACTACTAGGTACATCTGTGGAGGCGATTCGCAATTCCGAAGACAGACAGCTTTTTAAAGAGACAATGCAAAGAATCGGAGAGCCTTGCATACCTAGTCAAGTGGTTAGCAACCTTGAGGAAGCACAACTGTTTGCCGGTGAAATCGGTTTCCCAGTGGTCATCAGACCAGCCTACACCCTCGGTGGTGCCGGTGGGGGCATTGCGTATAATGAAGAACAGTTAAATGACATAGGCCGTTACGGGTTACGTCTTAGCAGAGTAAAACAGATTCTTATTGAGAAATGTGTTTCAGGTTGGAAGGAGATTGAATTTGAAGTAATGCGCGATGCTTCCAATCATGCTGTATCAGTGTGTGATATGGAGAACATTGATCCGGTTGGCATCCATACTGGTGACAGTATCGTGGTCGCACCGTCTCAGACAATGTTACCAGATACTTTCATGAAACTTAAGGAAGCTGCGCTAAGAATCATTCAATCTCTCGAAATCGAGGGTGGATGCAATGTTCAATTTGCATTGCATCCTATAACGAACGAGTATGCTGTTATCGAAGTGAATCCACGGGTGAGCCGTTCATCGGCCTTGGCATCCAAGGCTGCAGGATACCCAATTGCCAGAATTGCAACTAAGATTGCAATTGGCTATCTGTTAGAAGAAATCCCCAATACCATCAATGGAGCAACCTTCCGTGGTTTTGAGCCCAAGCTGGACTATATTGTACTGAAAATGCCAAAATGGCCTTTCGATAAGTTCCTGAGCGCCGATCGCAATTTGGGCACTCAGATGAAGGCTACAGGTGAAGTTATGGCGGTGAGTCACTCTTTTGAATCAGCCTTGATGAAAGCAATTCGCTCCCTTGAACTGAATCTGTACAGCCTGGATCATCATACATGCAAATCGCTCGCTGTGGAGGAACTGTTGAATCTTTTAGAAAAAGCCAATGATGAAAGAATTTTCGCAGTTGCAGAAGCTTTCAGAAGAGGGATCTCCATCGAACAGTTATACAGCATAACAGACATTGACCCATTCTTTCTTAAGAAGATCGAGAACTTACTACTTATAGAAAAAGAGCTGAAAAAGCAAAACTCCAATACCTTATCCTCAGATCTTCTATTTGCAGCAAAGAAGGCTGGTTACCCGGACCGGGCAATTGCAGATCTAATGGGAGTATCAGAGGAACAGATAGGCTCTATGATTAGAGAGAAAGGTATTCAGATTAGTTTCAAAGAGGTAAAAACAAGCACTGCTAACGAGCAAATGAGCTCGCCATATTATTACTCCACATATAGTCGTTCTACAGCGCATGATGACAGCAGGAAGGAAATAACGGAAAACAAAAGAATCCTGGTTTTGGGCTCAGGCCCGATCCGAATTGGCCAAGGAATCGAATTTGACTACTGTACGGTCCATGCGGTGTGGGCTTTAAAAGAGGCAGGATATACTGCCATTATTGTCAATAACAACCCAGAAACAGTCAGTACGGATTTTGACACTGCCGATCGATTGTATTTTGAACCATTAACGAGCGAAGATGTACGGCATATTGTTGAAAAGGAAAGGCCTGCAGGCGCTCTGGTGCAATTCGGAGGCCAGACAGGAATCAAACTTGCCAAGCATTTGAAAGACTTAGGTGTAGAAATTATGGGAACGTCAGTGGAATCCATTGATGAGGCTGAAGATCGAGAAAAATTTGACCGTTTGTTGGAGAAATTGGAACTGAAGCGACCACCAGGGAAGACGGTATTTTCAGTGATAGACGGTACTGAGGCAGCTCACGATATAGGATACCCGGTTCTGGTGCGACCTTCGTATGTATTGGGTGGTCAAGGTATGGAAATCGCCTACTCGGACGAGGATTTGAGTTACTTAATGAATAACATTCGCCAGGAAGATCTAACACATCCGGTTCTGATTGATAAGTATCTTATGGGTAAAGAAATTGAAATCGATGCCGTATGTGATGGTGATCGAGTGCTGATTCCCGGGATCATGGAACATCTTGAGAGGGCAGGTATTCATTCAGGGGATAGCATCTCTGTCTTCCCTCCTCAGCATTTAGATGATGAAGTGCAGGAAGAAATTGTCCGATATGCGCAAATCTTAGCCAAGCAATTAAAAATAAAAGGATTGGTAAATATCCAGTATGTGTACTTTGAGAACAAGCTTTACATCATTGAGGTGAATCCACGGTCAAGTCGTACAGTGCCAATTATGAGTAAAGTAACGGGCATTCCTATGGTGAAGCTTGCAACCGAAATCGCGTTGGGGAAAAAATTGAGCGACTTCCCATATGGTACAGGGTTACTGCCTCAAGTCCCATTTGCGGCAGTGAAGGTCCCCGTCTTTTCATTCGAAAAGCTTAGGGATGTGGATACAAGCCTTGGCCCAGAGATGAAATCAACGGGGGAAGTACTTGGTGTCGCAAATTCATTCAACAGGGCCCTTGTAAAAGGATTCGCAGGCGCTGGGATAGGCCTGCCGAAGCAAAATAGCGGTGTGTTATTCACAGTAAGAAACACAGACAAAGATGAGGCAACACAATTAGCGAAAGGATTCAGTGCGCTTGGATATGAATTGTGGGCAACAGAGAAGACAGCTAAATATATGATGGAAGAAGGGGTCTTCGTCCAATCGGTCCGAAAGATCGGGGATCCATCGCCGAATATTGTTGACGTAATTGAATCAGGCCGGATTGGCTTGATTGTGAATACCCCGACACGGGGGAAAAAACCTGAGAGGGATGGTTTCAGGATTCGTAGGAAGGCATTGGAGATGGCGATACCATGTCTTACATCTTTGGATACAACAAAAGCATTGCTAGACATTCTCAGGACGGATCACGAAGAAGAAGTGATGAGTGTGAGGAGTCTCGATAGTTATTCTGATTTCAGAATTAACGAGCAATGGTGATTTAGGGTTGTTCGGGGATCTTTAGTATGCTATCATAATCATGTAGATGCCGATGTAGCTCAACGGTAGAGCAGCTGAATCGTAATCAGCAGGTTGCGGGTTCGAATCCCATCATCGGCTCCATGAATACGAGGACCTTGCGGGAATGCTTGCAAGGTCTTTTTTTGTTTGCATTTCCCCTTGGGCTATAATCGTAGTGTTTCCTCTGATGGCGGCGATAATATCCCAAGTGCATCGAACATCTTGAGGGTAGAATATCTTATCTCTGCTGTCCTTCCCAAATCAAATTGAATGAGTTTGCATGCATCGAAGAGGAAACCAAATAGAGCAAAATCTATTTGGCTCGGATAAATGCAAAGAGAAAATAGTTTTCTGCAGCAGGGCGCCATAGATTCATCGTAGGAGGAGAATCTGATTAATTATCTGAATGAAAACGAATGAGTTATACTAGTAATGCCACGAGTAAAAGGATTCGGGGCTTTGGCTTAGAAAGATATTCCTTAGAAGATTCAATGGTTTTCTTCAGACTTGAAATGGTACCCAAATCATAAAGATATAGGTAATCGAAAAGATACAATAGAATTACGTAGCAACCCATATTACTCCAAAGCCAGATAGGATTCTCTTTAGCCGATGAATCAGCCTTAGACATGATGACCCCCAGTAAACAACGTATTTGCAGAGTGGATATGAAAAATGAATGATCTGACATTTAGGGTAACATCCCATAAGAAAGTCCTGATTGAAGGATGATGGCCAATCTTGGAAAGAATGTGAATGCCGTCATCAAAGGAGCGCCCAAGGCAGAGAGTGGGGATAGAAAATTCACAGGCAGTCTCGTTGCTGCGGATAAGACTGCAGGCAATCCCAAGCTCACCTCAAGCCCCCAACCAGCTGCGTAAGACTCTCCGTCCAAAAGAATCACCCGCACAGGATTCATTGGAACATATTCGAAAGACACTTCTTAGTATCATGATTTTAGATGATTTTCGATCAAAGAGCAACGAGCAACGTGAACATTGCGAAGGATGGTGGTCACTGTGAAAACCCAAGAAGAGCTCCAGAATTTGTTTGCCATGAAAAATGCGTTGCTGCATTATCCTGATCATGTATCTATCGATGATAGAATCCAAGGAGCCATCATGGGAGCACTGATTGGGGATGCCCTGGGGCTGGGATGCCATTGGATTTACGATTATGAGGAGCTTTGGCGGGATTACGGCAGTTGGGTTAGTGATTATATGGATCCCAAGAAGGAAAATGATGGCGGAGCCTTTGAAATGATCTCCAAATTTCGGTATGATGCGGGAGTCAGAGCGGGAATGAATTCACAATCGGGGCAGCTGATGCAGATTCTTCTGGAAACGGTCGCTGGAGAGAATCCACGGGGACCTGCGTCGTCGAAGCCCTTCGATGCAGATGCATACATCCAGCGGGTGAATGATTTCTTTGAAAATGACTTGCTTCCGAAGGCTGCATTCGAAACGGATATCGATGTATACAATGCCCACAAGGGTGTGGAACTGGAGCATGGGACTTTCATCGGTGCCAAAGGCGGTATCAAATGTTTTTCCGGTCGGTATACCAATGAGGAGGTCCGCTACAATTTTGATGTATGGTATAACGGGGGGAAGAAGAACGGGCGCTGGTGGCACAAAGACAGTGGTGTTACCAGAACTTCAACCAGTGAAGGCGCCCAATGGGGTATAGTGTTGGCCGCATTGTATTCGGATCCAGAAGAACTGTTCTATCAGGCCTATGATTTCTTGAATATGTGGTACTGCGACCGCGCCTTCGTAGCCATGCAGCTTATGTATATCATGACTGTGCATGCTTTGATCCGAGGGATTCCGCTGGATGAGTATGAAAATTACAACATTGCTCTCATGGATCGGATGGGGGTCATAGGGAAACAGGTGAACAGTTTTGACGACATTCAGGTTTTTAAAGACATTATGTTCCTCGTGAGGAAGAGCCATCTGATGGAAATTGTGGATGACAGGTTTGCTCCGATATTCTTTGGCCAGAACTGCCATGTTTCCAGCTTGATTCCCTGCGCCTATTACTTTGCGCTACGGTATAGCCACGATTTTGAACGTGGGGTGCTCATGGCTGTTAACAGCAGTGGTAACAATATGGCGAGGGCTACCTTGACGGGAGGACTCATCGGAGCGATGGTGGGGTTGCAGGGAATTCCGGAACGATTCATAGCGGGGCTAAAAAATGAAGCCAAATACATACCCGGCGAGTATGATACTCAAGGTGAATATTTATTCCGTCTAACAGAGAAAGTGGCTGGTAAAGCGGGCGGAAAATGAGCGTCTTCCAAGATATTCTGGAGTACTGCCATCTCTGAACCCTATGATGATCATTACATTTACTTGCCTGGCATCCCATTGGGCGGAAAATGTATTACATGCTGTACCCATCTTTCGATGGACAGTGAAGCCTCATGATTGAAAGGAATAAGCCAAGGATATTTCCCTTGCGAGGGATTGCTACCTGAGCCTATCGAGCAGCAGGAGCCTGGAATATGGTAGTAAGGGCTTAGCATAAGGAATGATTTTCGATATTACGGCTACCACAGTTATAAATCTCTTGCTTCCCATTCAGCATCTGCTATTTTACCCCATTCATTCGCTGTAAGGAATACTCTCTCAATCAAAGTATCAACGTGTTCAGGATGCATAAAATCTGTGGAGTATGCTTCTGATGATTTTACCATCTGAGCAAGGGAATCCGGGTTATCTAGGAGAGGACACGGTCTAAGGTGATTCCGATTAAAAGGCTGGCGCTTGCCAAACTCCCTAAAAAGCGGTGACTTTAACGCTTGAAGCAACGTATGGGTATGAATATTTGCATCAGAATAATGAATGAAAGCACATGGTTCCATATCTCCGTTCGCGTTTATGTGGAAGTATCTTCTCCCACCTGCAACACATCCGCCGACAAATTCAGCATCATTCCAAAAGTCGAAAGTAAGTAAGGGTTTCGTATACCTGAATCGCCTCACCTGCCTGTACATATGCATTCTCTGCTCCGGGGTTACCATTAGTTCCGGGACAGCACCTGCCCCTATGGGTATATATGTGAAGAACCAGCCAAACTTGCATCCGAGGCGAATCATTTCGTCAAAATATGCTTCGCTGCTTACAATGTTGAAGTTTTGACTTGTATAGCAAGTTGAAAACCCAAATGGTATTCCTTTTTTTCTGAGCAGCTGCATGGCATCGATCATTTTTCTATACGAGCCTTGCCCGCGGCGCTGATCCGTTTCATGTTCGAAGCCTTCAACACTAATGGCAAGCATAAAATTTTTTACTGCAAACAACTGCTCAATAAACGCATCGTCGATGGAAACTGCATTTGTGAAAGCTAAAAATACACAGTCATTATGTTCATGTGCTAGTTGAATTAGATCATCTTTCCTAAGCAGCGGTTCACCGCCAGAATAAACATAAACATGAACACCAAGTTCTTTTCCCTGTGCAATGATGTTATTCAGCGTACTGTAGTCCATGGCCATCTCTTTTCCGTACTCTGCGGCCCAGCAGCCAGCGCAATTGAGATTGCATGCAGAAGTAGGGTCCATGAGTATGGCCCAGGGAATATTGCATTGATGCAAGAGCTCCATCTTCTTCTGTCTCGCAGATCCGATTGCAGTCGCGTGAATCATAAAGTTTCTAAAGAGTTTTCTGCGGATCTCAGGATCGATCTCCTGCCAAAACTCTTTATCAGGCAAATGGTAATGGCCGGAAGGCCCTTTCATTGCTTTTCTGATAGTTCCAAGTCTCTCACCCATCGCTCCATTGAAAGGGATCTTTTCACTTAGGCGGATAATTCTAGCTAAACTGCTTACCGGCTGTCTTTCCATCCATTGGAGAATTGATGCGATAAACGTGACCTTAATACGTTCTTGTACGCTCATGCCCATGCCGCAATCCCTCCGTTCCCCTCCTGCGCTGATTGTAAAGGAAGTTGATGAGAAACGATCGTCTTTTAAATTCTAAGGAACATTGTGGCTGAGAATATTGGCGTCTTGCCATTGATGTTGAGAAAAAAGCTTATCTTCATTGCTGGTTTCAATAAGCAAATGCGTTGATTTTGGCCTGCAAATTCTCGACAAAAAGCGCTACATGATAACCATCGCATACGGCGTGGTGGATTTGTATCGCTAGGGGCATCATCGTACGGTGATTCGTTTCAAATGTCTTTCCCATAGTAAAAATTGGCAGAAGGTAGCGGCCGCTTCCGTAAATATTCAGATTAAAAGCAGTGAAGCTTAACCAAGGAAGCATCGAAACATCAAACGTATTCTCTGGTCTGCCATCTTTAGGCTGAAACCTCTTCGAGTGTGAGTAAATTGATGTATCCTCAAGGTACCCCTGCAGAAACTCCTGGTAATCTTCATGGTAGGTGGTCCAAATATCAGAGAAATTTTTATATTCTTTATTGAATATTGTGTAGGATGGGTTCATTCGTTCAAAATATCCAACTTCTCCAGCGCGCATTGAAGTTCGAAATTCAATCATTTCATTAACAGTGGTGGTCAGTAGCCACAGCATAGCCGGGTAAATCTTTTGACTTTGTAGACGTGTAATGTCAATGGTGACTGTTATTGAATACGTACAGGTTACGTCATTGAGATAATGTTCAAAGTATTCTTTTCTACTCCATTTTTCCAGATCAATCAGATGAAAGTTCATTTTTATCTCCTATCTATTCATGTTTTCATTGGCAAGGTAATCAGTGCCCAGATTAGCCTAGACATATGCTGTTTGCCGATTCATAGGGAAGTAATAATGAGAGCAATCGCTATTTTTTAAATTCAGATCGATAATTGTTGATTCAATACTATCATATGGTTTGGGTGTGCGTCCACTTTTCAAGCTAACGCATAATTGATCACGCTACGTTGAAAACGCTAGCTATCTTTTGATGTAACGAAGGCGCCTCATGTGCGAAAAATAAAGACAAAAAATGAATAAAATGTCAGGTAACCCTGGCAAGGTAGGAAATTATCGGAAAATGTATAAATTAGAAAAGCAACGGGTAATGTTGCATTGATGGGGCTGATTGATCAAGTTCATTAAGATGTTGGAGCAGTTATCTCATTCCTTAGGGGTCTTAGCTTTGGGGATAATTGCATTTGATATAGCGCATCCAATTATTTCATGATTGGGCCAATCTTGCGACTTTAACATTTGCATACAGGAGATGGGTTGTGAACAAAAGGATGAATAACACAAAAAAACTATCAGAAATGACTCACAATGAGCTGTGGCAGCTATTTCCAATCAACTTAACTGAGCATAGGGATGTATGGAAACAATGGTATGAAGAAGAGGCGTCATATTTAATGCAATTTCCTTCGTTTCAGGACACTATGCAAATTAATCACATTGGAAGTACGGCAGTGAGGGACATATGGGCAAAACCAATCATTGATATTCTTCTTGAAGTGCCAAAAAATAATGATCTGTATGATATCCAAAGTAAGCTGCAGAAAATGGACTATCTCCTGATGTCAGAAAACGAAGAACGAGTTTCGATGAATAAAGGATATACTAATGAAGGTTTTGCTGAAAGGGTTTTCCATCTTCATTTACGCTACCAGGGAGATCATGATGAACTTTATTTTAGGGATTATCTTAGAGAAAACCTCGGTATTGCCAAAAAGTATGAGAGGTTAAAACTTACGTTATGGCGACAATTCAAATACGATCGTGACGCCTACACAGAGAGCAAAACAGAATTCATTAAGATATATACCCAAGAAGCAAAAAGGCTGTATTCTGGGAGATATGAATAAGTAAAAATCCATTTCGCCTAAAAGGGTTTTTGTTGGCAATGATCGATCAAATACTGCCATGGGCAGAAAACGGGGGGGGTTAATCATGAGAGACTTTCCAGATAGTTTCACATGGGGGACAGCGACTTCTGCCTATCAAGTAGAAGGAGCATGGAACATAGATGGGAAAGGGCTTAGTATATGGGATGAATTTGTCCGCAGGCCGGGAGCGGTGAGAAATGGCTATAGGGGTGATGTGGCCTGTGATCATTATACAAAATACAGAGACGATATTCTGCTTCTGAAAGATCTAGGAGTGAAAGCCTATCGATTTTCTGTATCATGGCCGCGCATCATTCCGGAAGGCACAGGGCAGAAGAATCAGAAAGGAATTGATTTCTACAGGAAGATTGTTGACCAACTACTTGAGGTGGGAATTAATCCTTATGTTACCTTATATCATTGGGATCTTCCTCTTACGCTGCAGGATAAGGGCGGATGGGCAAACCGGGATGTTGTTGGCTGGTTTTCTGATTATGTGGATGCCATTGTGGGATCATTTGCCGGTTCAGTGGAGAATTTTATTATCATTAATGAACCTTCTGTGATTGCCTATGTAGGCCATTATCAAGGGGTTCATGCACCGGGAGTTCGAAGCAAACGAGCATACTTCGCAACTTCTCATCACCTTAATTTGTGTCATGGAGATGGCGTGGAAATCATTAGGCAGGTTTGTCCTCGAGCAAAAGCAGGGTCAACTTTCACTCATTTCCCAATCAGGCCAGCAAGCAGTCATCCTGACGACATCAGAGCGGCACAGCTTATGGACGCAGTTTGGACGGGCGCCTACTTAGATTCGATTTTTCTCGGAAAGTATCCTGAGTTGCTGATTGATGATTTTTCGGAGTTTATTAAGGATGATGATCTGAAAAGGATCAACAGGCCAGGTGATTTTATGGGCGTCAATCACTACTCTCCCGATTACGGTAAATCTGCTCAGAGTGATGCTTTTGGTGCCGTATTGGATTATGCTCATGATTCTAAGACTGACCTGAAGGACGAGAATCATACCGATTTGGGGTGGATTATCGAACCTGAAGCTTTGTATGAAACCCTCATGACGATCAAAGAAAGGTACCATTCACCAGTGATCTATATTACCGAAGGAGGTTGTGCTTACAATGATGAACCGACCATTGATGGTCGAGTTCATGATGATCGGCGCATCAAATACTATAAGAGGTATCTGGCAGAAGTAAGCAGAGCGATCCAGGAGGGGGTAGATATACGCGCCTACTTTGCTTGGAGCTTCCTGGATAATTTTGAATGGAGCGAAGGGTATTCAGCAAGATTTGGGCTGGTGTATGTTGATTTTGCGAAGAATCTGGAACGGATCCCGAAAGATAGCTATTCCTGGTTTCAGAAAATGATTCGGTAAAATTCTGTGATCCAATAGTATGATTAAACCAAACACTTTGTAGCGCATACTACTGTCGTAAGTTTCTAAACAAGTGAAGCGCAGTATGGATTATCTGATATGAAGCTTTACTCCGAATCGTTAGATTCTCCCTTTTCTCAGGAAGGATTTTCATTGCTTTACAAGAATACACGTCAACAATAAACATTACGGGGGAAATTGCCTAAGAGCAGTCCATAAATAGGGGATCTGACAGCTTAGTTATTGTCTGCAGAAGCATTGTGGGAGGGTTGATTATGGCGGAACAGAACTATACCGGGGAAGAGAAAGAAGGATTGCCTCACGGACAAGGCACACTTATTTATCCTGATGAATCCAAGTATGAAGGTGAATGGCGATACGGCGAACGTCATGGTAAAGGGATTTGGATTCGGACGGATGGCTCATATTATGAAGGTGATTGGAAGAATGACCGACAACATGGCAAGGGTCTTGATATTTCCGAAGAAGGGGACCGGTATGAAGGGGAATGGCGTGACGGGGAATGGCATGGCAGAGGGTCCTATAAATGTGCACACGGTTACGAATACGAAGGTGAATGGAGATATGGAAAACAGCATGGAAAAGGCAATGAAATTAAGGCGAATGGGGATACCTATGACGGCGAGTGGAAAGATGGTGAGCGTCATGGTTATGGGGTATTCTCCGCTGCAGATGGCTATAAGTACACAGGGGAATGGAAAGATGGAGAGAAGCATGGAAGCGGCAAAGAGGTAAAGTATGATGGAGATACATATGAAGGCGATTGGAAAGACGGAGAAAAACATGGGCATGGGGTACTCAAAACAGAAGAAGGATACCGCTACGAAGGCGATTGGAAAGAAGGGCTTCGCCATGGCAAAGGCTTAGAGAACTTTCCTGACGGAGCAAGGTATGAAGGTGAATGGAAAAATGGCTGCCGTCATGGTAAAGGGATCTTGGTGAGACCTGACGGTTATGAATACAATGGTGATTGGAAAGAGGGTCATCAGGAAGGCAAAGGATCCGAGAAATCTCCTGCTGGTGATCGGTACGAAGGAGAATGGCATAATGGGTTAAAGCACGGCCATGGCACCTGGGTGCAGATTGATGGAACAAAATACATTGGAGACTGGTACGAAGGTAAACGGCATGGTCAGGGCACAGAAATCAATCTTTCTGAGGATCGGTATGATGGTGATTGGGAAGACGATTTAAAACACGGCCGCGGCACTTGGATCAGAGCAGACGGTACTCGCTTCAGTGGGGAATGGATCAACGACGAATATCAGGATCCCAGTAAGGAGAATAAAACCCAAGAACCACCACAGGAGCCAACAACAGAAAAGAGCTCGGAAAATATTGAAGATGTCTACAAAGCGCTCAAGAAGCTTGCTGCAATGCTCGGTCTCGATGAAGATCTTAATCAGGAGGAATTGTTCGAGTTTGGTGAGGGACAGATTATTGAAGGTAAAGATTATTCATTCCTAATTCCTGATGGCTACCATGCCGAATGGGGGGTTGACGGCAAAGAGGTGATTATCTGTTGTGATGAATGCGGAAAAAACTATCTCATGTCACCTTTGCATATACAGGTAGGGAGGGCAAAATTTCCTGAAGGATTTCTAGCTCCCACTGCATTCATTGATGTAATGAAGAAGGCGAGTGCTTCATTGGGAATTTTCGGGGATAGTCGTTCTGAGGCAGTAGATATTCAAGGAGTGCCTGCTGTGGTCACTTACACCGATGGCTTCGGCCGAGGGATGATTAACCATGTAGCTATCTATCATGGCGATGAATACTACCAATTGCGGATCACATTCAATAGCCCTTATAAAAATACCGATGAGATAACCACAAAGATTTTCGAATCTTTTTCAGTGGCAAAGCCGAAGAAGTAAAAATATAGACCTGACTTGGCGAATTGCCCGGAACAGGTCTGTTTTTATAGGACATATTCTTCAATCAGATACTGTACACGCAATATCTCCTCTTCTGATACTCTATCACGGATCATCTGTTTTGATTCTTCCCAAGCTTCACCACCAGCATGATGAGCATCAATTATCATTCGAATCTCCCGTAGTGAAAAGCGGTTGCTGATACCAATAAGATATGACTGGTCTGCGACAGGCATGTAACCAAAAATTGCATGCCTGCTTTGATTGTCTGATGGCTTATCATCAGGGAGTTTCTCTTCAGGTTCTTGCGTTTTGCTCTGTTCATCAGGAAGCAGAGGCAACTGAGGGGGATTGCTATTATTATCTGGTGGCCGAGGCTCCCTTTGAGCAGGAGGATTATCTTGATCGCGCTTGTGGGGATCATTCTGATTGTCTGCAACGGTTTCGTCAGGATTACTCTCTGACTCACCCTCCAAGGAACTGCCTGGATAGATCCCATCCAACAGCAACAGTAATCGAGAAATCCCATCATTCAATTTGCCTACAGAAAAATTGAAAAGGCCGATGGCTATGACAAAAACCAACAGCACTGATAAGAGTCGCAACCAATTCTTTCTTTTAGACATTTGCATATTGCATCACTCCAAGTAGATGGGGGATGGCAAACACAAACCATCCCCCCTATCTCATTTAATCACTGGTGATCTCAACGATGATCGTATAAGTTCTGACGCTGCTTGCATCGTTCTCAGCAGTGAGTGTAAACAATGCACCTGAATTATTTAGCAGGGTTTGAGCATTAGCGCCTGCGGGAGGATTGTCTGTGAACAAGTCAAGGATAGTATCAACAAAATTCTCGTCTGTTTCAATCAATCGTCCAGGCACAGCCACATCGTATTTTCCCTCATCCGTATTTGTCACGACGACATACACATTTTTGCTTAGATTTGAATATCCGGTTGTAAACTGCTCGTGGGCATAACCTGGATCGATGCTAAAGGTTATTGTATTGCATACATTGTTGATGGAGGCAGTTACTCGGTAATTGCCGGCTTCATTTTCGATGTAAGCATAGGTGATCATTGGTGGAAGATTGTCCTGAATCGTTGTCAGTTGCGTAGCAATATTTTCTGAAATAGCCTTCGTTCCACCCAATACAAATAGATGGGAGAATGCTGAGAGGTAGGTGTTAAGATACGTGATCAAGGCTGACGGCATTATATCCGGCCAAACATAGAGAATAGGCAAGCCAAATGCGGCAGCGCTGATTCCATCAGCTAGATTTGCATCTGGGCCAGCAATGAAAACGAAGTGCTCTTCACCTGAAAACATTGCCTTGGCAAATTCTACGCTGGTTTCATATCTTCTGGCTCCGAAAATTCTTTGTCGAACCCCATAATTTGTATCAAGATGCGTCTCCAGCGTTTCAGAAATAACACCCATTCCACCGATCAGATCGACAAAATCGAAACCGTACTTATCAAGGGTGATCCCGGTGATCCCGGGAAGAGAGTCAGAATTGACCAGCAGGATCGGAATACCAAATTCGTATGAGTATGAGCCTGCCACCAGGGCGTCTGCAGTTGCACGGCCGTTTACCAGAAATGCGAAGTCATCGTTTCTTGCAGAATTGGTAATGTTGTTTTCCCGAACGTAATCAACGATTGCAGCGGCTGTATCCTCTCTTCGGACTCCTGAAAGGCGTTCTACTTCAAGACCCAAACCTTCGAGTTCATCCACCACCGATTGATGGATCGCTGTAGTTCCTCCCAAAACATATGCTTTTTTTGCCTTAAGCCTAATGATCTCATCACTAACTGCGGCTGGCAGCATATGGGGGTAGCTGAGAAGCAATGGCGCTTCTCTAAAACCAGCCAAATAACTTCCGGCCAAAGCATCGGCATAATTTCCTCCGGTGTCACCGCGAGCTAATACCACATACTCGGAGTCTTCAAACAGATAAGCAGAGACAATTGCGGATGTTTCATAACGGTTCTGCCCGCTAAATCTCATCATTTCGGCTGACCAGTCTTCAATTTGTCCAGAGGCGGAGCCGAGGGGCAAGGAAATAAGGAGAGTAAAGATCAGAATGGTAATCAGATACTTTCGGATTTTACTGCTTGTCATTGTTTCATCTCCTTCTTTTAACTGCGATACACGTCGGATGTCGAGACGGACAGAGGC
>CAZDAI010000028.1:14633-19601 GCA_964503545.1 uncultured Candidatus Sumerlaeota bacterium
AACTGTGATTGCGGCAGAAAAGCCTGTTTTCTGCCAAAATGCCTAAGAAAACAAGTCTTTGCCTAAATCTTACCATTTCTGGGGGATAGAATCAATCGCTTTCAACAAGGTGAAAAAAAGAAATGAAAGGGGCAGCAAAATACCTCCAGGGTGACAAGGCTGTAAGCAATTAGCGTGATAGAAATAGAAAATATAGGAAATTTTTCAATTTTATCTGAAAATTCAGCGATTATCCATTTTTTCAAGAAGGAATCAAATTCATTGATGAGAATAAGGTTAAAGATCAAATTTCTTGAGCGGCCATGATCATAAGGAGTGAAAGAATATCTGAAAGGGAAGGATGAACATGAGAATTGAGAACCACCCGATCTTAGGTGAATTCACGAAAGGACGGAAAATTGAGTTTGAATTTGATGGAAAAATCCTGGAAGGTTTTGAAGGAGAACCCATCGCTGCAGCATTACGGGCACACGGGATTGTGGTCCATCGGCACACAAGTAAAAATGCAGAACCTAGAGGTGTATTTTGCGCGATTGGTCGCTGTACAGATTGTGTGATGGTTGTGGATGGCAGGCGGAATATAAGAACCTGCATAACTCCACTGCGAGAAGGGATGAAAGTAGAAACCCAGGAAGGAAAATGATCAGCAAAGGTGGTGAGGCGTATATGAAAAGATACGAAGTCATTGTAATCGGTGCTGGCCCAGCGGGCTTGTCTGCAGCGATAGAAGCTGCAGCCAGCGGTATGAGTGTAGTCGTTTTTGATGAAAATGACCGTCCGGGAGGTCAATTGTTTAAACAAATCCATAAATTTTTTGGCTCAAGGGAACATAAAGCGATGCAGCGAGGTTTTCGCATCGGAGAAGAGCTTTTAACAGAAGCTGATCGCTTAGGGGTAACGGTAGAGTTAAATGCAACAGTAATGGGAATTTTCGGGAGTAAAGAAGTATCGGTGCTGAAGGGAGAAAAAATTGAACACATTCGTGGTAATTATATCATCATCGCTACAGGAGCATCTGAGAACGCCCTTGCTTTTCCAGGCTGGACTTTGCCCGGTGTGATGGGGGCAGGAGCTGCGCAGACACTCATGAATATTCATGGGATACGCCCCGGAAACAAGGTTCTCATGGTAGGTTCAGGCAATGTCGGTGTGGTGGTCGGCTATCAGCTGATCCAAGCGGGTTGTGAACTGGTCGGGGTCGTGGATGCTGCTCCAAGAATTAGCGGATATGGTGTACATGCGGCAAAGATTGCCCGGATCGGGGTTCCTTTTTACCTTTCTCATACTGTAAAAGAGGCAATAGGGACAGATCGGGTTGAATCAGTCGTGATTGGTGCTGTGAATGACCGATGGCAAATAATTGATGGCTCTGAAAAAGAGATCGAGGCAGATACCGTATGCCTTGCTGTTGGGCTGTCCCCGATGTCGCAATTGGCAAAAATGGCCGGGTGCCAAATGGAGGACGTTCCAGCCCGTGGTGGGCTTATCCCAGTCTATAATGATCATCGGGAAACTTCTGTTTCAGGCATATATGTTGCAGGCGATGTGTCAGGTATTGAAGAAGCCAGCTCAGCTATGATTCAGGGTCGAATAGCCGGGGCTGCTGTGGCAAAGGAGCAGAAATATTTAGCCGAAGATGAGTATCTGCAACGATTTGAATCCTATACTAACTCACTTGCTCAAATCCATCAAGGGATGTTTGGCCCAGGGAAGAAAGGAAGAGTGGATATTTCGGAAACTGACGAAGGTTGTCCTTTATGTGAAACTCTCCTAACGCAAGGATACCTGGCAGACACGGGTTTGCAATTTTATCCTGGGATTCCGGAGGAAGCACGCCGACAAAAGGGTATTGTGGCGGTTATTGAATGCACACAGAATATTCCTTGTGATCCGTGCCAAGATGCTTGCCCAAAAGGTTGTATTAAAGTTGAAGGTACGATTGCACATATTCCCGTTTTTACGGAAGAGCTGCCTTGCACAGGCTGTGGACTGTGTGTGAGCGCATGCCCCGGACAAGCAATTTTTCTTGTAGATGAGACGTACAGTACGGAAAATGCAACAGTAACGATACCTTATGAAATGGAACCGGCTCCGGAGCCGGGGAGCGTAGGACTGGCTCTTGACCGGTCGGGTAGTGTCTTAGGTGAGGCAAAAATCTTGAGTGTTCGCAAGGCCAAAGCGATGGATAGGACAGCTTTGCTAACAATGATTGTACCTCTGGCGTGGTCTATGAAAGCACGCTATTTCAGGCCGAATAATCAACCTGGACAGGAGGGACGTTAATGGACAGCCGGGTGAGAACTAATCGAGAGGAAGCGTTTGTTAGCAAACTGGGTGACGATGTAATCATCTGCCGATGCGAAGAGATTACACGCGGTGAAATCAGAAGAGCTGTTTATGATGGCATGATCACAATGAATGAAGTGAAACGCTACTTGCGTGCAGGGATGGGGCTTTGTCAGGGGCAAACATGCGGGAAGCTGGTTAGAGAAGTCATAGCGGCGGAATTATCGTTGCGCCGTGAAGATGTTTCAGTGTCTTTGCCGCGATCGCCTGTGCGACCTGTTCCGATGGGTGCTTATGCGAATGATGGTGTAATCAAGAAATAATTGAGGCAAGGACGTGAGAAAAATGAAAAATGCGGATGTGATCGTTGTCGGTGGAGGCATCATCGGTTGCGCAACTGCATATTATCTTGCTCAGAAGGGGATCCAGGTCACCGTGATTGAAAAGGAAGAAATCGGGGCAGGTGGGTCAAGCAGAAACGGAGGAGGAGTCAGACAATCTGCCAGAGACATGCGTGAAATGCCGCTCGCCCTTCATTCCGTAAGAAGTATGTGGCCCGGCTTATCCGAGGAATTGGGCATGGATGTTGAATACGTTCAGAAGGGGAACCTCCGCCTTGGCAAAACACCGGCTCACATGAAGCGTCTGGATGACATTGTACAGCAGGGAAAATCAGTTGGGTTGGGTCTGGATGTGCTTTCTCAGGACGAAGTGAAGGAAGTGTGCCCTTATGTTTCAGAGGAGGTAATCGGAGCGATATTTTGTCCAACGGATGGGCATGCGAATCCTATGCTTGCCACTTTGGCCTATTACAAGAAAGCGAAAGAATTGGGCGTTACATTTATTGTAGGAGAAGAAGTTGTTGAGGTTGAAACCATAAAAGGCAAGGTGGCTGGAGTAAAAACGGATCAAGGCCATTATGAAGCGCCTCAGGTATTGTTGGCTGCAGCTTATAACTCGGGTCTGATTTCCCGAAAGCTGGGCATATACTTGCCAATGCAAAATATTCTGATTGAGGCATTGATTACAGAGGAGCTGCCTCCCATGTTTCCGCCAATGCTGGGTACGGCACCAGCTGACTTCTACGGGCATCAGACAAAACATGGATCATTTGTGTTCGGCGGCAGCACAAGCCTGGAACCATTCCTGCTTGAAGATGAAAGAAATGTTACCCGAGCCACAACAGCACCAACTATCTGCAGGGCGATCCTCGGCTATTTCCCCTGGATGGCTGATGTAAACATAATCAGGACGTGGGCAGGATTCAAAGATCAGATGTTTGATCAGATCCCTGTGCTCAGTATAATCGATGAAATTCCTGGATTAAGTATGGCCTGTGGTTTTACCGGGCATGGCTTCGGGATTGCACCTGCTACCGGGTTGCTGCTTGCACAATTGATTGCTGGTGAGGAAACAACGCTCTCACTGGATGCTTTTCGATACGACCGATTCAAGCCTAAAGGCTAAAATACCAGAATTAGGCATCCCACACTTTAAATTGTCAGATAATTGTGCTATAATGTGTAACAAAGGGAGGGATGCCACATGGAAAACAAAGGTGATTTTTTCGCCGGTATTGTTGTCGGAACAGTTGTAGGAACCCTTCTCGGGGTGCTGTTTGCTCCTGCGCCAGGACACGAAACCAGACAGAAAGTTGCTGAAAAAGGGAAAGAAGTCGGTGCATTAGCCGTAGACAAAGCTAAAGAAAAATCTGAGTTGGCTATTGAAACAGCTAAGGAGATCTTAGCTCAGCTTAAAGAAAAGCTGCCAGAATCCAGTGAAGTTGAGGAAGCTTTCAGATCATTCGAAAAAGAACTCTGAGGGTGCTGATCTGACGAATGGAAGAAAAGTTGCTTCTTTACAGTCTGCTTCTAACTTCAATATTTAATTTGATTGTTCTTCTTGTACTGGCCGTTGCCATTGTACGATTGGGCGGAGTGATGCAGAAGCTTGCTTTGCGTGTCAACGATTTTCTTGACAAAGGAGAAAAGGAAGTGCATTCAGTCAGTGATGCGCTAAAGAGCACGCTAGGCCGCAGCGATCAGTATGTCAATGCAGCGGTCAAGGTCTCTGAACGCTACATGTTATATCGGACCATGAACAAGTTGCTGGGCTCTCCAAGAAATTCCAAGAGGCTTATGATGGCATTGGGGGTTGGTCTCGGGTTGTTGACTACTCTCGGTCGGATGAACAGATCGGACGATAGGAAATGAGCAGGATCTAAAATGAATCATTTAAGGATTTCACCTGTAGGTGAGGTTCTTTTTTTTAATTATGCAGGATTTTTTTATAAATAAACTGGCATAATTCCCAACGGATAATAATGCAAACAAGAATATTCTTGATTGGTTTTCTAAACTGGAAAGGAAAACCAACAAAATGTTAGAATATTTCTTTATATGTGATATGCGACAAGTGCATATTGAATAAACCGAGGAGGCGAGCTCTAATGAAGTATGATTTTGACAAAATTATTGAGCGGAAAGGCACGGGAAGCACCAAGTGGGATTTGAATGAAAAGTTATTTGGCACCGACGATGTTCTGGACATGTGGGTTGCAGATATGGATTTCCCTTGCCCCGAACCTGTTGTAAAGGCAATTCAGGAAAGAGCACAACACCCGATTTTCGGCTATACTTATGCTTCTGATGAGCTGAACCAAGCTGTTGTTGACAAAATGAA
>CAZDAI010000029.1:0-19402 GCA_964503545.1 uncultured Candidatus Sumerlaeota bacterium
CATACCTGCCTTCACTGACATTGAGATTGACGGGGAAGAAAGAACTGCTATTAAGCTCATTGTTGAACCGCGCTGATTAATGGTTTGCTGACTAGCCTGTTTATCTTCGAAGATAAGCAGGCTTTTGTTTATCACCGAATATTTAGCAAAGGGAGTGGATTGCATGACAGAAAAAGAATATTCACAAACTACCGTCAGTCAGGCCGCAAAGGAGTTGCATCAGAAAGCTGTGCTCGTCGATGGCCACATTGACACTTTGCTTGAAATTGTCAACGGAAGAATCAGTGGGATCGGCGAACGGAACAATCTGAGTCATGTGGATTTGCCGCGCATGAAAGAAGGTGGCGTCGGTGTTCAGTTTTTCGCAGCTTTTATTGAGCCTGCATATAAACCTGAAAGAGCTTTAAAACGGACATTGCAATTGATTTCCCGGTTCCATAAAGAGATGAAGAAAAATCATGATGCAGTTGAACAAGTACTACAGTACAAGGATATTGATGCGATACTGGCGAAGAATAAAATAGCGGCGGTTTTATCCATCGAAGGCGGCGAAGGCATATCCGGCGACTTGGATATTCTGCATGCTTTCTATCAATTGGGAGTGCGGGCAATTGGTCTAACCTGGAACGAAAGGAATGAATTAGCAGAAGGCGTTGGCGAAAAGCATGCCAACGGCGGTCTTACAACCTTTGGCCGTCAGGTCGTCACAGAGATGAATCATTTGGGCATGGTGGTGGATGTGTCGCATATGACCGAACGAAGTTTCTGGGATGTAGTTGAAGTATCCCAAAGACCTGTCGTCGCGTCTCACTCCAACGCCCATGCACAATGTGCCCATCTGCGTAATTTGAAAGACGATCAGATCAAAGCGCTGGCTGAACAGGGCGGTGTGATGGGGATGAACTTTGCACCACCATTTATCGATCCTGAGACAGCAACTATTTCACGTTTAATAGATCATATCGACCACATTGTCAATCTAGTTGGTCCCGATCATGTCGGGCTTGGCTCCGATTACGATGGGATCCCATCTGCTCCTGAAGGACTCGATGATGTCACAACCTTTCCCCGTATTACCCAGGCATTGCTTGACAGGGGATACAGTGAAGCTGACATTATGAAAATCCTTGGAGGAAATTTCCTGCGTGTACTGCGCCAGGTGCTGTAAGACATTAGCGAAAATCAGGCAATTGAAGGAGGTTCAGCATGAAAATTGATTGCATAGCGAAAAATATTTTGGATATCCCTTGCGATGCACTGGTTGTCAATCTTTTTGAAGGAGTTACCGCACCAAGTGGTGCAACAGGTGCAGTAAACGAAGCTTTATCTGGAATGGTCACCGATGCAATTACCAGCGGCGAACTAAGTGGTAAGCTAAATGAAGCGATCGTAATTCATACCAGGGGGATGCTGCCTGCCAAGCGAGTCATTGTGGTGGGACTCGGCAATAGTAAAGATTTCACCCTCGACCGCGTCCGCCAGGTTGCTGGCGCCTCTGTCCGGGCAGCAAAGAAAGCAAAAGCTCGCCATGTGGTCTCCATTCTTCACGGTGCGGGTATCGGGGGTCTGCTTCCTGATGAGGCAGCCCGATGTGTTGTCGAAGGTGCAGCCCTAGCCGCTTATTCTTTCCGAGAGTATAAAACAAGTGACGATAATGATTTCTCAGTAGAACATTTTGCCATCGCTGAATTAGATCTGGACAAATTTGCGAAATGCACAGAAGGCGTTCGCAAAGGACTCATATTGGCAGAGATGAGCAACACTGCACGAAATTTTGTGACAACCCCTGCCAACCATATGACGCCGGGCATTCTTGCAAAAAAGGCAAAGGAATTGGCTGATAAATACGGCATCACCTGCCATATACTGGAGCGAAAAGAACTGGAAGAAATGGGCCTCAATGCTCTTGTTGGCGTAGGAAAAGGTAGTGCAGAAGACCCGAAAATGGTGGTCATGAGTTACCAGGGCGCTGCTTCTGACGCAGAAATTACCGCACTAGTCGGGAAAGGCATGACATTTGATTCAGGCGGTATTTCATTAAAACCTGCGGACGGCATGCAGATGATGAAAGATGATATGGGGGGAGCTGCGGCGGTAATTTGTGCGATTGCAGCCATAGCTCGTCTGCAGTTAAAAGTGAATATTATGGCTGTTGCGCCACTGGCAGAAAATATGCCTTGTGGCAGTGCACAAAAACCCGGAGATGTTGTACATTCATATTCAGGAAAGACAATTGAAGTCTTAAACACGGACGCTGAAGGCAGACTGATATTGGCTGACGCCGTGTATTACGCCAAGAAGGAAGGCGCAGCTCGTATCATCGATGTTGCAACCCTGACAGGATCTGTCGTTGTGGCATTAGGCCACGAAGCGTCAGGATACATATCCAACAACAATGAATTCAGTCAGGCCTTGGAAGAAGCTGCAGCAATCAGCGGTGAGAAATGCTGGCGCCTACCCATATACGAAGAGTATAAAGAGTATCTGAAGAGCGATATCGCTGATCTTAAGAATATTGGGGGGCGGCCTGCTGGTGCGATCACCGGAGGCATGTTTATCGGCGCGTTTATCGATGAATTGCCCTGGATTCATTTGGACATCGCCGGGACTGTATGGACCGATAAGGATTTGCCATACATCGGCAAAGGTGCTACCGGCGTTGCTGTTAGAACACTGACACACTTAGCAGAGCGTTATCAGATCTAAATATCAAGGCGGGGTTACGGATGGATGTCGATCTCCATGTACACACAACTGCATCAGATGGACTGCTGACTCCTCATGAAGCCGTGCGGGAAGCCTCGCTGGCAGGATTGCGGGCAGTCGCGATCACAGACCATGATTCTGTAGACGGGATCCGACCAGCTTTGCGTGCTGGTCGGACTTTCGCCATTGAAGTTGTGCCCGGC
The DNA here is from genome assembly GCA_964503545.1 of uncultured Candidatus Sumerlaeota bacterium. Classification (GTDB taxonomy): domain Bacteria; phylum Bacillota; class SLNR01; order SLNR01; family SLNR01; genus JAXGQE01. Next base: position 2,910 of record CAZDAI010000029.1, read on the forward strand.
ATTGAGATTAACACCGATTATCGCGGTCGCGGTCTCCATGTGTTGGGATATTATCTGGATTATCAGTCATCCATATTGGAAGAGCGACTCATGTATTTACGTAATGCCCGTTACCTGCGTGCGTCCCAAATGATACAGAAGCTCCAGTCGTTGGGTCTTTCCATTGATATGGATGATGTGATGCAGCTGGTTGGCTATGGCCTTGTAAGTCGACCGCACATTGCTCAAGCGCTTTATAAAAAAGGATATGTGCGTACACCAACTGATGCTTTCCGGCAATACATCGGCAGAGGGCGGCCGGCATTTGTTCCACGCTATAAAATGACACCACTGGAGGCTGTGAGCACTATCCGAGAGGCCAATGGCATACCTGTTTTTGCTCACCCTGGTACTGCCGCTGCGGATCATCTGATTCCATCCATGGTAGAAGAGGGACTGCTTGGTATAGAAGTATATCATCCGGAGCATAATGCAGATAAAAGAGCTCATTACCTGGACCTGGCAAATCATTACGGCTTAATTTACACAGGCGGTTCGGATTCTCACGGTCCCATGTACAAAACGGATGTAAAAATTGGGGATGTACGTGTGCCATATCAAGTAGTAGTGGATTTGAAACGCTTAAAAGAAGAAATTGAAATAAATCCACGGTTTGGATTGGATCGTAAGGAAGGGGTACCATCATGACAGAAGTTATTTGCATTTTAGCAACTTTTTCCGTGATTCTTTTGTTGCTCAGAAAAAAAGTTGCCCTTGGCTATAGTTTATTGATCGGTTCGGGTCTGCTTGCCCTCATGGCTCGCATGACACCTGTAAAGTTTCTTCAGACAAGCTACAAAGCTCTCAGTGAGCCTGCTTCGATTACGCTCCTGGCAACGGTGGTTCTTTTGGGTGTTTTGGGTTACATCCTCAAAGAGACCGGCAGCCTGCAACGTATGGTGGAGTCTCTCCAGGGACTGTTTCGCAGCAAGAAGACTATCATCGGTTTAATCCCTGGGCTGATCGGTCTCGTTTCTGTTCCGGGAGCTGCCGTCATTTCTGCCCCCATGATTGATGAGCTGGGAGATGACTTGGAATATGCCCCTGCAAAAAAGGCAGCCATCAATATGCTTTTCAGGCATGTATGGTTCCCGGCCTATCCGATGTCCACCAGCTTGATCTCACTGGCAGCTATTAGCGGTGTGAGCATTTATAGCTTGATTCGTTTTAATCTGCCGGCCAGTGTTGTGTCGTTGGTTGTGGCAGTAGCTTTGCTTTTGGGAAAGAGCACCCATCAGCATGGTATTATTGCAGATGCAGGTGATGATCTTTCAAGCCACGCTAGATTTGAGCCGGGAGATCGCTCGGTGATTCCTGTCTTTTTGGCAAGTACAGCGCCGATCTTTATCAGCTTGCTTCTTGTCCTTGTACTGAAATGGTCCTACCCAGTATCGCTCATGGTTGGAATTGGCTCAGCTCTGGCGATCAATCGGATTTCGGATGCATCAACAATCCGTAAATATCTGATCAAGGGATTGGATATTAAAATTGCCATGGCTATTGTCGGTGTAATGGTTTTCAAAGAAGTGGTTCAGGAATCAGGTTTTGTTATCAATATTGTGACGAATCTGGTATCAGAAGGAGTCCCTTTGCCAGTGCTGATTATTATTCTGCCAATGTTTGTTGCGTTGGCCACTGGATCTTCCATGGCTGCAGTGGCAATTATTCTGCCGATTCTGCTGCCTTTGTTTCCAGCAGCACCGCAAAGTATTCCGCTGCTTTCTATGATGTTTATCAGCTCCACATTCGGCTATTTCTTCTCGCCACTGCATCTTTGTCTGATTCTCACCAATGAATACTTCAAGACAGAATATACTCAAATCTATCGGTATGCGGTGTTGCCCATGGTAGCCATGTTCGTCACCGCATTTGTCATCGTTTTTATATTTTGATCAAAAGGAGGTATGAATGTTGGACATTTGTCAGAAAAGAATGAGTATGTTCAAAGAACTGACGGAAGCTCCCGGTGTCTCTGGGTATGAGTCTGAAGTCCGCAAGATTATCAGGAAGTACGCTGAGCCTTACGCCAGTATCGAGTACGACAATCTAGGCAGCATTGTATGTAAGAAAGAGGGGACTGACACATCTCCCCGTATCATGATCCCGGGCCATATTGATGAAATTGGATTTATGGTGACAAATATTACGGCCGAAGGCTTCTTAAAATTCATTCCCCTGGGGGGCTGGTGGGACCAGGTTATGCTGGCTCAAAAAGTAGTGGTAAAGACAGCCAAAGGCGATGTGGTAGGTCTGATCGGATCAAAACCACCGCACATCCTCACCCCAGAAGAAAGAAAGAAAGTAGTGGAAAAGAAGGACATGTTCATTGATATCGGAGCCGAAAGTGAAGAAGAGGCTACCAAGAGCTTTGGTGTTCGCCCTGGCGATCCCATAATCCCCGTCAGCCCGTTTGAGGCAATGAAAAACGAGAAACTGCTAATGGCCAAGGCCTGGGACGATCGGGTGGGAGCTGCGCTGTTTATTGATGTATTAAAGGAACTCACTGAAATTGACCACCCCAATACGGTATACGGTGTTGGCACTGTACAGGAGGAGGTAGGCCTGCGAGGAGCACAAACATCCGCTGCCGTTGTTGATCCGGATGTCTGTATTACGTTGGAAGTAGCCATCGCCGGGGATATGCCTGGCATGAAGAAAGACGAGCCGCCAATGGAAAAACTGGGCAAGGGGCCGGTTATCCTGCTTGCGGATGCAACGATGATACCTCATATAAAATTAAGGGATCTGGTGATCGATACAGCTGAAGAAAACAATATACCCTACCAGTTTTCTGCTATGATGGGCGGTGGTACCGATAGTGGGAAGGTCCATATGTTCGCGCGTGGAGTACCTAGTGTTGTTTTGGGTGTCCCAACGCGTTACATTCATAGTCACACCAGCATTCTGCATTATGACGACTATATGCACACCAAGAATCTGTTGGTTGCACTGATGAAAAAGTTGGACCGCAAAACGGTGGAAGAATTGAAAGCGTAGGCATCCGCCCTCCAATCGCGAGCGTAAATTTTAAACTCTCTGCCGCGCATTTTCGGCAGAGAGTTTATCTTTTGCAGTCCCATGCACTTTATCTAGTATCACAATGCAAATCACGATTCCAAAGGGGATCGAAGTCAACATTTTGCACGGCAGAAAGCATCTTTTTCCGGATGTCTGGAATCTCTGCTGCAAGGTCGGCAATCAGCTCTTTCATTCGCTGGCGCTTAGTCGCCCCATCGATGGGACAGCCCGTGGGGGAGATAGGGTAGGCCAGTGTATTTGCAGCCGTTATGATTTCACTTTCTTCCACAAACACCATCGGTCGGATCACAGTCAGATCTTTACGGCTCAAATAGGATTTTGGTGCGAACGTATGGAGGCGTCCTTCAAAAAAAAGCCCTAAAAGCATGGTCTCCAGCATATCGTCTAGATGGTGTCCCAGAGCAACCTTGTTGCAGCCTAATTTCTTCGCTGCATTGTTCACAGCACCCCGGCGCAAATTAGCGCACAAAGAGCAAGGGCTCTTTTCATTACGGTGGGTAAAAACAATCTCAGCAATCTGTGTAGCTTCTGTATAAAGACACACATTATGGCTGTGACATAATTCTTCTAAGAAAGCCTGATTCACACCCCAGCCTAAATCAATGGTGATGGCTTTCAGTGTGAATGATACGGGCGCATAATCCCGCAGCCGTGCCAATACTTTCAACATTGTCACACTATCTTTCCCGCCGGAAAGACCGATTCCGATCACATCTCCAGCCTCGATCAGGTTAAAACGACCGATGGCAGCACCCGCTTTCTTGCGAATAGGAGCAAGCAGAAAATCTTCAGAGCTTTTGTCCATAGAAGCCTCCATACAAATATATTATGCATATTATAAACGATCTTTGCAGAAAAATCCATGGTGGTGATTTCCGAACGATTTTCTCAATAAAGGAAAAGTGTTCGGACACTCATTTAGGAAATATTTTGACAGCCATTTCATAGAACCATTGGATTATAGAGGATTTATGCGAATTATCGTGTAAAATTACGGAGATTAGGTTTTCTTTAATTCTTCATGAATATTTGGGAAAATCTCTTGCATTTTCCCATGCTTTATGTTCTAATGTATATTGTAATTTTCTAAGGGGGTGGTCAATATGAATCAGGTTCGGCAGGAAAAAATGCCATTGTTTGAAGCGTTAAAACAGTACAAAAATGATCAGACGGTTTCATTTCACGTCCCTGCGCATAAGCATGGTGTCGGTTTGCCCGGTTTCACAAGTTATGTAGGCACCAATGTAATGAATATGGATCTGACCATACTGGCTGACCTTGACAGTATTTGTCATCCAACCGGTGTAATTCGTGAGGCAGAAGCCCTGGCAGCAGAAGCTTTTGGGGCAGACCGCGCCTTTTTCCTGGTCAATGGTACTACATCCGGCATTCAGGCGATGATTATGACCATTTGCGAACCCGGTGATAAGATTATTGTTCCCCGAAATGCCCATAAGTCTGTAATCGGTGGTGTGATCCTCAGTGGTGCTGTTCCGGTATACGTCCAGCCGGAAATCGATCATCGGATGGGGATTGCCAAAGGTGTAACCCCCCAGAGTATCGAGAAAGCTCTGGCTGAACACCCGGATACCAAAGCTGTGTTTATCATTCATCCCACATACTACGGAATGACTAGTGACCTGGAGGCAATTGTAGGGATTGCCAAACAATATGGCGTTCCTGTGATTGCTGATGAAGCCCATGGTGCGCACTTCGCCTTCAATGATCACTTGCCCAAATCTGCAATGGCCTGTGGTGCTGCTATGAGTGCTGTGAGTGTACATAAACTGGGTGGGTCTATGACCCAAAGTTCGATTCTTTTGGTAAACGAAAATCAGGTTGATCCGGCGAAAGTAAAAACGATCCTGAACCTGACCCAGACCACCAGTCCATCATATGTACTGATGGCATCATTGGATGCTGCTCGGCAGCAATTGGCCTTGCATGGACCCGAACTATTTGACCGGGTGATTGCCCATGCCGAAAGAGCCCGAAGAGAACTCAATCAGATTCCAGGAGTCTATGTGTATGGTGCAGAATTAAATGGAACCCAGGGATGCTATCAATACGACCCGACAAAGATTGCTATTACGCTGCGACAGTTGGGTATTACAGGATATGAGGCAGAAGTCATTCTGCGCCGTGACAATCAGATTGCATTCGAAATGGCTGATCTGCATAATCTACTCGCTATTATTGGGATTGGGGATACAGAAGAGACGATCTCCAGACTCATTGAAGCTGTTCGAGACCTTGCTGTAGATTTGTCTGAAAGGCATATTACAAAACAGTACCATCCAATACCAGAAATGCCTGAAATGGCTGTATCACCGCGGGATGCGTTTTATAGCGAAACGCGATCCGTTCTCCTTGAAGAGTCTATTGGAGAAATCAGTGCAGAAATCATTATGGCGTATCCACCCGGTATTCCCATCATATGCCCGGGTGAGCGGATTACTGCAGAGCTCGTGGAGTATATCCGTCTATTAAAAGATGAAAACTGCCGGCTGCAGGGTACAGAAGATCCGGGCGTTAATCAGATCCGAGTCCTGAGTCGCAATCTCTACTTATGCCAGAACGGTCCACAGTTTGCTGTTGGATTGCTCTAAAACAGCAGCAGGATTGCTCTAAAACAGAAATAAGTTTAAGGAGCTGCACACCCGGTGCAGCTCCTTTTATTGACCAATGCCGATCTTTTTCTAGTTGCTTTCAGCAAGCTGTGTCAGATCCGCCATCAGTGCATCCAAGTTTATGCCGTGAGCGCGAGCACCCTGCTCGACTGTCTCAAAGAGAGCGCCCCCTCAGCCAACACACCGAAGACCATGTTTCAGGAACACTTTCACAGCACCAGGATATTTGTCAATCACATCTTTTATTACCATATCCTTGGTTATCATTTTCTCACCTCTCTTCGAAGGAATTCATACATGTCTGCAGTTCCATCTGCTTGACTCAACTTTATCAATTCGCTGTTCATTATTGTTTTCCTTCCAAGTGGAGAAAAATTTCATCAGTTACAGGAATTCAAACTAAAAAAAGAGAAGATAAGAAAATGACGAGGAGGGGTGACAATGACATGGAACACACCGGACAAAATTGAAGAAATTATGTTGCGCATGGTGTCATGCACTAGCATTTCCGGCACCTCGGAAGAAAAGGGCATGGCCAAAGAAATCCACACCATTATTGCAGAGATGGAATATTTTAAAACGTATCCTGATCAGCTGAAACTAAACCCCATACCCAATGATGCCCTCGGCCGCTATTTCGTTACGGCTATGGTAAAAGGAAATTCTGACCGAACCGTTGTGCTTCTCAATCATCATGATATTGTCGGCCTCAGTGACTACGGCGCATACAAAGAGTTGGCCCTGGATCCTATTGCGCTGACAAAGGCCATCAATCCTAGTATCCTGCCAGAACCGGCACGTACTGATCATCGTTCCGGAGAGTGGCTTTTTGGACGCGGCGTGATGGATATGAAATGTGGCGGGGCAATGCAAATATGCCTTCTAGAAGAAGCTGCCCGAGATCATGACAAACTGGAAGGGAACATTCTTTATCTATCAGTTCCTGATGAAGAGAACAATTCGGCTGGGATGCTCGGAGCAGTACCGTTTCTCAATAAATTGAAAGAGCAGGAGTCATTGGACTATCAGGCTGTGATCAATTCAGAACCGGCCAGTTTCAATGAAGATGGCACCTTTAATGTTTTCATCGGAGCAATTGGGAAAGTGTTGCCCATGTTTTACTGTGTCGGGAAAGAGACACATGCTTCAGATCCCTTCGGCGGTATCAATGCGAATTTGCTTGCTGCTGAAGTCGAGCGGCGCCTGGAAGTAAATGCGGAACTGGCAGACATGGCAGACGGTGAATCATCAATGCCACCCACCAACCTCAAATCCAAAGATGTCAAAGAATTATATAATGTCTCAACACCAGCTGCTGCCGTTTCTTATTTCAATGTGTTTACACTGACCCGCTCTCCTCGAGAAGTGATGGAAAAACTGGTTTCCATAGCCGAGGAAGCATTTGCCGGAGCGTTGGAAAAAATGGGGCGGGAAAGTGAGAAATATGCTGCTTTTACCGGCAACAGCAGGCCATCAATCCCCTGGCAGCCCAAGGTCTATACCTTCGCCCAGTTATATGAAATGGCACTTTCTGCATACGGTGAAAAATTCAGGCTGCATATCAACGATTACATAAACACTTGGAAAGTACACACCACCATTGATGAACGGGAATTTTCTCTGAAAGTGGTATCAGAAGTGCACCGCTATTGCCCGGATAAAGACCCGATGATCATCATATCCTTTGCACCGCCCTATTATCCTCACATACGCAATCGGGGAGAAACAGAAAAAGAGAAGAAGCTGTTGGCTATGGTGACACATCTTGATCAATTTGCAAATGATCAATATGGGTTCCGGTTTCGCATCAATCGCTTTCACAAAGGAATATCAGATATGAGCTACTGTGGGCTCCAGGATGCAGATGATGTGATCGAAATGCTCAAACCCAATATGCCTACCTGGGGACATCGCTATTCACTGCCTTTGGAAGAACTGGCTCAACTCAACGTCCCGGTTTTCAATATTGGACCATACGGCAGAGATGCCCATAAATTCACTGAGCGTCTGCATACCGGCTACTCCTATCATACAGCACCCGCACTCCTCAAAGAGGCTGTAATGACCATGCTGAAAGAATGATGTTTCATTGAAGCGCTGGATGCACTGGCACCGAGGTGCATCCATTTTTTGTGCTCCTTTATATTTGCTGGGATGAATGGTATAATGTTTTGGTGAACCTATACAGCCAGGAGGTCTGATACGTGTGAATCTTATTCAATCACTTATACTCGGCATTGTTCAAGGTGTGACAGAATTCATTCCTGTTAGCAGCTCAGGACACCTGGTATTGCTGCAGCGCCTGTTCGGATTGACTGAAGGATCGTTGACATTTACCATCTTTGTTCATTTTGGCACGCTCATAGCTGTTTTTATTGTATACTATCGCGATATTATCGCTATTATAAAAAAGCCCTGGGCAAAACTACCCCTGCTGCTACTTGCGGGTGCGGCCGTAACGGGAGTAGTAGGAATTGCTTTCAAAGAGTTTTTCAGGACAGTATTTGCATCCGGCCAAACGGTGGGGATTAACTTTCTGATTACCGGCACTGTCTTATATTTTGTGGATCGTTACCGTGACGGGCTAAAAAACATTGACGGTATGAGCTATTTCGATGCCGTGGTGATTGGATTAATGCAGGCTTTTGCGATCATGCCAGCTGTTTCACGGTCCGGCATGACCATTTCCGGATCATTACTGCGCGGCATGGATCGCAAAGAAGCTGCCCGGTTTTCCTTTCTCCTTTCAATTCCAGCTATTCTCGGAGCAAGCGCTATGGAAGCTAAAGATATGCTAAGTAATGGTTTGGAAACATCGCTAGGCGTACTGCCCCTTGTCATCGGTACCATTTCGGCTGCAATAGCCGGCTACTTTGCGATCCAGTATATGTTACGGGTCCTTACCAGCGGGTCACTGCGCGTTTTCTCATATTATGTATTTGCTCTGGGAACTCTGGTTCTGATGGACCAATTGTTCATGCAGGTATTTTTCCCACCCTTATTCTAAAGAAGGTGGTATACAATGAACGAAATGACTTATGAACAAGCTGTGGACAGGGTATTGGCTCTGAATCGGGAGCAGAAAAAACAGTTCGGCCGTCCCTACAGGTACCACATTGTGACATACGGGTGTCAGATGAATGAGCACGACTCTGAAGTTCTAGCTGGTTTGCTGGAAACGATGGGGTATGGACGTACAGAGGACCTGCAGGAGGCACAGCTGATCATCCTGAATACTTGTTGTGTCCGTGAAAGTGCTGAAGATAAAATCTACGGGAAAATCGGGTCGCTCAAGCCGTTGAAAATGGCAGATCCAGCCTTATTGGTTGGAGTATGCGGCTGTATGGCGCAAAAGCCGGCAGAGGCAGGTAAGATTCGGCAGAAAGCTCCATTTGTGGATTTTGTCCTAGGCACTGACACCATGGAGAAACTGCCCGGTATCTTAGTAACCCTTTATCAAACCAAGAGCAAACAAGTGGTAGTATCTGACAATGAATATCGATCTGTACAGGAACATCTGCCCCGCACGCGGAGCACACCCCATAAGTCCTGGGTGGCAATAATGCATGGCTGTGATAACTTCTGCACATACTGCATCGTCCCTTATGTGCGCGGCAGAGAGCGTAGCCGCCAGCCGAAAGACATCCTTGCTGAAATAACCCAATTGGCAGCCGAAGGTGTCCGAGAAGTAACGTTGCTTGGACAAAATGTAAATTCTTACGGTCGTGGCTTGTCAGAAGAGATAGATTTCGCTGGACTCCTGCTTCAGGTAGATCAGATCAGTGGTATTGAGCGGATCCGGTTTATGACATCTCACCCTAAGGATCTATCGCTGAGGCTAATCCAGGCGATGGCTCGGGCCGACCATGTATGCAATCATATCCATCTGCCAGTGCAGGCTGGAAGTAATCGCATTCTCCAGGAGATGAACCGTGGATATACACGTGAATACTACCTGGAGCTTGTTCGGATGATTCGAACTGAGTTGCCCGACTGCAGTATTACCACAGATATAATTGTGGGCTTTCCTGGTGAGACGGAAATCGACTTTGCTGATACATTAAACCTTACTGAGCAGGTGCGCTGGGATGCTGCCTATACCTTTTTATACTCCAATCGTTCCGGGACAAAGGCAGCTTCAATGAACAATCAAATAGAAGATGGTATCAAGAAAGATCGCCTCCAGCGTCTTATGGATGTACAAAATAAAATCAGTTTGGAAATTCATCAAAGCCTCATAGGGAAAAAGTTTCCGGTGATGATTGAAGGACCCAGCAGGACCAATCCCGATGTTTGGGCAGCACGGACGACAGCAAATCATCTGGTACTGGTCCCAAAGGATCATATCATGCAGCTCCAGGCTGGTGATATCGTTGACGCAAAAATTAGCGCTGCTAAAACATGGACCCTGCATGGAGAGCTTATTGGAAAGAGCTAGGATGCATTCTGCCAGGAGGTATGCATATGAGTGGCTATACACCGATGATGCAGCAGTATCTGCGCATAAAAGAGGAGCACCCGGACAGTATTCTGTTTTTCAGGCTGGGTGATTTCTATGAGATGTTCTTTCAAGATGCAAAAACAGCTGCGGCTGAACTGGACCTGACACTCACAGCCCGGGAAGCAGGGAAGGGCAACCGGGTTCCAATGGCAGGGGTTCCACACCATGCAGCAGAGAACTACATCGCCCGCTTGATTGAAAAAGGATTTACTGTAGCAATTTGCGATCAGGTAGAAGATCCTCGGGAGGCAAAGGGGGTAGTGCGCCGGGAAGTTACTCGGATTATCACCCCGGGCACCGTTTTAGACCCAGGCTTGCTACCGGAAAGCAAAAACAACTACCTGTGCGCTGTCATGCGGGTTGCCGATCAGATTGGCATTGCTACCATCGACATCTCCACAGGGCTTTTTGTATGCACGCAAGTATGTGGTCCAGAGGCAGAAGACAGTCTGGCCAACGAACTTTCCCGCTTGAATCCAGCTGAAGTATTGATCCCCGCAGAGCAAAAGGGGTTTCTGGACGATTTGCTAAAAAGCAAAGAAATGGCTTTTCGCCTAACACAATGGCACGACGCTTACTTTGGGTATTCTCAAGCTGCTGAAGTCTTGACTGGCGCAATCGGTGAGGAAGAATTTGTTCTTCTCGCAGAACGTGCTAGAATGGCATGCCAAGCAGCCGGTGCCGTCTATGCTTTTGTGCTTGATACGCAAAAGAGCGCTGTATGCCATATTCAACGGTTGGAGCACTATGAAATCAGTTCATTTATGATATTGGATGCAATTACCCGACGCAATCTTGAATTAACACAAACCATACGTGATCGTAAAATAAAGGGCAGTTTGCTTTGGGTTCTGGATCGGACACAAACTGCCATGGGTTCTCGGATGCTGCGTGCCTGGGTGGAGCAACCGATGAAGAATACGACAAAAATTAATCGACGGCTGGATGGCGTAGAAGAGCTATGCATCAACAGTCTTTTACGCAGCGATTTACGAGAAACACTCAGTCAGATTCTGGATTTGGAAAGGCTCATAAGCCGCTCATCTGTCGGACAGGCCAATCCACGAGACATTCAGGCCTTAGCCATCTCTCTGTCCTATATTCCAGTTATTCGCTCCCTATTGGCAGATGCTGAAGCCGAACTCTTCACGGAGTATCGCGTAGGTCTCGATGATCTTCCTGAACTGGTAGAAAAGATCCAGTCAGCTTTGGTGGATGACCCCCCCCTGGCTTTAAAAGATGGCGGGATTATCCGCTCAGGTTTTCATGCCAAAATTGATCAATATCGGGAGGCGGCCCGTAATGGGAAGCAATGGTTAAATGAATACGAAGCTGAAGAAAGAGACAGGACGGGGATTCGCAATCTTAAGATTGGATACAACCGCGTCTTTGGCTACTATATCACCGTAACCAAAAGCAACTCGCATCTCGTTCCAGATGACTTTCAAAGAAAACAGACTCTTGCCAACGCTGAGCGTTACACAACCGCGAAACTCCTGGAATATGAAACCCTGATTCTCGGTGCTGAAGAGCAGCTGGTTAATTTGGAATATGAAGTCTTTTGCAGTATCCGGGAAGATGTCAATGCTTGTGTTGGAATCATTCTAGCAAACGCGCATCTGTTGGCAGCACTGGATGCTATCACATCTTTAGCAGAGACTGCTGTTCGAAATGGCTATGTCCGGCCAGAAGTAAATAACAGTTTGGATATCCAGATCACCGACGGGCGCCATCCCGTTGTTGAGCAAGTCTTGGCTCCTGGTGAATTTGTACCAAATGATACGTTCATCGACTCCGGGCGGCAACCGATTCTTGTGATTACCGGACCGAACATGGCAGGCAAGTCCACCTACATGCGTCAGACGGCTTTGATCATTCTGATGGCTCAGATCGGATCATTTGTGCCAGCAACGCATGCTGTGATTGGGATTGTTGACAGGATTTTTACCCGGGTAGGGGCACAAGATGATCTTTCATCCGGACAAAGCACATTTATGGTTGAAATGACTGAAATGGCCCACATTCTCGCTCATGCCACACCCCAAAGCCTGTTACTATTAGATGAGGTTGGGAGGGGGACAAGTACGTTTGATGGCCTTTCCATCGCCTGGGCTGTTACCGAATATATTCACAATTACCCTCAATTGGGCTGCAAGACACTCTTTGCCACCCACTACCATGAATTGACCGACTTAGAAGACATTCTTCCGGGAGTGAAGAACTATTCCATAGCTGTGCGAGAAAAAGGAGAACAGGTCATATTCTTGCGAAAAATCATTGAAGGCGGCGCTGATCGCTCATATGGGATTCAAGTCGCCCGGTTGGCTGGTCTGCCAGCTTCAGTACTAAAGCGTGCCAAGGACATTCTTTTTATGCTGGAAGAACGCGATGAGATGACAATTCGCAAGACCGGTAAAACCCAAAAACATAAGTTGCCGGACAGCAATCAATTGACATTCTTTACCAATCCAAGCCATCCACTGCTAGAGGAGATTCGCAATATATCAGTCGAAGATACGACACCCATGGAGGCACTGCGCCTGATAAAATCATGGCAGGACATCATAAGCGGAGAAGAGGAGTCGCAACCATGAGCGTTCAGACAATGATCCATATTTTGCCTGATGATATCGCTAATAAAATCGCTGCCGGTGAAGTTGTAGAACGCCCCGCTTCTGTAATTAAGGAGTTGCTGGAGAATGCTGTCGATGCTCAGGCGACGCGCATCTCAGTTGTAACAGAAGCAGCTGGAATGAAACGAATTCAGGTAGTTGACAATGGCGGCGGCATGTCTCCAGAAGACCTCACGCTAGCAATTATTCGCCATGCCACAAGCAAGATCAGCACGGAACACGATCTGAAAGGAATAAAAACATTAGGTTTTCGTGGCGAAGCTCTACCTAGCATAGCAGCAATCTCCCATCTGGAAATCATCAGTCGCCGCCCGGATACCATTGTGGGTGCCCGCATTCGCGTAGAAGGAGGCAAAGTTATCGCATTAGAGGAGACTGCTAGTCCGATCGGAACGACCGTCAATGTTAACCATTTGTTTTTTAATACACCAGCACGAAAGGAATTTATGAAAACCGCGCCAGCAGAGAATGCGGCCATCAGTGAAATGCTCACACGCTTCGCACTAGCCCATCCAGGGATTGCTTTTTCACTTGTTAGTGATGGACAAAGGATCTTTCAATCCACTGGCAGGAATCAGCTTTTAGATGTCGTTACCGATGTATATGGTGCAGATATTGCCAGGAAAATGGTTCCGATAGCCAATGTCGATCAAGAGAGACAATACAGTATCTGCGGCTATGCAGCACCACCCCAGGTAACTCGCAGCAACCGCCGGCATATTCTCACTTTCATTAATAAGCGATGGGTAAAGAGCGATGTGCTGGATACGGCTGTTCTCGATGCATACGATACATTGTTGCCCCTGCACCGGTATCCGGTCTGCATTTTAGCTCTTGAATTCGATCCGAAAGAAATTGATGTGAATGTACATCCTGCCAAGTTAGAAGTGCGGTTCCACAACGAAGCAGAAATTCGGGAGTTTGTAACTGAATCTTTACGTACGACATTGTTAGCGAAAGAACTGGTACCAGATGTTTTTGTTCGAAAGACTTCTTATCCAGCACCTGAACAGAGCTCAATTCCGTTTCAGGTAATCCGAGAGACATCTCAAAAAGCTGAAACGAGACAAGTTCTTCCCCATGACAACAATACGCTCACAGCAGAGAATAATTTCGCTCCGGGAAGGCAGCGCAGCGAAAAGTCTGAAGCGGATTGGGAGACATCATCAAATAATATTGATGATCTTCGAATCCTCGGGCAGTTGTTGCGAACTTACATTCTGGTAGAACGGGCAGGGGAACTGTTGATTATTGATCAGCATGCTGCCCAAGAAAGGACTATGTATGAAAGGTTGACGGCGGGCAAGCATATTCAAGAACCCGCTCAGCAATTACTCATTCCCGTAGTTTTCGAAATGGATCCAACTGAGGCCAATGTCATGGAAAGCCACGCGGAGATCCTCACAGAAGTTGGATTTTCATGGGAAGAAGCAAGTGGTCGCAGTATTTTCCTCAGGGAAATACCCGCTGGATTAAATGGAAATGCAGCCGAGGATCTACTCCGAACAGTCCTGGCGGACTTGGCAGATCAACGGAGGCGAAAACTCAGCACTGCTGAGCAAAAGGAAGCAGTGATGCGCGCTGCCTGCCGGGCATCTGTCAAGGCCAATGATACTTTATCGATCGCAGAAATGAGAGCATTGGTGCGCCAGTTACTGAGAGCTGACAATCCTTATACCTGCCCTCATGGACGCCCGACAATGCTAAAATTCAGCCAGACAGAACTTGAAAAAATGTTTCGCAGGATATAGCGATGGAAAATATATCTGCAGCATACGCTGTGACAACCGGGCAAAATCCACACCCCGAAACAGTACGCCGTGCCAGAGCATTTGCCCAGGAGCACAAGATCTCTTACATGCAACGCAGTGAGGGAATCGCAACTATTGGAAAAACCTTTCAAAGCATCTTTGTTTTCACGGCACATGAAATGTATCTGTGGCACCAGGGTCATGAGATACGCTTTCATACCAATATGGCCAAGCACCGGATTCTGAATCTGATGAACGGGGGTCTGGACCGCATGCAGGCTGTGATGGAGCTCAAACCTGGTGATTCAGTTTTGGACTGTACACTTGGACTGGGCACAGATGCGATCGTTGCGAGCTTCATTGTAGGCGCATGCGGCAAGGTTACAGGGTTGGAATCTGAGTACCCCCTATATCTTTTAATCAGTCATGGCCTGAGAATGCATGTTCTGCGCGACAAGGATTACCTCATTGAGCCTATGCGCCGCATCGAAACTATCCATGAAGAATCATTGGTCTATTTAAAAAGCCTTGGGGAAAATGTTTATGATACAGTCTATTTCGACCCCATGTTTCGCAGTCCTGGGATCCGATCCCAGGGTTTGCATGGACTGCGTGTTCTATCCAACCCAAATGCTCTGACTGAAGAACATATTCAGGAGGCACTCCGAGTTGCTGCCAAAGGAGTAATTTTGAAAGAGAGGCCAGGGAGCCGTGAATTTATGCGCCTTGGATTTTCTGAATTACCACCTGGGCGAGGCGCATCGGTCAGTTATGGTGTAATCCGACTCTAAAGCCAGGAGGAGATGCCCCATGCAGGAACTAATTGCAATCATCGGTCCGACAGCTTCAGGGAAAACAGCTCTTTCTGTTGCACTTGCACAACAAATCTCTGGAGAGATCATTTCTGCTGACTCCATGCTGGTTTACAAGCACATGGACATTGGTACAGCAAAACCGACAAAAACAGAGATGGCCGGGATCGAACACCACATGATTGACCTGGTAGCACCCGACACCGTTTTTACCGTGTATGAATACCAAGCCTGTGTTTTTCAATGCATTGAAACGATCGTTCAGCGGAGCCATGTACCCATGCTGGTTGGAGGTACGGGTCTGTATGTTCAGGCAGTTTTGGATGGGTATCAGTTCGGACCGGTTCAGGCGGATCTAGAATACAGAAAGACCTTAGGGAGAATCGCCGCATCACCGCATGCAGAGCGGCTTCATGCTGCATTAGAACGAATTGATCCGCTATCAGCCGCAAAGATCCATGCCCACGATCACCGTCGCATCATCCGGGCCCTTGAATTCTATAAGATGGCAGGTAAACCGATATCAGAACAGCATAAGCAACCTTCCTACCTGCAGGAGAAGGGTTTTAAAATTAAGCGCATTGGCCTGACTATGGACCGAGAGCGTTTGTATCAACGTATTGAAGAGCGAGTTGATCAGATGATCCGTCAGGGACTGGTGGACGAAGTGAAAAGTCTGCATGAAATGGGGTATACCTTAGAGCATTATCCGCTGCAAGGGTTGGGGTACAAACAGATCAGTCTTTATCTTACCGGTTTACTGACATTGGAAGAAGCCGTTGCTGACATAAAGAAAGAAACAAGGCGATTTGCAAAGCGGCAGTATACCTGGTTTCGCAGAGATCCCCAGATCCATTGGATCAATACGGACCTGTATCCAAAGCAGGAAGATCTGGTGCGAAATGTTTATCAGATGATAAAGGAAATCTAAGGGGTTCGTAGAATAACCAATAGAGGCCGGAATTTCTAATTGGAGGGATATGGATGAGCAAACCGCAAATCAATTTGCAGGACAGCTTTCTGAATCAAATCCGCAAAGAGAATGTAGCTGTAACCGTTTATCTGGTTAATGGCTTTCAATTAAAAGG
>CAZDAI010000030.1:0-18263 GCA_964503545.1 uncultured Candidatus Sumerlaeota bacterium
GAAATGGGGGATAGATATAATTAAATAAGATTATACTAATATATTAATGTATGAGGTGATCTTATGAAACCATGGCAAAAACTGCTTGCCATGATCAGTGTATTTCTTGCAGCATATTTTATGCCCCTCACCAGCACACGCTTCACGGGTGCTGTTTTGGAGGCGTTATATATGGTGCAGGACTATGCGCGACTGCACGTACTTACTTGTTTGATTCCCGCCCTTTTCATTGCCGGAGCTATTTCTAGCTTTATTTCACAAAACGCTGTGATTCGCTATTTCGGTACCAAAGCACGTAAATGGGTTTCATATGCAGTTGCCTCAGTATCAGGAGCGGTCTTGGCGGTATGTTCCTGTACCGTTTTGCCGCTTTTTGCCGGTCTTTATTTGCGCGGTGCTGGGATTGGCCCAGCCACAGCTTTTCTGTATGCAGGCCCAGCCATCAATGTCCTGGCAATCATCATGACAGCAAGAGTCCTGGGTTGGCAGATTGGTGTAGCCAGGGCTGTGGGGGCAGTGATTTTTGCCATCGTCATTGGATTGATCATGAGCTCGCTCTTTCGCAAAGAAGAAGAGAGCCGTTTGAACCGTATTACCATCAATGAAGAGGAATCAACTGGACGGACACTGACACAGAATGCTATTTTCCTAGCTGTGCTTGTGCTTATTCTGATCTTTGCAGCCTGGTCCCGGCCCCCGTTGACTTCTGGTTTTTTCTATATGGTTTTTACCTTAAAATGGTGGTTTACTGCTGGTCTTTTTGGGGTGTTGGTGCTTATTCTCGTCCGCTGGTTTCGGCGAGAGGAGATTCCCGGGTGGATGGATGCGACCTGGGTTTTTGCGCAGCAGATTTTACCATTATTGTTCATCGGTGTATTGGCGGCAGGCTTTCTGATGGGGCGGCCCGGTCTAGATGCTGGTATTATTCCAGCTGCCTATGTTGAACAATTTGTCGGGGGGAATTCCTTGCAGGCAAACATCACAGCTTCTGTGATTGGAGCTTTTATGTATTTTGCGACGCTCACAGAAATTCCGATCCTTCAGGCTTTGATGGGTGCGGGAATGGGCAATGGTCCGGCACTTGCACTGCTTTTGGCGGGTCCAGCTTTGAGCCTGCCTAGCATGCTGGTGATCAATAGTATACTTGGCCCTAAAAAAACCGGTACATACATTCTACTGGTGGTGATCATGGCTACGATTAGCGGTCTCATTTTCGGGACTTTCTATTAAAGGATATACTTAAATGATCTCGAACTCATACAGCGTACTTTTTGATATCCGAACAGGAGTGAGTGTTTATGAATAATCTCTGGCTCTACGGGGTTGCTGGTGTGGGTTTGATTGTATCCTTCAGCAAAGATCAGCAAAAAACACGGCAAGCATTAATGAAAGCATGGAAGTCTCTGGAGAATATTTTGCCTGAATTTCTTGCGGTTATCTTCTTTGTCGGGTTGCTGTTGGCAGCTTTGCAGCCTGCAGTCATTACTCGCATTATTGGTGCAGGATCAGGTTGGGGTGGCGTCCTTTTAGCGTCGGTCGTTGGGGCAATCACATTGATCCCTGGGTTCATCGCATTTCCCACGGCCGCTATGCTACTCCAGGGTGGAGCTGGTTATATGCAGATCGCCGCATTTATCTCTTCTTTAATGATGGTCGGGGTGGTTACTCTGCCTGTAGAAAGCCGCTATTTTGGTAAGAAACTGGCCTATAGTAGAAATACTGCTGCTTTTATCTTCTCCATCATCATCGCACTGATTGTTGGAATGGTGGTGACCCAAACCATATGAAGAAGCTGGGACGCTATCGAAATCTGATCATCGTGCTGACAATAACGGTTGGGGCTTTGCTATTCCGGCCAGAGTTCGGGCGTGAGGCGATCCGCATCACAGGAAGTTCATTGAAAGAAATGGTAATGATCATTCCGCCTGTTTTTATTCTGCTTGGGCTTTTGGATGTTTGGGTACCACGGCAGACATTTGTTCGATATATGGGTGAAGGATCGGGGATCCGCGGTGTGATCCTGTCATTTCTGATCGGATCTGCTGCTGCCGGACCCTTGTATGGAGCATTCCCCGTGGCGGCTGTTTTCATGAAAAAGGGAGTCAGTTTCTTTAATATTATGATTTTTATCGGGGCCTGGTCTACAACCAAGATTCCAATGATTCTCTTTGAAGTCGCATCCCTTGGTCCTCTCTTTGCCTTGACCCGTCTGTTTGTGAATATACCTGGAATCATCATCATTGCTTACGTCCTGATGACATTCACCAGCGAGCAAGATCGGGAGGAGATCTATGAAAGAGCAGAACAGATGGCCCGCTGATTCTTCATATGACCCAAGGCAGGAACGGGCCACCCGTCTGCTTGTCTGGTATAGCCAGCAGGCACGTTCACTGCCCTGGCGATTGAGCCGGGAACCTTATCATATCTGGGTTTCGGAGGTAATGGCTCAGCAGACTCGGATTGAAACCATGCTGCCCTATTACCACCGGTTTCTGGCAGCTTTTCCAACGATTCAGGCATTGGCTGATAGCCCCTTGGATCAGGTTCTCGCTCTTTGGGCAGGATTGGGATATTATCGCCGGGCAGAGAATATGCACCGTACGGCCAGGCTGCTTGTGGAGCAGTATGATGGCATCTTGCCGGATTCATTTGATCTGTTGAAACGCCTGCCGGGTATTGGTGACTATATGGCGGGAGCAATCGCAAGCATTGCCTACAATCGGGCGTATCCGGCAGTGGATGGAAATGTACGGCGAGTAGTAGCCAGAATTCAGGGTATATCTGAGCTCCTGCCATCTCCAGCCTTGGACAGGCAGGTAACTCTGTGGGTCATGGAGACCATACCAGGCGGCCGAGCAGGAGAATTCAATCAGGCATTGATGGAGTTGGGAGCTTTGGTTTGCTTGCCGACCAAACCGCATTGCACCAGCTGTCCGCTGGGTGACTATTGTATAGCACATAAAAAAAAGCTTACAGATGTTTTACCGCTGCGTAAATCGAAAGCTAGTCCTGAAGTTGAGAAAATAACCGTTGTTCTGATCTTGGATGCTCATGGACGAGTTTTGATGCGCAAGCGCAAAGAAAGTCTGCTCCAGGGCATGTGGGAATTTGTCGTACTCAAAGATCATCAGGACCCCGATGATCTGGCGCAGAATTTGGTAAATCTAGGTTTGCCTGCCCTAAGGATTTACTCCATTGGTAAGAGCCGGCATCTATTTTCCCATCGAGTCTGGCAGATCATTAGTTATGCAGGTACATGGGCAGGGGTTGCCGTACCAAGGGAATATTGCTTCAAAACGCTGTCTGAACTAGATAAACTGGCGCTTCCGGCCGCATTTCGAATGCAGCGGGAGTGGCTGGAGCGAAAGATTGACAGGGATGATTGAATCCCTGTTATTTTTTTCTAGAATTCGGGGTGGTCTTATCCGAAGAGGACACAATCGAACGAGGCAGATCAGTCTACTGCAGGAATCTCTGAAGTCAAGAAGAAAATAGACAACCGGGAAATAGATCGCACTTATTAATGCACTGGCAAAAAATATTTCCTGGTTATTCGATGGAACAATGGGGGAGGCAGATCGATGACCCAAAGTCCTGAGGGTGGCAATCGCCATGGTCTGCATACAGGTTCGAAGAACCGGACGGCTCGCAAAAAAGCTGGGCTAAAACGGAAGCGACGACGCTCTTATGCCCAGGTTGTGGGTGGTCTTTTTGTGCTTGTGTTCTTGACGACTGCGGTGTTGATCATCCCCAGGATCAAACCAGATATTGCACTCCAACAAACATCAGGACCCTATTTTTCTGAGGAAACAGGTCTATATGAGTATCAGGTGGAAGCATCTGTGCGAGGATATCCTCGGCCAACAGTACGCATTGGACACGCTGCAGGGCAAAGGATACCCACAGAAAATGAGGCATTGATCGTTCTTGCGCCGGGACAAGTTCATACCGTAACTGCCATTGCCCGCAGTTTGCTAGGAGGCAGTGTCGCACAACTGACGCTTACAGCGCCCCAAGATCATAAAAAAACAGATCCAAACAATCAGAATCATGGTGATGATGAGACAGACCTCGAAATTCGAAAGCCGGTAGAACTTGTTTTTTCCGGTGATCCGATTCGGCTGCAGACATCCGGGGCAGCAGACTGGCGGCAGTATACTTGGCAGATCACAGGACCGGATGACAGGATTATCGAAGTTTCGGGAAATCCCATCGAGTGGGTTGCTCCCGAATTATGGGGGACGTATGCACTGCAAGTGACTGCTATTGGCTCAACCGGACAGATCGCAACAGGAACCAGCAGTCTTACAGTCCATCCGGTTCTGGTGTTCCCGGCTGTTTCTGAATGGAGCGGGACGATATTTGATAACCGCAGCTTGGTTCAAGGAGATTATGTGT
The DNA here is from genome assembly GCA_964503545.1 of uncultured Candidatus Sumerlaeota bacterium. Taxonomy (GTDB): domain Bacteria; phylum Bacillota; class SLNR01; order SLNR01; family SLNR01; genus JAXGQE01. The sequence continues at coordinate 4,399 of CAZDAI010000030.1, forward strand.
TCACTGGGGATGATGCCTTAAACCGGGTAGCAAAAGGATACATCTCTTTTCGCACAGATTTGCCCATCCCCTTCGATTTCACTGTCCAGCAGGTGGAGTTGCGCTTAGAGGAACCGCAAATAGTCGGTCGTCCTTCAGTTCTGCATCGGTCAGGATCAGGGCTTTGGGTTACGCTGTGCACCTGGGGAGCCCGGCCGATTACAGCAAGCGACTGGGATATTGCAGCAGTACCGGTGATCAGTGTAGAAGAATATGATGTGCAGATCATCAGCAAGCGCTGGACAGAAAATGAACTGCTGGCAAGACGTTTGGAAGATGACTTAAAGCATGGCCGTGGGCAACTGCAGCTCCGCTTGCAGTTTGCCCGGGAGGAGAGTAATGGCGATAATCGCATGGATGGTGTGGAATATGATTTGGGAAAGGCACTCCTTAAAGTAAAACTTGTTTTGAATCTCAGCTCATAGTCAGACAGGCTCCCATCCTGCGTCTATTCTAACAATAGACTGGACCACTAGTACTCCTGATTTAACTCTTTTGCATGTGCTTTTGGTTGGTGAACTGATGAGGCACAGAAATTGACTGGAGGGGGTAGCGTTTGGCAGGAATTCTGCCTGTTTTAGGAGAAATCTGCTCTGATTCTGATCTGGGGGGATAAAATGGCACGAGTAGACGGGAGACCCATTCGCACGCTGGATCCATTTACACGTATGATGCCCTATATTATGGAACGGCGCAGTGATGCACAGAATTTCAGCCGTCAGGTCTTTGCCACAGAAAACCTTGATACATATTTGAAGGCAAAACGTGCAGAAGGCTATAAGCTGACATACCTACATTTTTTTGCGGCTGTGATTGTGCGTGTTCTGGCATTGCGTCCCCAATTGAATCGTTTTGTTGTGAACCGCACCGTCTATGCTCGTAACAGCATTGAGATATCCATGGCTATCAAGCGCACGCTGGTGGATGACGGACAAGAAACGACGGTTAAATTTACTTTTTCGGGTAAAGAGGATATTTTTGCAGTGGCTGCTATCGTAGATGAGGGGATCCGAAATAGCATCGGACAGGATGCAGTGAATGAAACTGATCAGATTGCAGCGCGTATCATGGCGCTGCCCGCGCCGTTAATTGGCCTGGCAGTACGCTTTCTGAAATGGCTGGATCGAGTCGGAATGCTTCCCAGTCCCATTATTGCGGCGAGTCCATTCCACACTTCTGTTTTCTTCACTTATCTTAAGTCCATCAAGCTGGATTACATCTATCATCATCTCTATGATTTTGGTACAACGGGAATATTCATCGCACTGGGGCGCAATCAGAAAATGCCTCGTGTCCAAGATGGGCAAATGGTTATTCAGGATTGTTGTGAGGTCGGATTCGTGCTGGATGAAAGAATCTGTGATGGACTGTACTTTGCTAATTCGTTGCAGCTCATGAAAAAATTTATGGATAACCCAGCCCTTCTTGAAGAGGCTCTGCAGAGTCGCGTAGAAGATCAGCCGTAGCCTGGCATAGGAAACCAACATCTGAACGGAGGCGGTTTATTTGATGAAAACGATGGTAAAAATATTGGTCGTATGCTTGTGTCTGGTGCTAGTTTGCGGTTGTTCAGGGAACAATACGCCTGAGCAGAACGAGGATCCTGACCTGGTCTATCTGGCAGGGTATCCAGACGAAATTGTGCCCTTGCTGAAACCGGTTATCATCGACAGCAACCGGTTTTCAGTACGAGATGATTTAAATTATGTCATTGGTAAAGATCTGTACAATATCTCCTATGAATCGGCTGCGGATGCCGACGAACTTTCAGAATTCTACCGTGAGCTGATGGATGATCTGGATGAGGAATCTTCCTACAATGAATATATTTTTGAAGGCGTTGTCCAGGGCCGGCGATTGAATGTGATGATTTCAGAGCAGGGTCGGGATAATGCTCAGGGTACGACGGTCTCCCTTTCTGTTGGAATGCCGCCGGCAGAGTATGTGGATGAGAACCCATATTTTGCTGATTATCCAAAAGACATCATCGAAGTATTCGGCTTCTACAAACTGCAGGAATACACCTATTCTGAAGACTATTTCTATAGTTATGCACGCTATGCCACCATTTATCAGACCCGTGAGGAGCCGGATGCCGTACGCAGTTTCTATCGGGAGAAATACCAGGATAAACCTGGATTTGAGGAGACTCAGAACGATAACCTGACAGTTTTCTCCTGGGATGAAGAACCATACCGCTGTTCTGTCCGCTACGATGCGCACCCCAATATCCAGTTTCTTTCCTTGCTGGTGGATAAAGATCTCTAAGATTATTCCTGTGTGAAACCAAAATGGGCAATATGAAAATGCGCTATCCTTAAATCCAGGATGCGCATTTTCATCATGACCTACCAAAAACCACAGCGAGGGAGGGAGCAGTCCTTTTACCAGGCGGGTCTGACAGTTCCTCCAGATTCGGTTTCATAAGGAAGCCAAGCCAAGGCTGCAAATTGTACTAAGACATCCTTGCGTGTTGGCTTGATGGCCTGACTTTCACAAACTATAGCAAAGGGATCCAGGGCATCTGCGATGCGATCGGATTCACTCCGGAATTCTGCTTCCAACTCCCCTAGTTGCTGTTCAATGCTTTCCACATTTTCCTGACTACGGCGGATGCTGTCTTTGCTGTTGCCGATGCGACTGGCACTACGTGCTGTTGTCGCAATCTTGTTCAGGGTGGTAGCGCTGACGGCTTTTCGGCCAAAGACCGATGTTAGCAGCGCAGAACCCATGGATATGGCCGTCTGGGTTTGTTGCTGACGTGCTTTGCCGGCTTCTCTTTCTACCTGCTGATTGGCTTTGCGCAGTCGTTCTTCCAGCGCCTGAATGCGGGACTCATACTTCTTCCGTAATTTAACTGTCTCCTGATCCCGCTTTTCCCGTGCCATCTGCTGCAGGCGAATGCGAAAGTCTCTTTCCGATTCCTCCGGAGCTGATACCATTTCCAGGTCGGGGCAGTAAAAGATCGGCAGGGTACGACTGCGGTACAGCCAGTCTGCTAAATCCGACTGCCATTGACTATAGTTTTTTGCGTTGCCAGCTGACTCAGGCAGCGATTGATAGCGGGCTCGAGGCGGGGGATCGCTGCTTAGCATGCTTGGATCAATTTCAAAGGGCTGAGCGGCCTGCCAGTCAGGCCGCTGATGCTGAACAGGAAAATCTGCCAATATGGAAAAGGCTTCAGTGTAGGCAATCTGCTTTTTCCGATCAGCAAAACTGACACTGCCTTGTGCCAGAATCGCCGGGCGAAAGAGGATCGCGTCCATATCTGCGTTGCGATGAGGTGGCGCAAAATATTGAGCAATACCCGGGGGCAGGACCGGTGGTGTTTTGCTGCCACTGCCCGCATCAGGTTCCGGTGAAACCATCACAGCAGGTTGCTGTGCAGGCTGGGGGGCATACTGAGCCGGCTCTGATATTTGACGAATCTGCTCTCGGGTCAGGGGACCGCGCAGATAGGACATGCACCAGCGTGTTTCGAACAGGACTGGTTCATCATCATGGACATTGTTCATCAAGAAGATGCGGTTCCCCAGTGAGCCAAGAATCTGTTCCAGATCTTGTCTTGACAGCGAACCCTTCTGCTGGGCAGCCGCACTTTCCAACCCTTCAAGCACTTTCATTTTATCCCTTTCTGTCTGCAGCCGACCAATGAACCATGTGCCAATGTTGGCCAGGCCTTTGTAATCCAGATCCACCGGGTTTTGAGTGGTCAGCATAATGCCCAGGCCGTAGGCCCGCGCTTGTTTTAGCAAGGTAAGTAAAGGCAGTTTTGAGGGCGGGTTGGCGACAGGTGGGAAAAAGCCAAAGATCTCATCCATATACAAGATGGCCCGCAGGCTGGTGGTGCCGCTTTGCATGCGGGTCCAGTTCAGGATCTGATTCAAAAGCAGGGAAACAAAAAACATGCGCTCCTCATCCCCTAAATGGGCGATGGAAAAAATAGCATGCTGGGGTCGCCCGTTCTCTGCGTAGAGAATGCGGCCGATATCCAAGGGTACTCCGTCTAGCCAACTGCTGAAACCGGGGGATGCCAACAAATTGTTCAACCGCAGAGCAAATGCAAAGCGGTCATTGGCAGGGAAAAAGGATTCCATGCCCATCACACCAATCTGAGACATAGGGGGTGTTTGGATACTGCGGATCAGCAGGGGCAAATCCACATCGGTCCCTTGTTGCCAGAAATGAGTCAGCAAGGTGGAGATGAGAATGTGTTCCCTGCTTTGAATGGGGTCTGCCCGTACACCCAGCAAGGCCAGAAGACTGGTAGCAGTTCCGCTCACCTGTTCCAGAAAGACTTCCTTGTCATCGCGGATTACTGGTGGTGGTGCTGCAAAAGATTTGAGAATAGAAACGGGAGTGCCTGCGGTGCTGCCCGGGGTGTAAATGTGAAAGTCAACGGATTTTCGCAATTGGCGGATGCGTTCACCATCCTGCCCCCACGAAGCCAGTCCTTTCTGCCATAGAGCAGCTTGCTGGGCAGCGTATTCGATACTGGAGAGAGATTTTCTCCTGGCATCGTCTTCATTGATCCAAGGGAGAAAATCGTTGGGCTGCAGGTCAGGAAATGTCAGCAGCAGATTGGTCATATCCCCCTTCGGATCGATAATGATGGCAGGGATATGGTCCATGGCCGCTTCTTCCAACAGGCCAATGCACAATCCGGTCTTGCCGCTACCGGTCATGCCCACGCACATTCCATGGGTAACCAGATCCCGGGAATCGTACAGCAGATATCCATCGAGGGGTTGTCGGTCTTTCATTTGAATTGGTCGGCCTAGATAGAAAACACCCATCTTTTCAAAATGCTCCATTTTATTCCCGCCTTCCCTGTAGACTCAACGCCAATACCAACAGATTCTAAATGTTTCCTCTAATTTCCTTCCTTGCCCCCATGAGGATGATGAAAGGATATCGACTTTCAATGCCGAAGACTAACAGTCGGATAAAAAACCAGCACTGTAAATGAGTTTGAATGAGTAAACTGACAATGAGGAGGATGTAGGGTGAAATTCACTAGAGAAATGCTGGAACATGTAGCTCTGGCAGCACGCATGGAAACGGCAGGAAAAGAGCAGCAGTATATAAATTATCTGGAAGGGATGACCGATCGGCTGGCTCAGTTGACAGAATTGGATTTGACTGATGTGACACCAACCGGCCGCATTGCACCCCAGACCAATCAATTCAGAGAAGACGCTGTTCTGGAGGTATTCCCGGAGAATATGAACTTGAAGAATGCACCGGCACTACGAGAAGGCTACTTTCGCGTGCCGAGAATCATCTAAAACAGGAGGCAGAGGCATGATAACTCTGAATGATACGATTCAGTCCATCAGAAAAAAAACAGCAGCAAAAGACCTGTCTGCCGATGCGGCCGTGACATTTGCTCTGGCTCAGATTCAGCGAACAGAAGCGAGACTGCATGCATTCGTTGTTCAGGTACCCTACGAGCAACTAGCGAGACCAGAGGATGAAAAGCGAAAGGACCAGACATTGGCAGGAGTACCCTTTGCTGTGCAGGATACGATCTGTGTTAAAGATTTGCCCCTGACTTGCTGTGCAAAAATATTGCAGGGATTTGAACCTGGGTATGATGCCACCGCAGTGGCACGGATCCGCCAGCAGGGAGGTGTTCTGCTGGGTAAACTCAACTGCAGTGAATTTGCGTTGGAGCCGGGCAGTGAAAACGATGTTTTACCAAAAACAGGAAATCCATGGGGCATGGGTGAGGGTTCTGCATCTGTCAGCGGCGTTGCGGCAGCGGTTGCCGCTGGTCAGGTCTGGTTTTCTTTGGGCACAGACGCCGCAGGCGAGCTGCGGCTGGATGCCACTGCATGCGGCCTGACAGCGTTGAAGCCGACATTCCCGACTGTTTCAAAACACGGGCTGGCAGCATCAGTGCCTTCCATGGCACAGATCGGTGTAGCAGCGAGACATGTGTCTGACTGCGAAGCTGTATGGCACACGCTTCTAGGTGCCGATGATATGGACAGTACCGTCATTGCTCATCCCAACCCTGATAAGGATAAACCGACAGACCTGACGGGCATTCGGATTGGGATTCCTACTGCCTATTTGCATCAGGCAGACGCCAAAACCCAAAATGCAGTGAAACTATCTGCCGAACGGCTGCGCAGAGCAGGCGCTCTGGTCGAACAATGCCATGTAGATAACCTGGAAAAGGGATTGCTCGCCGCCTATGTGCTCCAGTGCGCAGAAGCAAGTTCCAGTTTAGCTCGCTATGACGGTGTCCGCTTCGGTTACAGGAATCCTGAGGCCAAAGATGTTCTCAGCATGTACCGCAAGACCCGTGCAGACGGTATGAGTGAAGAGACGAAGCAGAAAGTGCTGGCTGGAACCTATTACTTAAGTGTTGAGGGGTATGATCACTATTACAAACAGGCAGCACGCTTGCGTACACTAATAGCCAAAGGGCTACAGGAGGCATATGAAAAATATGACTGCCTGTTGGCACCGGTCCATGCCGGATTGCCAGGTGATGACCCTCTGCAGCGTTACTGGCCAGCCTGGGTTAACTTAGCCGGACTGCCGGCCCTGGCTTTTCCCGGCGCCTTGCATGAGGGACTGCCTGTTGGGGTTCAGCTGATTGGAAAAGCGTACACAGAGCCGCTTCTTTTCGCCTTGGCAGCGGTAGCGACAACAGAAATCGACTGGAATCAGATTCCGGTCGCTGGACAGCAGTCGGGAGGGGATCGTTGATGATAGAAGCAGTGATCGGATTAGAGGTGCATGTTGCCCTGAATACAAAAAGCAAGCTGTTTTGCAGCTGCAGCACTCGTTTCGGAGCAGATGCAAATTCCCAAGTATGCCCGGTTTGCCTGGGGATGCCAGGCGTAATGCCGGTACTGAACCGTAAGGCAGTGGAAAAGGCAATTTTGGCCAGTCTGAGTTTGGACTGCACAATTGCGCGCCTAGGGGGATTTGACCGGAAGAACTATTTCTACCCGGACATGCCTAAGTCTTACCAGATCAGTCAGGTCTTTGATCCTATCGGCCAAGAAGGCAAGCTTGTGATTAATACCCCAAATGGCAAGAAGCGGATTCGTATCCGGCAAATTCATCTGGAAGAAGACGCCGGGAAACTGGTACACGAAGGGGATACCATCACCACAGCCAAAGGATCCCTGGTGGATCTGAACAGGGCCGGAGCTCCCCTGATTGAAATTGTATCCCACCCGGATATTCGCAATGCGGATGAGGCAGTCAGTTATCTGGAGAATCTGCGCGCCATCTTGCGTTACGGAGAGGTGTCCGAGTGCAGAATGGAAGAAGGGTCTTTTCGGTGCGATGGCAATATTTCTGTACGGGAAACAGGCAGCAATGTCTTAAATCCCAAAGTAGAGATTAAGAATATGAATTCCCTGAAAGCATTGCACAAGGCATTGTCGTACGAAATCAAGCGTCAGTCAGAACTGCTCAGTAAAGGAAAGCGAGTGGTACAAGAGACACGCACCTGGGATGAGCAGAAGGAAGTGACTGTTTCCATGCGCAGCAAAGAACATCCTGACTATCGTGTTTATCCGGAACCGGAGTTGGGATATATTGAGGTGTCGGATGCCTGGCTGGCTAAGATTCAAGCCTCTTTGCCGGAACTTCCCCAAGCAAAAATGGAACGCTACATGGACGAGTGGGGGCTATCTGCCTACGATGCGCAGCAGCTGAGTAAAGAACAGGATCTGGCTTGTTATTTTGAAAAAACGGTTGAACACTACCCTGAACCGAAGAAAATCAGCAACTGGATTCAGGCTGAGCTTGTCCGTTTGCTGAACAATGATCAAATCGGCATAGCAGATTCACCCGTAGAACCTCATCATCTGGCTCGTCTGATCGAAAAAGTGGATCAAGGGGCCATCAGCGGGAAAATGGGTAAAGAAGTACTAGAAGGCATGTACAAAGAGGGAAAAGATGCCGAGGCCATCATCCAAAGCAGGGGACTGAGCCAAATCAGTGATGACAGCGAGCTGGAGAAAATCGCTGCCGATATCATTACCAATCATCCAAAGCCTGTTAGTGATTATCGAAATGGCAAAGCCCAGGCAATGGGATTTCTGGTTGGCCAGATGATGAAGGCAACCCGTGGTCAGGCCAATCCAGAAAAAGCCAACGAGATCATCAGAAAACTGCTGGACGGATAGCTCTTTCCAGCTATTCTGCAGAGAATCCAAGCACAATTTTTAAAAATGGAAAAACAGTATGGCAAAAAACAGGTTGTTTGCTGCAGCCTGTTTTTTTTATGCATCATCAATGCCGCATTTTTTCCCTGCACCTGAGTACAGTTTGAGGCAGTTCGAGAAGGAAATGTGTGAATTTTCTAGAACTTGAGCTTAACACACAAGCCTAAGGAGGCGGAACTTATGAAGCGTTGGGCCTGGATTCTGATCGTCATTCTTCTTTGCACTTTATGGCTGCCGGTAGTGGCCGTAGCCGAATCACCGGGTAGTATGGATGTGCAGAATGAATCTGTGATTGAAGAAGAGGATACGGACGAAGGGCAGGAAACAGAACTTCCGCCAGAGAATCCGGATGCTTTGCCGGAATCCCCTCAACCGGAAGAAGAGCCTCCCCAGTTTGACCCGATGGATCCTGAGGATCCCGATCCAGTCGATACAGCGCCGGATCCTGTACCGGATCCTGGTGATGGTGCAGCAGAAGAGGATAATGCAGAAAAAGAACCAAACCTTCCAGCCGAGGAGACTCCTGATCCGGAAGCAGGCATGGGTGGAGCCTTACTCGATGATCCGGAAGATCCGGATGATCCGGAAGATGAAGATCCACCAGCAGGACGGATTATCCTCCCGGAGGAGGGGTTCAATTATACGGCTCATGATTTTTATGATAAGGCCCAGCAGCTGGTTGCGGCATATCCTGAACTATTGAAGCTGGATGTTCTCGGATATTCTGCTGACGGTCGGCCGGTGTTTGCTCTGGTGATGGCCGATGGAATAAATAGCCGTTCATTCGAAGAAATCTATTTTCGGCGGCCGCAGCTTTTTCTGGAAGCGGGATCGCACTCACGCGAAACCATCAATTCGTATCTCTTGATGCGGACCATTGAAGACTACTGCATGGATGTGGCCGACAACAGTTACATTCCTGGAGTAAACGTTGCAGGTATTCTGCAGCAAGGGACTTTCCATTTTCTGATCCTATCCAACCCTGACGGATATGATGCCGTAAAGCATGGTGTGGATGCAATTCAGAACGCGACATTGCGCCAGAATCTGATTAATCTATTGGCTGGACGCAGTGTAACACTGCTCAAGGCGGGCATTGAAGGAGTGGACCGGAATCGCAACTACACGGATGAATACTATAATGTAAGCAGTAAGCGCTGGATCAATCAGTTCTATACAAAGAATGCGGATTCACCCACAGAGCCCTCCCTGGAGAATTATCCTGGGCCCTACCCGGCTTCAGCGGTGGAAACCCGGATGGTGGAAGCATACATCCAACGCTATCCATTCCGAGCATTTCTCAGCTATCACAGCATGGGCCAAGTTATCTACTATGTGAAAGAATATCTGCCCACATCCTTTAATGAGAATGTCTTGCGACCCTTTGCTGAAATGGCAGCAAACGTCACCGGGTACCGAATCATTCATTATGTCAGTGCTACAAGCGCCGGCGGCTATCTGCCGCATTTTGCCGTGAATATCACCCAAAAGCCGACAATTACGGTGGAAACAACACCGGAAAGAACATTTCCGACGCCGGCAAACTATTATGAAGAGGAATACCAACGAGTGCGGCTGCTGCCATATCGGGCAATGGAATACGTTATTCAAAAAGGGTACTTCCCCTACCGTGTGTATGTGGGCGGAAAATTCTTCCAGGATTATCAAAGTGGAACTTATGCTAATGGCGTGGCTCAAAAGCTGATGGGCAGAGTGGTAACCGCATCGGGAATTCCAGCTTATGAGTACATCAAAGTGTATACCGATGGAAATCAGATTCCTTTCAGTGCAGGCAGCGGGGCGCCGTTTATCGAGAACAACCGCTCGATGCTGCCCGTCAGGCGTGTGGCTGAAACCCTAGGCGCGGATGTCACCTGGAATGAAAGCCGCAACCAGGCAGAAATCTACTGGGACGATCAGCGCATCGAAATTCCCATTGGAAAGAACTATATCGTGGTCAATGGGAAGAAAATCACCATGGATACCGTTAATATGATCGAACATAAACGCACATATGTGCCCCTGCGCTTTGTTTTCCAGAGCATGGGCTACCGTGTTTCCTGGTATATGGAAGGACAGCAGCACTTTATCCACATCAACACGCCGTAAATTCGAACGCTGGCGGGAGGGGATGGCAATGAAGCGGTGGATGCAGGGACTATTTATCATTCTGGTCACCATTGGGTTTTTGGGGTTGAGTGTCGAGATGGTCTCCTTCCGGTACTGGGTAACTGCCCGACAGGAAGCGTCCAGGATGTTTGCTGATCTGCCCCGAGAGTCTGTGGGCACCATCGGAGAGCAGGAGTTGGCAGGATTGCCTGAGACGGTGCAAAAATGGCTGCGTGAGGCAGATACTTTCGGGAGACCCCAATCCATTTCGGTGCGAACCCGGGTGAAGTTCTCCATGGTTTGGCCCCAGCGGGAACAATGGCGTGAAGGGATTGCCCATCTCTATGTGAATACGCATACTCCAGGATCGGTCTGGATGGGAACATCCAAAGAGTTGCCCTTTATCCGCTTGTGCGGGAAAAGCGTTTTCCTGCCGGAAGTTGAAGAAGAAACATACCCCTTACTGTCAATGGGACGCTCCAGGATTCTGACGGGGGCGACATTACGCCAGAGAATGATGATCCTCTACCTGTCCTATCTCCCCTGGATCCCCGCTGCTGCCGTGAACCCCTATCTGGTTTGGGAAGAAACGGTCCCCGGTGAGGTCCAGGTCAGCATGACGATGGATGATGTAACTGCTTCAGGAGTATTCTTTTTCCGCGATACCGGTTTACCGGCTGTTTTCCAGGCGACTTTGCCCTACTATGAAAACGACGGGTTTACAAACCGCGAGATGAGCGTAACATACAATCGATATGAAGATACATGGGGTGGGCATACACCCCGAATCGCTGTGTTGGCCTGGGTGGAGCAAGGGGGCGAAACTGGGTGGATGGCCTATGAGCATACGGATTCCGATTACAACAGCCGGGCATTATTCAGCTCTTTTTGATCTATTCAAAACCAGGAAACTGAGCGCAGCTGAGCCAGTGAGAAGGTCATGCCAATAAGGGGGCTGACATCCCATGGCAGATCATGCGTAGGCAAAAGACCTTATCAGGAGGGGGAAACGATGGGAAGTACGCGCTGGGACGAATTTGCTTTGCTGCTGATTGACGTGCAGGAGGATTTCTGGGAAGATGATGTGCAGATAGCGTTCCCAGAATTTCCGCTGAGAGTGCAGGAATTGCTCGCTTTTTGCCGCAGAGAGGGACTGGAAGTCATTCATATACGCGCCTTATTCGCACCCGATCAGAGCGACTGGATGGTCCCCTATCGTCTGAAAGGGTCCATACCCTGCATTGCAGGGACCTCAGGGGCAAAGGTTTTAGCCTGTGCACAAGAAGAAGAGGGTGAAAAGGTTTTTCACAAACAGACATTCGATTCTTTCTGCCTGCCTGAATTGAATCAGTACCTGAAGGATAAGGGGAAACGGTTTTTACTAACTGCTGGTCTGGTTACTTCCATCTGTGTTTTCCTTACCACAGCATCCGCTGTGCAAAAGGGCTATCTAGTATCACTTGTGGAAGATGCCTGTGCTGATCAGGCAGATGCTCATCGCCAGACCCTTGACCGGTATGCACCGGTGTTCATGCCGCTGGTAAAGACAGGCGATATTGCCCGCAAGTTTTCGACCTGGCAGGAAATGCTTGATGCACTGACGAGCAGCACACAGCCTGTGCAAATCTGGGCAAAGCGAGAGAAACTGTGAAATACAAAGGGGTAGAAGATGCAGTATTTATCAGCAGACCCAATCGCTTCAATGCCGTCTGCTGCCTGAGGGGCCAGGAGATCATCGTTCATGTGCCTAACACAGGGCGCTGTCGCGAGCTTCTGATACCTGGGGCAACCGTATATCTGGCGAAGGCAGATAATCCAAAACGAAAAACAGCTTATTCCCTGATTGCTGTGCAGAAAGCTCAGCGCCTGATCAACATTGACAGCCTTGCACCCAATCGGGTTCTGCGCGAGGCGTTAAGTATCGGCCTGATTAGCATGCCGGAGATTGACCCCGGTGCACAGCTCCAAAGCGAAGTCGCGTTTGGATCATCCCGTTTTGATTTTGCATACGGGGATGGCAACACTTGGCAGGCATACATTGAAGTCAAGGGAGTCACTCTGGAGGAAAACGGCACAGCTCTTTTCCCGGATGCGCCAACCATTCGCGGGGTAAAGCATTTGGAAGAACTGGAAAGGCTACGCAAAGAAGGCGTCGGCGCCCACGTGATTTTTATCATCCAGATGGAAGGAATCCATGCCTTTGCTCCTAATGATGCCATGCATCCCCGCTTTGGTGAGGCACTGCGCAGTGCAGCAATGGCGGGTGTGGAGATTGCCGCTTATTCGTGTCTGGTACATAAGGATGAGATCAGAATTAATCTTGCAGTTCCAGTATCCCTGGGAAATGGCTAATCGCCCGGCACGCATCTTTTTAAAGAACAGATAGAGGGTCTTTGCTGGGTGCTGCGATGTAAAAAGGGAAACGCCGCAGAGTGGACTGCAAAGGAGAAAAATGCAGCCTACTGCTGGAAATATTAATTCAATTTATGTATGAAGGAATGATTGGGCAGAAAATATTATTTAAATGCGGAGGAGATTGATATGCTAAGGAGTCATGTTAGTGTTCGGAAATACCAGATCATCAATACAATCTGTTTTATTGGGGTTGTTCTGGTCAATGCAATGGCCAACATTCTGCCCATCAATGGCCTCAATACCGGTGAAATTTCGGATCTCTATCCAAATCTGTTTGTCCCTGTGCCCCTTACTTTTGGCATCTGGCTGGTTATCTATCTTGGCCTGGCACTTTTTATCCTTTACCAGTGGGGGATTTTCTCGGGTTGGAATGACGATCACATAACAGCAACAGCAACCATTGGCTGGATGTTTGCCCTGTCCTGCCTTTTCAATGGATTATGGATTGTCGCTTGGCATTACCTCTTTGTGGAACTGTCGCTGGTTATCATGCTGGCGCTGTTCTTTACCTTGCTGATTATCTTCAATCGGCTGTTCCAGCGCCGGAATCCTTCACCGGCAGAACGAAACTGGGTGCATGGCCCTTTCAGCATCTACTTCGGCTGGATTACAGTTGCAACCATCGCCAATGTGACTGCAGTTCTGGTTGCCAGCAACTGGGGTGCATGGGGTGTTTCAGAAGCCATCTGGACTGCAGCGCTGATTGCTATCGCTACGATTATTACAGCCACGGTCATTGTACGCAGACGCAATTACCTCTTCGCCCTGGTGGTGGTTTGGACACTCCTGGGCATTTATCTGCGTCACATAGGCGAATTCGCTCGAGCATATCCATTTGTCAATGGAACAGCAGCAGGCGCAGGAGTGATTCTGCTGGTGCTGATGATTCTGGTCGGAACCGGCACCATCGGCGCTCGCCCGCGGGGAACCACGCTATATTATCGCTGATAGCATTCGATAAATGGAGGATGGGATCAGATGGAAACTGTAGACTTTAAAAAAAAGGATCGCCAGTTCTATGGTAGTGGATTAGAACCAGTTCATGTCCATGTACCGACCCTGCCGTTTCTGATGGTGGATGGTCGAGGAGATCCCAATACCAGT
>CAZDAI010000031.1:0-18094 GCA_964503545.1 uncultured Candidatus Sumerlaeota bacterium
ATAATACGTTCGTTATTCATAACAGAAGGCAGGTGATTCCATCATGGTCAAAGCGACAGATGCTTCAGGCTATCACCCGGAGCGGATTCGCAATTTCTCCATTATTGCCCATATTGATCACGGCAAATCCACTCTGGCGGACCGGCTATTGGAGTACACCGGGACCCTCAGTCAGCGGGAAATGGATGAGCAGGTATTGGACCGGATGGATCTGGAACGGGAGCGAGGCATTACCATCAAGGCTCAGGCCGTTCGCCTGAACTATATAGCAAAAGACGGCGAAGAATATATTCTAAACCTCATCGACACTCCCGGCCATGTGGACTTCACCTATGAGGTATCCCGCTCACTGGCTGCCTGCGATGGCGCCTTGCTAGTGGTGGATGCCGTGCAGGGCATTGAAGCCCAGACGCTGGCCAATGTCTATCTGGCATTGGACCATGACCTGGAGATCGTGCCGGTGATTAATAAGATTGATTTGCCCAATGCGGATCCGGATCGGATTCGACGGGAGCTGGAAGATGTGATCGGCATTGATGGCAGTGAGGCAATCCTGGTCTCCGCCAAGCTGGGGACCGGCATTGAGGATGTTCTGGAAGCGCTGATTGCCAAAATCCCACCGCCGATCGGCAATGCCGACTCACCGATGCGTGCCCTCATTTTTGACTCACTCTATGATTCGTACAAGGGGGTAATCCCATATATACGGATGGTGGACGGGCGGATTCGCCCTGGGGAGCGTATTCGGATGATGGCCACCGGGAAAGAATTCATTGTCAACGATGTCGGTGTATTTCGTCCGGACATGACTACTGTGCGGGAACTGGCTGCTGGAGAAGTTGGTTTTCTCACCGGCAGCATCAAAAATGTCAAGGACTCCCAAGTGGGCGATACCATTACCCAGGCAGAGAAACCAGCCCAAACACCGCTGCCCGGTTATCGAAAAATTACACCCATGGTATACTGCGGTATGTATCCAGCAGAAACCAAGGATTACGAAGAATTGCGCGATGCCCTGGATAAACTGAAACTCAACGATGCAGCGCTCAGCTTTGAGCCAGAGACTTCGCTGGCCCTTGGGTTTGGTTTCCGTTGCGGGTTTTTGGGATTGCTCCATATGGAGATCATTCAGGAGCGGCTGGAGCGAGAATATGATCTGGATCTTGTCATTACAGCCCCCAACGTGCTGTATCGTGTCACAAAGACCAATGGCACCATCATGACCGTGGAGAATCCAGCGGCACTACCAGCCCAAACTGAGATTCAGATGATTGAAGAGCCTCTGGTGAAAGCAACCGTCATTCTTCCTAACGAATATGTGGGTGCTGTTATGGAGATTGCTCAAGAACGGCGTGGGGTATTTCACAACATGGAATATCTCAATGCTTCCCGGGTGGTGCTCAGTTACGATCTACCCTTGAGTGAAATCATGTATGACTTTTTCGACCAGCTTAAATCCCGAACTCGGGGGTATGCCTCCTTTGATTATGAATTCAAAGGTTACCAAGAGGCAGATCTGGTTAAGCTGGATGTCCTGTTAAACGGTGAGATTGTGGATGCATTATCTTGTATTGTCCATCGGGAAAAATCGGTATCCCGTGGCCGTCAGCTGGTGGAAAAACTACGAAGCATTATCCCACGGCAGATGTTTGATATTCCCATCCAGGCAGCCATTGGCAACAAGATCATTGCCCGGGAAAGTGTCAAGGCCATGCGTAAGGATGTTCTGGCCAAGTGTTACGGCGGGGACATCTCTCGAAAACGTAAACTGTTGGAAAAACAGAAAGAAGGAAAGAAGCGCATGAAGCAGGTGGGGACCGTGGAGATTCCACAGGAAGCCTTCATGGCTGTGCTGAAACTAGAATAGAGGGGGCAGACTTATGACCCGCTCCATCGGTTTATACATCCATATCCCTTTTTGCCGGCAAAAGTGCCTTTACTGCAGTTTCTGGTCTATCCCGGTGCACTCTGAAGGGGATCTGGTGCGAGACTATGTCAATGCACTGATCAGGGAAATGACTGAGGCAGGGCCCCGACTAATGGAAAAAGGCGTACGCACCGTATACATCGGCGGCGGGACGCCTTCTCTGCTGCCGCCCACGCTTTTAGAGAAGCTCCTGGGGGCTTTGGCTGAGATAGTGCCGGTGCTTGGCGAAGGAGAATGCACGCTGGAAGCTAATCCTGGAACAATGGGCAAGGATACATTGGCTGTCCTGGCAAAGAGTCCAGTCAACCGGCTTAGTCTGGGGATTCAGTCTGCCAACAATGATTTACTACGTAAAATCGGCCGGATCCACACATGGGAAGATGCCCAGACAGCATACGCTGGTGCACGGCAGGCCGGTATCGACAACATCAGTGTGGATCTGATTTATGGTTTGCCCGGGCAAGATCGGGAGGATTGGCAGCGAACCTTGGCGCAGGTCGGGAGCCTGGCCCCGGACCATGTCAGCGCCTACGGCTTGCAGGTGGAAGAAAACACACCCTTGGCGGAAAAGATTGCCGCGGGTGAGTGGCAGCTGCCTCCCGAGGATGAAGAAGCCCAGATGGCAGACGATGCCACAGTCGGGCTGGCTGCCCAAGGTCTGATACGCTATGAAATATCCAGTTACTGCCGACCTGGCCGGGAAAGCCGCCACAACCTGATTTATTGGCACAATGAACCTTACATTGGCTTGGGCGCCGGTGCTTTCTCCTTCCTTAACGGTGCGCGCAGCAGCAATGTTCATGATCCAGCCGCATACATCCAGCGCGTCACCTACGGGCAGGCCTTGGTGGACTGGCAGGAAACCGTCACTCACTCAGGGGAGATGGAAGAAACCATGATGATGACTCTTCGACTGACAGAAGGGCTGTCGGTGCCCTGGTTTTGTGAGCGTTTCCAACTGGATCCTCTGGATGTTTTTGCAGTCCCCTTAGAGCGGCTCTCCGATCAGGGGCTATTAACTGTATCTGCTGGGCGGATTAAGCCCACGGCCTTGGGCTTGCGTTTCAATAACCGGATCGGTCGGGAATTTATTGGCAGTCTGGCCTGATTTTCCAGCGTTCTCTTGACAAACCTGCAGACACATGGTATTTTTTTAGTAGTACCTTAGCACTCGTTAGGTTAGAGTGCTAACAGAGGAGTGAATGCAATGGCGATGGATGAACGCAAAAAACGCATTCTCCAGGCAATTATCAACAGCTACATTGATTCAGCGGAACCCGTTGGATCGCGTTTTATTGCCCGCCGTTACAATCTGGGGGTCAGTCCGGCGACCATCCGCAATGAGATGTCGGACTTGGAAGAAATGGGCTATCTGGAACAGCCCCATACATCGGCCGGCCGTATCCCCTCGGATAAAGGTTACCGATTCTATGTGGATTTTATGCTGGGCATGCATGAACTGGCTGCCCGGGAAATCGCCCGCATTGACGACTGGTACCGGACCCGGGCACGAGAGATCGATCTGCAGATTCAGCGGACAGCCAAAATCCTCTCCCAGATGACCAACTACACTTCCCTGATTCTGGGGCCAGCACTGTCAGAACAGGAATTGCGCTATCTGCAGATCCTGCCCATCGGTGAGCGAACGGCTGTGATTGTCTTGGTGAATGAAACTGGCATCGTCGAACATCGCAATGTGGACCTGCCAGCAGGCATCCGGGAAGAAGAACTGACCGATATTGCTCAGATTATGAATGAGCGGCTGCGGGGGAAAACCCTGGAGGATGTTAAAACAGCGCTCTTTCAGGAGCTACAGGCTGAATTGAATTCCCGTCTGGATCGGGTGCATCTGGCCCGGCAGATGCTTGAACAGGTCCTGCAGATCATGGATGAAACCGTCCTGGATTGTCAGGAAGAACGCATGTACCTGGGCGGGGCTACCAATATTCTCAGTCAGCCGGAGTTTCGCGATGTAGAAAAAGCACGGCTGGTATTGAGTTTGTTGGAGGAAGAATCCACCTTGCGGCAGGTGCTGACGGACCTGGCACCGGAAGGGATTACCATTCGTATCGGCCAGGAAAACGCTTTGGCGGAAATGAAAAATCTAAGCATGGTAACAGCCCGGTATGAAATTGGGGGCAAGCTGGTGGGAACTGTGGGTGTTTTAGGACCGACCCGCATGGATTACAGCCGGGTCATAACAGTTATGGAACGCATTACTCGTCACTTGAATGATTCTCTGGCGGGGAAAAAGTGCTCCAGCTAATGGGCATAAGCAACGGACTACTACGAGGCGGTGAGTGAGATGGTGAAGAAAAAGAAGACCGATCCGCTGGCAGCAGAGGGACAGGCAGACGACCTGCATGAGCCGGTCCCGGAGGCAGCTGCACATAGAGACGGGGCAGAACTAGAAGCCTGTCGTCAGCAGCTGATTCGTATGCAGGCGGATTTTGACAATTATCGCAAGAGAGTGCAAAAAGAACAGGGACGGATTTATCACGATGCTGTGGATGGATTTGTGGCCAACCTGCTGCCGGTCTTGGATGATCTGGAACGTGCCATCCGGGTAGCCCAGAAGCAGACTGGTGATCCCAGCCTGCTGGCGGGTGTTGAACTGATTTACCGGCGCCTGCGGGATGTGTTAGACAAAGAAGGGATCACTCCCATCGAATGCATAGGCAAACCCTTTGATCCGGATTGCCATCAAGCGGTGCAGCGAATCTGTGTGCCTGATCAACCGGAAAATACGGTCGTGAATGAAACCCAGCGTGGTTACTGTCGGCAGGACCGGGTGATACGTCCGGCCATGGTTGTCGTCTCCACGCAGGATGACGAATAAATCATACTGAAAATTAACAGGAGGTATTGTATATGGGAAAAGTAATCGGCATAGATCTGGGAACAACCAACTCTGTAGTGGCCTTCATTGAAGGCGGTGAGCCTACAGTCATCCCCAACGCGGAAGGGAATCGGCTAACGCCTTCTGTGGTGGGCTTTTCCAAGAGCGGCGAGCGTTTGGTAGGGCAAGTTGCCAAACGGCAGGCGATCTCCAACCCGGCCCGCACTATCAGTTCCATCAAACGGGAAATGGGAACCAATCATACAGTGAGTATTGATGGCAAAGATTACAGCCCTCAGGAAATCTCCGCAATGATTATCCAGAAGCTAAAACAGGATGCAGAAAACTATATCGGTGAAAAAGTAGAGAAGGCAGTCATTACCGTACCGGCCTACTTTACCGACAGCCAGCGTCAAGCCACCAAAGATGCCGGAACAATTGCGGGACTGGAAGTTATGCGGATCATCAATGAGCCCACAGCTGCTGCTTTGGCTTACGGGCTGGATAAGGAAGACGATCAGAAGGTGCTTGTTTTTGACCTGGGCGGTGGCACCTTTGATGTATCCATCCTCGAATTGGGCGAAGGAGTTATCGAAGTATTGGCAACCAGCGGTAATAATCGGCTGGGTGGTGACGATTTCGATGAGCGAATTGTGGATTTCCTGGCAGCTGAGTTTAGAAAAGAAACCGGTATTGACCTGAAAAAAGACAGAACTGCCCTGCAACGACTGCGAGAAGCAGCAGAAAAGGCAAAGATTGAACTCTCGTCGTTGATGACAACCAACATCAATCTTCCCTTTATATCAGCCGGTGAAGAAGGGCCTCAGCATCTGGACATCAATTTATCCCGAGCCAAATTCGAAGAGTTGACAGCAGATCTTGTGGATGCCACGATGGAGCCGACACGCAAGGCCATGGCGGATGCGGGTATGAAGGCTGCGGATATCCATAAAATTATCCTGGTGGGCGGCTCCACCCGGATCCCGGCTGTTCAGGAAGCCATTAAAAAACTAACAGGTAAAGAACCCTATCGGGGCATTAATCCCGACGAAGTGGTGGCTATGGGTGCAGCAATCCAGGCCGGGATTATCGCCGGCGATGTGAAAGATGTCCTGCTGTTGGATGTAACGCCCCTGTCATTGGGCATTGAAACTCTCGGCGGAATCTTCACCCGCCTGATTGAGCGCAATACAACGATCCCCACCACCAAGAGTCAGGTTTTCTCCACGGCTGCCGATCAGCAGACCAGTGTCGAAATCCATGTACTCCAGGGTGAGCGGAAGATGGCCGCCGATAATGTAACGCTGGGACGATTCTCTTTGGACGGCATTCCCCCTGCACCACGGGGAATTCCCCAAATTGAAGTTTCCTTCGATATTGATGTCAACGGCATCGTCAATGTATCTGCCAAAGACTTAGGCACTAAAAAGGAGCAGAAGATAACCATAACTTCCTCTTCCGGACTTTCCAAGGAAGAGATTGAAAAACTGATGAAAGATGCAGAAAAGCATGCTGAAGAAGACAAGAAACGCCTAGAAGAGGTGGAAGCGCGCAACCAGGCAGATTCGCTGATCTACAACGCTGAAAAAACGGTAAAAGAAGTCGGCGAACAAGCCGATGTACAACTTACCGAAAAAGTGAAAGCGGCAGTAGAGGTATTGAAAAAGTCGGTTGCTGGTACTGATGTGGAGCAGATCAAAAAAGATACAGAAGAGCTGACCAAAGTGCTTTATGATTTGTCATCTGCAGTCTATGCAAAAGCAGCCGAGCAGCAGGAAGCGGCCAGCGGCAGTGAAGCCGGTGGTGGCGGTCAAGAAAGTGGCGAACCGGTCTATGATGCTGAATATGAAGTAATGGATGACGAAAAGAAAGAAGAGTAAGATGTGGGGGCTTGAGAGGGGTCTACAGACCCCTCTCATTGCCAAGGAAACCAGACAAGTAGGTGATTTTGGGTGAGCAAACGGGACTATTACGAAGTATTGGGCGTCGGGCGGGACGCAACCGGTGAAGAGATCAAGAAAGCGTACCGGAAACTGGCTCGTCAGTACCATCCGGACGCAAACAAAGATGATCCGGAAACAGATAAAAAATTTAAAGAAGTCAGTGAGGCTTATCAGGTGCTCAATGATCCCCAAAAGCGCACCCAGTATGATCGCTTTGGCCATATGGAAAATGGGGCCAATGGATTTGGTTCCGGCGGATTTGAAAGTGGCGATTTTCAGGGTTTTGGCGATATGGGAGACATTTTTGATATGTTTTTCGGTGGCCGGGGCTTTGGCGGTGCTCAACGACGCGGCCCCCAGCGGGGTGCCGATCTCCAGTATGAAATGGAGCTTACTTTTGAAGAGGCGGCCTTTGGCATCGAACGGGATATTGTGATTCCCCGGATGGAAGACTGTGATGAGTGCGGCGGGACAGGTGCAAAAAAAGGCACCCAGGCCCAGACATGTAAGGACTGCCAGGGTACAGGACAGCAGCGCCAGCGTCAGCAGACCCCGTTTGGCGAGTTCACCAATGTACGTACCTGTCCAACCTGTCAGGGCCGTGGGCAGATCATCGAAGATCCCTGCTCCGAGTGCAATGGCAGCGGGCGGGTCCGTGAGCGACGCAAGATTCATGTAAAGATTCCGGCCGGTGTGGATCATGGAGCCCGGATGCGAGTCGCCGGCGAAGGGGAAGCCGGTGAAAAGGGTGCTCCCCGCGGAGATCTCTATATTCTGATCCGTGTAAAACCCCATCCCCATTTTCAGCGGCATGACTACGATGTGTATTCGGAAGTACCGATTTCCTTTGTCCAGGCAGCATTAGGGGATGAGTTGCAGGTAGAAACCCTGGATGGAAAAGTGAAACTGAAAATTCCAGCCGGCACTCAAACCGGGAGTCGCTTCCGCATTCGCGGAAAAGGCATACCCCACATGCGCAGTGATCGCCGGGGGGACCATCATGTCCGGGTTGCAGTGGTGACACCGCGCACCCTCACTGAAAAACAGAAGGAACTCCTGCGGGCCTTTGGCAAAGAAGGCGGTCAGGAAGTGAGCAAAGAAGACCGAGGCTTCTTCCGGAAGATGAAAGATGCCTTTGGCGTGAACTGACGGGAGTGAAGCCTGATGCAATGGCAGGAAATTGAAATCAGTCTAACCCATCCGGCCGCCGAAGCACTGGCTGTCTTTCTCAGTGATACAGAGGTGGTGGGGGTAGCCATGGATGACCCGGCGGCTGTGCGGCGTCTGCGCCAGCGGGGCGGGTGGGAAGCAGAAGATATGACGGAGGCGGACGACCCGGACGGGGAAGTCCGGGTCCGTTTTTATGCTCCCGGCGGAATGTCCTTAGCACCGTTGCTGGCAAAGGTCAACAGCTACCTGGCAGTGCTTGCGGCTGCGGGAGTGGCTGTTGGCTCCGGGAGGCAAAAAACCACGACTATCGATGAAGAAGACTGGGCCCATGCCTGGAAAGCTTTCTTTAAACCCCTACCTGTGGGCGAGCGTCTTTGGATTCAGCCCACCTGGGAAGCAGGGGATGTTCCGCCTGGCCGAGTACGGCTCTGGCTGGATCCGGGAATGGCATTTGGCACCGGAACCCATCCTACAACACGTCTGTGTCTGGAAATTCTGGACCGCACCATCTGTGGTGGGGAAACGGTTCTGGACATTGGCTGCGGATCGGGTATCCTGGCCATTGGGGCGATTCTGCTGGGAGCGCAACAGGCAGCAGGAGTGGATATCGACAGTACCGCTGTCCGGGTCGCGCAGGAAAATGCCCATTTAAACCATGTAACCCCGCAGACTGATTTTCACACTGGAATCTGCCGTGATCTCCAAGGACCAGCCCAGGTGATTGTCGCCAATATTATCGCCGATGTCATTATCGATATTCTCCCCTGTGTGCGGGAACGACTAACAGAGGATGGACTCTTTATCGCCTCTGGGATTATCGCGAACCGCTTGGCGGATGTAGCGGTTGCGATCCGAAAATATGGGTTCCGACTGGATACTGTGCTGCAGGATGGAGACTGGGTGGCGCTGACCGCCCGCAAGGAGGGTGTCTCATGAATCGTTTCTTTTTGGCTGAGCAAAACATGAGTCATGACTTCTTTCGCATAACCGGCAGCGATGTACGCCATATTACCCGGGTATTGCGCCTGCGACCGGGGGATCTCATCCAGGTGATAACACCCCACGGGCAGGAATGGGAAGCCCGCATCGAGCAATTGGACAACAATCAGGTGGTAGGGGCGCTGCTCCAAAATATTAGCATCCCTCGTGAGCCACTACTTAAAATTACGCTGGTGCAGGGCTTGCCGAAAGCTGGCAAAATGGATGATATCATCCAAAAAGGGACAGAGGTGGGGATGGTCTCATTTGTACCGTTGCTGTGTGAACGTGCTGTGGTCCGACTGGATCAAGACAAAGGAAAGCAAAAAACAGAGCGTTGGCAAAAGATTGCAGAAGAGGCCGCCAAACAGGCCCGGCGCACCATCATCCCTCATGTTGCCCTGCCCGCCACTCTTGCGGAGGTGTTGGCAGAGCAAACAGCGGACACGCTGGATGTGATGCTTTGGGAAGGGGAGCAGTGTGTATCCCTCAAAGAGCTTTGGACGGACGATGTAGAAAGAGTGCGACTGCTGGTGGGTCCAGAAGGTGGCTTTAGTGGGGCAGAGGCGGAAATGGCCATGGCTTGTGGCGTACGGACAGCAACGCTCGGCCCGCGGATCTTACGTACAGAGACCGCCGGCCTGGTAGCCGCTGCTGCGCTTTTTTTTGCAGCGGGAGATTTGGGAGGTCAGAAATGAAGACGTTTGCAATCTACACACTTGGATGCAAAGTGAATCAATATGAAGCCGACGCCATCCGGGAGCTGTTCACAGCAGCGGGCTACCGGATGGTGCCGTTTACTGAACCGGCGGCTATTTATGTGGTACACTCGTGTGCTGTGACACTGGCTGCCGAGCGGAAAACCCGCCAGATGATCCGCCGGGCCCGCCGACAGAATCCCATGGCTCGGATTGTGGTGTCCGGCTGCTATGCCCAGGTGGGTGCTGATGCCCTGCGTCAGATGCCGGAAGTGAATCTCCTGGTGGGTACGCAAGGGCGAAAGGACATGGTTCAGCTGGTTGAGAATCTGGAAGACAGCGGTCTTGTGTGTGCTGTAGGCGATATTATGCAGGTGAAAACTTTTGAGGAACTCTCGTTGCAGGAAGGCAGCGAACGCACCCGTGCTTTTCTAAAAATCCAGGAGGGCTGCAATCAGTTTTGTTCCTACTGCATGGTACCTTATGCCCGAGGACCGGTCCGCAGCCGCCAGCTGGCTAATATATCAGCCGAGGCACAACGTCTGGCAGACCGCGGGTATACAGAGATTGTGATCACCGGTGTAAATCTCGGCCTCTATGGTACAGATCTGGATGATGGCAGCAGTCTGCAGACGGTTTTGCAGGCTGTCCATGCTGTATCCGGTTTAGAACGCATACGGATCAGTTCCATTGAACCCACCGAAGTTACAGACGGTTTTTTGGATGCAATGAAATCCCTGGAGAAGGTCTGCCGTCATTTTCATATTCCCCTCCAGAGCGGCGATGATGAAATCCTCGCAAAAATGAATCGCCGTTATCGTTCAGCCGATTTTATGGCAGTTGTGGCGGCCATCCGTAAACGGTTCCCCCGGGCTGGCATCACCACCGACGTGATTGTTGGATTTCCGGGAGAAAGTGAAGAACAATTTGCCAATACGCAAAAAGTTGTAGCTGCTGCAGCATTCAGCCGCACCCATGTATTTGCCTTCTCTCCCCGGCCGAAAACGCCAGCGGCGGTAATGGCCAACACCGTACCCGGCCCGGTCAAAGAAGAGCGAAGCCGCATTTTACACCAACAGGCGGCAGCCCAGTCGCTAGCGTTTCATCGCACCTTCCTGGGGGAATGCGTTCCGGTGCTGGCAGAAAAATTTGACCCGGCTGTACAACAGCAGGAAGGGTTGACAGAAGAATATATTCGGGTAATTTTTACCCCCGGCAGTGAACTTCTGACCGGAAAGATCATTCCGGTACGACTTACTGAAGCTGCAGCGGAAATGATGCAGGGCATACAAGAAAAAAGTGACGGGAAGTGCTTCTGAACAAACCGGTACGGCAGGATTTCCCCCCTTACCTGAAGAATCTTTTCCAAGCAAGAGCGGGGAGGTGAAATCATGGATTCCTGTCTTTTTTGTAAAATTGTCCGAGGGGAGATCCCTGGAAATGTGGTTTATGAAGACGATGCCGTGCTAGCGTTTGAAGATATTGCACCGGTTGCACCGGTCCATATTCTGATTATCCCGAAAGTGCATATTGCTACCCTGACAGATCTGCGGGGGGATGCAGCAAACATTACCGCCGACATTTTTCGAGCTGCAGCGACCATTGCTACCGAAAAAGGTTTGAATAAAGGTGGGTACCGGGTTGTAGCCAACTGTGGGGAGAAAGCCGGACAGTCGGTTTTTCATATTCATTTCCACCTGCTGGGCGGGCGGGATTTTGCCTGGCCGCCTGGGTAGGGAAGCAGACTGGATATCTTGACGTTTTCGGGTAACTCATAGTATAATTGAATTTGGTATATTTTGTTTCCAATGGCCGCATGACCCTTGCAAGCAGGCCCCAGAGACAAGAATGAGCGACAGCCGTGCAAGCGGCAGCGGGGGGAGGGAGAAACCATGACAGACATTAAAGTCGGCAAGAACGAGACCCTGGACAACGCATTGCGCCGCTTTAAACGCCAGATTCAAAAGGCCGGCGTTCTAGCGGAAGCCCGCAAACGAGAGCACTATGAAAAACCCAGCGTGCGCCGCAAGAAGAAATCCGAGGCAGCTCGGAAACGGAAGTTCCGGTAAGCACGATGGTCCTGACTGTGAAACGAAGGGGGTGCACTCATGACCCTGTATGATAGACTTCTCAATGATATGAAAAGTGCCATGAAAGATAAGGAAGGCAGTCGCCTGAAACTGGCCGTGATCCGAATGGTCCGCGCCAGCCTTCAGAATGCGCAGATTGAGAAAAAACGGCCTCTGACCGAAGAAGAAGTCCTTGACCAGGTGGTTCGGGAAATGAAACTGCGGCAGGATGCCATCGACTCAGTTCCGGCAGATGAACAGATGCGGCGCCAGTCATATATTGCCCAGCTGGAGGAAGAAAAGGCCATCCTTCAGGAATATCTTCCGGAACCGCTATCCCCGGAGGAACTGCAGCAGATTGTGGCAGAAGCCATTGCTGAGGTGAATGCGGCCTCGCCGAAAGATATGGGCCGGGTCATGGGTGTTCTCATGCCCCGGGTCAAAGGCAAAGCAGACGGAAAAGCCGTCAATAGCTTGGTAAAGCAGATGCTCGTCCCTCGGGAGGAGTAGACGATACAGCTTGATGTAGAGCACATCAAGCTTTTCCTTTGCAGTGCAGGATGAGAGGAGGAATACCATGGGAAAACGAAGGCTCTGGCGTATCATTTTACTGCTCCTGGTGGCCGTCATCATCCAGAGTGCAGCCCCGGTTGTCGCTGAGAACGGCCTGGCAGTGGTGATCCCTATTAAGGGGGAGATTGAACCGGGTCTGGCGAGTGTCGTCCGGCGAGGGATCCGTCAGGCGGAAGAACAAGGAGCAGATGTCATCATTTTGGATATTGCCACACCGGGAGGCCGCGTGGATGCTGCCCTGGCGATTGGTGATCTGCTGCGGGGCACGGATGTGCCAGTGGTCGCCTATGTGTCCGGACGGGCCTGGTCTGCCGGCGCCTACATTGCCCTTTCTGCAGATGAAATTGCCATGGTTCCCGGCAGTAGCATTGGGGCGGCAGAGACCAACCCGGATACCGCCAAAGTAATCTCTGCCTGGCGCGGAGAAATGGAATCGGCGGCAGAACGTAACGGCCGAGATCCTGTTTATGCCGGCGCCATGGTTGATAAGGAGCTGGAAATTGCAGGGCTGGTAGGAAAAGGAGAGATTCTCACCCTCACAGCATCCAAAGCCCAGGAAGTGGGCTATGCGGAGTACTCGGTAGCCAGTCTGGAGGATCTTCTAAATCAGCTGGATTTAGCCGGTGCTGCTACCAGTCAGGTGGAAGCCACATGGCTGGAGCGGGTCGCTCGGGCTGTAACAAGTCCTAGCATTGCCCCCATTTTTCTGGTCATTGGTTTTGTGGGATTAACCATGGAATTCTTCCTGCCCGGTTGGGGCGTGGCCGGTTTTATCGGCATTGCTTCATTAGCTCTCTTTTTTGGCGGCCACATGCTGGCCGGGCTGGCTGGCTGGGAAGCGCTGATCAGCTTTATGGTGGGTGTGCTGCTACTCTTTGTGGAGGCATTCGTTACCCCCGGATTTGGGGTTGCGGGTATCGCCGGGATTGTTTTGGTGTTTGCCGGAATCTATTTTACTTCCGGCGATGCCATTCAGGCGATTCGCACCATTATGCTTTCATTCTTCGGTGCTGTGGCGGTAACGGGGATTATGCTTCGTTTCTTCAAAGATAGTACCGTCTGGAACCGTCTGATTCTAAAAGACAGCATGAACCGGGAATCCGGGTACATTTCCACAGCAGAGCCTGTGGAGCTGATTGGCAAGAAAGGCCGGACGGTGACCATGCTGCGACCGGCAGGAATCGCAGAAATCGATGGCATCCGGGTGGATGTTGTCAGCGAAGGCGGATTTTTACCCGCCGGGCAGATGGTACGGGTGGTGAAAGTGGAAGGATCACGCATTATTGTTCAGTTAATAACGGATGAATAAATGGAGGTGTCGTTATGCCCGAAGTATTTAGTTTGTTACTGATTTTGGTCCTGGTATTGGTGGTAGGTTCAGTGTTTTTCAGTTTTGTCCCTGTGGGCCTGTGGATCTCAGCACTGGCAGCTGGCGTACGAGTCAGCATTGGTGCCCTGATCGGCATGCGGCTACGCCGTATTGCACCCACGAAGATTGTTAACCCTTTGATCAAAGCCATTAAGGCAGGTTTGGAAATGAGCACCGACAAATTGGAAGCCCATCATCTGGCAGGGGGCAATGTGGACCGGGTCATCAACGCTCTGATTGCAGCCCAGCGTGCCGCCATTCCGTTGGGGTTTGAGCGGGCAGCAGCCATTGATCTGGCCGGTCGAGATGTTCTGACCGCTGTACAGATGAGTGTTAATCCCAAGGTGATTGAAACACCGGTTATTGCTGCTGTCGCCAAAGACGGCATTGAAGTGAAAGCCAAAGCCAAAGTCACAGTGCGGGCTAACATCGAACGCCTGGTTGGCGGCGCCGGTGAAGAAACCATCATCGCCCGGGTTGGAGAAGGGGTCGTCACCACGGTTGGCTCAGCGGCTTCCCATAAAGATGTACTGGAGAATCCGGACAGCATCTCCCGCACCGTACTGAATAAGGGATTGGATGCTGGAACAGCATTCGAAATTCTCTCCATTGATATTGCTGATGTGGATGTCGGCCGCAACATCGGTGCAGAACTCATGAGTGACCGGGCTGAGGCGGACAAACGCATTGCCCAGGCGAAAGCGGAAGAAAGACGCGCCATGGCTGTTGCTCGAGAACAGGAAATGCAGGCGGCGGTACAGGAAATGCGTGCCAAAGTGGTGGAAGCAGAAGCCGAAGTACCCAAAGCTTTAGCCGAAGCATTGCGGGAAGGCAAGCTGGGTGTGATGGACTACTACAACATGCGTAATGTAATCTCGGATACTCAGATGCGGGATGCCATCGCCCATGCCGGTTCAGAAACCGACAGCAAGGACAGCGGCAAGAAGTAGGGTGTCAGGAGGGATTACCCCATGGAAGTATTTATACCTCTGGTTATATTCTGGATTGTCACATCGGTGATGAAAGGTCTACAGAAAGAGCAGCAGGCTCAACGAGGCGGTCCGCTGCCGCGTCCCCAGCCACGGCCGCAAGTCCAGGAGGAAAAGGGACCGGAAAGGCCGGTGCGGCAACGGCGGGAGCGAGGCACCCTTTCTCGGGAGGAAGCACCCCAAGAGATTGCGCCGCCCCCTGTGCGCAGTCGGCCCGAACGAGCGCCCCGGCAAGCCCGGCTTATGAAAGAGGGCGAAACGGCACGACCGCTCAGCCGGCTGCAAGAAGCAGCGGCAGTGGCCCAGGATACCATCGCTGCGCAGGAGCAACAGGTGCTTGAGACCAGTCCGATTGTTGCCAAAGAGAAGAAAACAGCAGCGAAGGGTGCGTCATTGCAGCGGATCCGATCGGATCTGATGCAGCCCCAGAACCTGCAGGCAGCCATATTGTACAGTGAGATTCTTGGTGCGCCACGATCACGGCGACCCTTGCGGGCACCGCTTCAGGAGCGATAATCCCAAACGCTTTGGGTCCGAACAATGATCCGGCAAGTACACCCGCCTTAAGCCCTCAACAGGCCTTGGGCGGGTTTCATTTTTCCAGGCAGAATGTATGGTCAAGGTCCATGCAAAAAACTTGCATAAATATGTATTATGCAAGTTCACTGGCAAACTGTACAAAAGGTAAAATCACGAAGAGACTGGGGGGAACAGGCCGGCGGCGCTGATCAAACCCTCCCAGTCTCTTTTTATCAGGTCCGGCAGACAGCCGGCCTGTGGTGGTTATAAAAAGCGGGTCTGCACTGATTTCGAAAACCACCCACTGTTTTATCAGAATACTCTGGTATGCAGTGGGATGGAAGGAACAATACCTCCTAGATTCGTTGGTTCCTCTGCAGTGATGTTCACTATCCCTACCGGCTTTGCTCTCCCTCTCCGCCTAAGGTTCCATAGGAACCGGCGAATTAAGAGAGGCGCTGCTTTCCTGACAGTTGCAATCATTTGCAGATGTGTGGAACCGGCTTCCGGACCGGAATCGTGTGAGGCGCTTTCGCGGTCTCATCCTTTTTCGGGTTCTGGGATATTGTGGTTTTACCCACATTATGCACCAGCAATCCCGGAAAAGCCGTTCCTCCATCCGCCCGAGTCTGATCGGGTCCGTTCCCCGTCTTTCCTTTCGAAAAGACTTTTCGTTCAGTGCAGTCCCTGTATTAGTAATTATAGCAGATCGTCCTGAGAAGTCAAGAGCAATTATCTGAAAATTAAAATAAATGCATAATCATGCAAAGCATTGTAAGATGGGTATTTCAGAGGTTTTTACTGCTTTTTGGGTAGAAAAAATAAAAAATTTTTTTCGAAAATTCACTCGAAATGCTCAGAAAAGGATTCTGCTCATGCCTGTCGAATGTCTCATTGCAGAAGTACAGTGCAAAGGAGGGCCTGGTTCATTGGCCGAAGAGCGGGAACTGCATTTACAGTATGCCTTTACCGACAATGAAGAAATGGCTGCTGTGCTGGGTCGTTTTGATGAGAATCTAAAACTGATCCAGGACGGCTTTTCAGTGCAGATCATTTCCCGGGGGGATACGGTGCGTATCAGCGGCAATCGGGACAATGCGCTGCAAGTGGAAGCACTTTTTCGCTTTCTAACTGAATCCTACCGTCATGGTGCGGGATTGAATCCTCAGGATGTCCGCTATCTGATCCAAACAGTCAAAGAAGGCGGTAGTGACCGATTGGGTGAAATGATTACTGATTCCATTGGCACCACATTCCGAGGGAAAAAAATCAAGCCAAAGACCTTGGGGCAGAAAGTCTATGTGGATGCCATGCGGGAGAACGATCTGGTGTTTGGCATTGGGCCGGCGGGAACGGGGAAGACATACCTGGCTGTTGCCATGGCAGCCACTGCATTGAAAAACCGGGAAGTGAACCGGATTGTTCTGACCCGGCCTGCAGTGGAAGCAGGCGAGAAGTTGGGATTTTTACCCGGCGACTTGCAGGAGAAGGTGGACCCGTATCTGCGTCCCCTTTATGATTCCATGTATGATATTATGGGTATGGAGACGGTGCAGAAATACATGGAGCGAGGTATCATTGAAGTGGCGCCCCTGGCTTACATGCGAGGCCGAACGTTAGATGATGCCTATATCATTCTGGATGAAGCGCAAAACACAACCTTGGAGCAGATGAAAATGTTTCTGACGCGCATGGGCTTTGGCTCAAAGGCGGTTGTTACAGGTGACCTGACACAAAAAGACCTGCCCTTGGGCAAGGGATCGGGCTTGGATCATGCTCGAAGAATCCTCACAGAGATCGAAGGGATTCGCTTTGTCTACTTCACAGAGTATGATGTGGTCCGCCATGAACTGGTGCAGAAGATTATTCGTGCTTATGAAGAAAATACAGATGCAGATTAAAGCGGCACAGCCGCCCGGGACAGGAGCGATTGGATGAGTGCCTGGGAACAATTGAAAGAGCGTCTGCAGCAGTTGGCTGGAACGCGCATTGAATTAAATCATGTGAATCGACGTGGCCTGGTAGCCGCTGCGATTTTTGCTGCCTTTTTACTGGTGGTGGTGGGCAGCATCATGCCACAACGTCTGCACCTGACCGCCGGAGATGTGTCCCCTGCAGATATTCGCGCGACACGGACGGTGGTTAATCGCAAGGCAACCGATGCCCTCAAAGCAGAAAAAATTGCCGGGGTACCCATGGTCTATGATCTGGATCTGAGCTTAATTGATGAAGCGGAGGCCGAAGTCACTCAGATGTTTGCCTACATTGGTGAGCTTATAGACGATGACTCCCTTGAACGCAGCCAGCGAGCCGAGCTGCTCAAAGAAAGTCTGGATTATGCTGTTCCGGATGGGGTGCTGAATACGGTTGTGGGGGCATCCAGCCAGGAACGGACACGGATGGAGAATGAAATCCGTCAGGCCTTGCGCACCGCCATGCAGGGTGGGATCAAAGAAGAGCAGTATGACGATGCGTATGAAATGATGAGCAGTCGGATTATGGGGCTGACGATGAATGGAGAACAGCGCACCTTTGTGCTGCTGACGGCACAGAATAAGCTAACACCCAATATGCTCTTCAATGAAGCAGAAACCAACCGGCGCATCCAGCTGGAGATTGAAGAAGTGGAAAGAAATCCCATTCAAATACTCAAAGATCAGATCATCGTGCGATCCGGTGAAATTGTTACCGAAGAACACATTGCCATACTGGAAGATCTGGGGCTGCAACGTTCTAGTATCGATGTGGCTCGGGTGTTAGGGCTGGCTGTTTTTGTGGTGCTTTTGCTGGCCATGGTGGGAGTCTATATGCTGCAGACGGTTCCCCATCTTTTCTACGATGACAGCAGTCTGATTTTGCTGGGTGTCATCGGTGTACTGACTCTGCTGATCAGCAAAGTACTGGGTACCATTTCCGGGTTTATGATCCCGGTGGCAGGTGGTGCGATACTGGTCGCCATTCTTCTAGCCCGCAACCTGGCCTACATGTTTACAGTGGTCATGAGTCTGATGGCGGGTGTC
>CAZDAI010000032.1:0-17910 GCA_964503545.1 uncultured Candidatus Sumerlaeota bacterium
TACCCCATACCCTTTCGCTTTCAAGCATGTGTTGGCCATGCCACCACCGATCAGCAAAGTATCCGCTTTGTCCAGCAGATGTTCAAGAACGCCGATTTTATCCGATACTTTGGCTCCCCCAATGATCACCACAAAAGGTTTTTGCGGATTCTCCATGGCATTGCCCAAAATTGTCAGCTCTTTTTCCATCAATAGCCCGGCAACTGCCGGCAGGTAGGACGCGATGCCTACTGTGGATGCATGGGCTCTATGGGCTGTACCAAAGGCATCCAGGACGAAAAGATCGCCCAGTTCGCTCAGTTTGCGGGCAAATTCCCGATCATTTTTCTCTTCTTCTGGGTAAAATCGAATGTTTTCCAGTAACAAAACATCGCCTGCCTGCATATTTTCCACAGCCTGCTGCACTTGTTCCCCAATGCAGTCATCAACTTTTTGGACAGGCTTACCGAGTAGTTTTGCCAAATGTTCTCCAATTGGGTCCAAACGCAGTTCATCCACGAATTTTCCCTTGGGGCGCCCTAGGTGAGACATCAGCACTACCCGGGCTTCATGCTCAATCAGATAGCGGATTGTAGGCAACGCTTCTTGAATGCGCTTATCATCGCTTATCTTGCCATCATCATTGAAAGGAACATTGAAATCAACCCGTACCAGAGCGGTTTTTCCTTGTACAGCAATGTCCCGAACGGTTTTCTTCTTCATCCATGGTACCTCCAGTCTTTAACGGGCAGCAATGATAAATTGAGCAAGATCCAGCAAGCGAGTAGCATATGCCCATTCATTGTCGTACCAGGCAATTATTTTTGCCATATTGCCGCCGATAACCATGGTGGATTGGCCATCGATGATGGAAGAATAGGAACTGCCTCTAAAGTCTGATGACACAACCGGATCATGGGTGATGGCGAGAATCCCCTGCAATGATCCCGCTGCCTCATCGGCAAAAGCGTGATTGATCTCCTCAGCAGTGACTTCCTTTTGCAGATCGACTACCAGATCCACGGTGGATACTGTGGGGGTCGGAACACGCAATGCAAAGCCGTTAAGTTTTCCTTTCAACTCAGGAATAACCAGAGAGATGGCTTTGGCAGCCCCCGTGGTCGTCGGAATGATATTCATCGCTGCAGCCCGTGCCCGCCTCAAGTCCTTATGCGCAATATCTAGAATCACCTGATCATTGGTATAGGAATGTACGGTTGTCATCAACCCTCGTTCAACACCAAAACGGTCGTTAAGTACTTTTACAGCTGGTGCCAGGCAGTTGGTCGTACAGGATGCATTGGAAATGATGTGGTGGTTCTCCGGATCATACTTATCATGATTGACACCCATAACAATGGTTATATCCTCGTCCTTTGCCGGAGCGGAAATGATTACTTTGCCGGCACCTGCTTCCAGATGTTTGGCAGCTTTCTCCCTGTCGCGGAAAACACCTGTGCATTCAAGAACGATATCCACTCCCAGATCCTTCCACGGGATATCCTTCGGATCCCGCTGAGCAGATACTTTAACTTCCTTGCCATCCACCAGCATTCCGCTTTCAGTTGACTTGACATCCTTTGGAAATACACCATAAACAGAATCATACTTCAACAGATGGGCAATGGTAGCCGGATCCGTCAGATCATTCACAGCCACAATTTCCAGGTCAGGGTACTGCAGAGCAGAACGATATGCCGCTCTTCCAATCCGTCCAAAACCATTGATACCAATTCTAGTTGTCATTGGTTTGCTCCCTCCTTATCTTCTCGTTCATGCTTACTGTACCCTATATTTTCTATCCTGTCCAGCCAGTTCCCTGCCCATCAGCCAGCCGTTTTGGGGCAAAAAAAAATAAGGCAGATAGGTTTCTGCCTAGAGATTGCCGAGAACCGCGCTGGCGATGGCGGTAGCATGATCGCCGATTCTTTCCAGATAACTGATCACATCCAGGAAAATAACTCCGGATGCAGTGAAACATTTACCCTCATGCAGCCGCCGAATGTGGCTGCGCCGCAGATCTTTTTCGATCTGATCAATTTCATCTTCGTAGGGCATCAGTTCCCTGGCCAGATCAAAATCATCGGCCTCCAGTGCATCCAGGGTACGACTAAACAGTGACTTGACTTTGCCGAACATGTACTGGAGCTCTTCAATAGCATAGGTAGAAAAGGGCAGTCGGTTTTCTATTTTCTCTTCGGCAAATTCTACGATATCCACCAGGTGGTCGCTGATTCGCTCAATGTCGTTAATGGTATTTAAGAGAATGTTAATCTTCTTGCTGTCATCATCTGCCACCGGACGCTTGGATAATGTAATCAGATAGTCAATGATCTCCTTTTCCAGTTCATTGATCACATCTTCACGCTTTTTCACATTAGCGATTGCCTTTTCATCCTCACGAATGAATCCAATCAATGCATCATCCATGGCTTCCTGCACAATTCGGCCCATGCGCACGGCCTCTTTCTGAGCTTGTCCAACAGCAACGGCCGGTGTTTCCATCAGTCGCTTATCAATAAACTTGGTGCCTCTTTCTATGAAAAAGTCCTCACCGGGAACCAGTTTCCGGACCAGCAGGTTGAGCAGTCCGATGGCGGGGAACTGAATGACAGTATTGGTAACATTGAAAATGGTGTGGGCGTTGGCCACCTGTCGCACAACATCTGTAGAGGTGTAGGTAATGTACCGCACGACAACAGGGAGCAAAATCATAAAAATGATCGCTCCAACCAGGTTAAAGATCAGATGCGCCATGGCTGCTCGTCTGGCACTGACCGAAGTGCCTATACTCGATAACATCGCGGTCACGCAAGTGCCGATGTTTTCACCGAAGAGAATGGGCAGGGCCACGCCGATGCCGATCAGTCCTTGTCCTGCCAAAGCCTGGAGGACCCCGATGGTGGCTGAACTGCTTTGAACAATTCCCGTAAAAGCAAAACCAATGAGGACGCCAAGGAGGGGATTGCGCCCTACTCCGGTCATCAGATCCACAAAAACGGGGGACCCGCGCAGTGGTACTAGTGCTCCGGACATCGTAGACATCCCAAGGAACAATACACCAAAACCCATCAGAATCTGCCCGAAATATTTGCTGTTTCGGCTTTTGCTGAAAAAATGCATGAACACGCCAATGCCGATTGCCGGCAAAGCATAGTGTTCCAGTCGAAAAGCAATGATCTGCGCTGTCACAGTGGTCCCAATATTGGCACCCATAATAACCCCGATCGCCTGCTTTAGAGTCATCAGCCCCGCATTCACAAACCCAACCACCATGACGGTGGTAGCTGAACTGCTCTGCACGGTCATCGTTGCCACCGTTCCCACAAGTACACCCATTAGCGGGTTTGTGGTTAGAACTTCCAGAAGCTTGCGCATCCGGTCGCCGGCAGCCTTCTGAAGGCCATCCCCCATGGTTTTCATTCCCATAATAAAGAGTCCAAGTCCACCGACAAATCCAAAAACGATCTCAAGTGTCATCATCAGGCCTCCCGCTGCAAGTGCGTTCCAGCATTTCTAATCCATATCAATTATAGATCTGCCCTCAAGATTCTCTGTTAAGTTTCGGTTAAGTTACTGTGAATTTCCCGTGAAGATTCCTATACATCTCCTTTTGGCAGGGAAAATCCAAAGGTGCTGCCAGAACCCGGTGTGCTACGGACAAATACTTTGCCGCCGTGGGCTTCAATGATATGTTTGACAATAGCCAGACCCAGGCCTGTACCTCCTGATGCCCGCGTTCTGGCTTTGTCCACTCGATAGAACCGCTCAAAGACCCGTTCCAGGTCTTGAGGAGGAATACCCACGCCATTGTCAGTCACTTCCACCACAATCTCCTTGTCTGTCTCGGTTGCCCGGATGTGAATCTGCCCGCCCTGATGGGTATATTTCATGCTGTTATCAACATAGTTCATTAATACCTGGGCAAGACGATCCGGGTCTGCGAGAATGGGCGTCACGGCTTCTTGGGTGTCCATCTCAATTTCAATCTGCGCTTTTTCCAGCTGCGGCATTAGCTTTTCTACTGTTTCCTGGATAACACGCCGGATATTAGTGCGTTTAAATTCCAGGCGAATCTTACCTGATTCAATTCTGGCCAGATCCAGCAGGTCATCAATCAATCGTGTCAAGCGATCTGCTTCGCTTTCAATTATTCCAACAAATCGTTGAATACGCGAAATATCCTCCGGTCCACTGTCAAGAACTGTTTCTGCAAACCCTTTAATGGATGTCAGAGGTGTACGCAGCTCATGGGAAACATTGGCCACAAACTCAGAGCGCATCTGGCTCAGCTTTTCGATTTCAGATTCGTCCTGGAGGATAATCAGTACTGCCGGGTCATCTTGATCTTGATGGGGCAGAGGAAATATCTCGGTTTTCAGCAGCCGTTGGGATGGCAGGAGCGTTCTAAGCCTGTATTCCCCGTGCTTTACACCTTGCGCGGCATCTTCCAGAATTTCTGTTAGTGCCAAGTCCCGAATCACTTCCTGTACAGGCTCACCGGCCAAACCGGCCGGCTCATAGCCTAAAAGCTCCCCAGCTGCCTGATTGGTGTAAATAATTCTGCGCATTTCACTGACCAGCAGGATTCCTTCACGGAGATGATCGATCACGCGGCTGAGGCGCTGAAAATCGATGTTTGTCTTCTCTGCTTTTCCCTTATGGTAAGCATCAAAAAATCGGATGGATCCCACGAGCTGGCCCCATTCTTCTTTATTGTCAACAGCTGGCCATTCCGGCTCCAGTTCTTCTGTCAGGGCATATACTCCCCCTGTAATCCTTTTCAGTGCCTGGTAAAACCCTTCCGAGACTCTCAGGTACATTCCCCAACTGAAAATACCGGCAAGAATCAGCAGAATGACCACAGTCAAGCGAAGATTATTCAGCTGGGCATCAAAGGCCCCGGTTGATCGAATCCAGAGCATCTTACCCACAAATTCTCCTTCTCTTGTCAAGACAATCCCTGTGGCAGAATTCCTCTGGCTCCCATCATTTTCAATAAAAGCAAAGTAACTGCCTTCTGCGGTAATTTGCGGGAAAAGTCTCTCTGTCGCCTCATCAGGAGTATTGAATAAAAAGGTTCCTTGACTGTCCTGAATAAACCAGTGCCCACCCAGCTGATTTTCGATCACTGGGACAACCATCGCCAGAGCCTCTTGGTCGCCGAGAATTGGGCTGATTTGCTCAGCAAAACGCTCCACTTGAATCACTGCATCGTTGCGATAATCGCTGCGCAAAAAGAATGAAACAAGCCAACTGCCCGCGCAGACAATCAGCAGAAGCCCAAGAATGATACCTACCAGAAAAGCAAGGTTGCTTTTCGACCGGCTCGCGTTCTGTTCCATCCTCACCGCTCCCTAAATTTGTATCCAACTCCGCGCACTGTTAATATGTATTCGGGCTGAGACGGATCCATTTCGATCTTTTCCCGAATATGGCGAATGTGGACATCCACAGTCCGTGCATCACCGAAGTAATTGTAGTCCCATAATTTTTCCAGCAGAACTTCTCGGTTGAAAACTTTTCCTGCGTTGCTGGCCAGGAACAAAAGCAGTTCAAATTCTTTTGCCGTGAGATTCACAAGTTCGTTCCTGATGGTGATTTCATGCCGCTCTGGATCAATGTGCAGTTCGCCTATCTTCAGGATATGCGTATCTGCATTCTTTTCCCCGTTTCGCTGACTGCGCCGCAGTATTGCTTTAATTCTTGCCACTAGTTCCCGAGGACTGAAGGGTTTGGTTACATAGTCATCGCCACCCATCTCCAGACCGATCACCCGATCGATTTCTTCCCGCCGGGCTGTCAGAAAGAGGATCGGAATCTGCATCGTCTGCGGATCTGCTGTCAGGCGCCGGCAGACTTCCAACCCATCCATGCCAGGAAGCATGATATCCAGTACCAGCAAATCAGGCTTCTCAGCCAGTGCTTTCTGGCAGGCCATGCTCCCATCACTGGCTGTCACCACTTCGTAGCCAGCCTTTTCCAGATTATACTGGATCAACTCCAGAATCGCTGATTCGTCATCCACAACAAGAATTTTCTGTTTCAACGCCCTCTCCTCCTAATCCAGCTGGATCCGCCTGGCAGTAATGTTGACAGCCAGTACATTCAGAGCCGTTGTGTACTCAATCATCTCTTTCACATACCGCTGTGCCATCAGCATCACTTCCTGAAGATGCACGCCATAGCGTAGTACAACATCGATTGCCACAACAATTCCATCCTGCTTCGACTCAATGCTGACCTTGCTGACCCGCGCGATTCCTTCGGAGCCCTCGCATGCTTTGGCAGCAATTGCTGTTATCACATTGTCTGCAATGAAAAAACGGCCAAGGGAACTGTAAGTTGGTCGAACAACTGACTTTTCGACAACTTCCGGATCATCCATACCGGACCTTTTTTTAATGAAAATCTGCAGCGGATTGAGCAGATACCCTGAAAATCCTTTCTTCACTTCAAATGTCGGGGCTGGGATCACATGAGTTCCACGCTGCAGGCGGATTCTACGGGCCTGATTGATTTCGAAATTAGTAGCAATTTCAT
This sequence comes from uncultured Candidatus Sumerlaeota bacterium, assembly GCA_964503545.1. Classification (GTDB taxonomy): domain Bacteria; phylum Bacillota; class SLNR01; order SLNR01; family SLNR01; genus JAXGQE01. Next base: position 6,523 of record CAZDAI010000032.1, read on the forward strand.
TGATTAGAATCATACGGCCAGGCGTAGGAATGCCAAGCACTGCGGCGATTTTTTGTACCATGCCTTCTGATGTTCCCAAAATCAGCAGTCTAGCCGGGGCTTCTTCGCGAATCCGGGCAGCTACACTCTCGGCATGTTCCGGATCCATAAAAAGAGCACGGCGCACCGCTCCGATCTTTGTTGCCTCCCTTTTCGCTGATAGTCCCGCGATTACCTTGCTTCCTTTAATCAGCAATCCATCGTCAATGACTAGGTCAATGTCATGCTCTCGAGCCACCACTTGCGCCCTGTGACTTTTCCCTGTTCCACTCGCTCCCACCAGCGCATACACTTCCATGCCCATGCCTCCCGAAACCAATTTAACTTACCTTCTCATCTACCCGCTGACAATGGCCGGCAGCATATGTACCCGGTCGCCGTTTTGCAGCGTATCATTCAGCTGCACAATGGTCTCACCTTTGAGCAGCAAAGCGTCATGCATGAAAATGTCAGGATCATACGCCACTCCGGCCGTACCGCCCAAATCCGGATAATCTGCCAACAGCTGTGTTACCAGATCACGTACCTGTGCTCCCGTCGGCAGACATATTTGCAAAAACTCCGTCTTGGTGATTTGCACAAACGGTGCATACACTTTCACTTCGATTTCAATCAAAGTCCATCGCCTCACTCTCTTGTACCGTGGTCCAGTCTCCTCTCTCTGCCATAATATCCAATGCAATATTGCGCAGCCGGTCCATCCGGTGGCGTACCCCTGATTTGCTTAACGGCGGTTCCAGCAACATTCCCAATTCTTTTAGGCTGGCTTCCGGAAACTGCAGACGCAATCGGGCAATGTCTCCCAGACTATCGGGCAGAGAATCCAACCCTTCGGTACGATCAATGTATTCGATCAAATCTCTTTGTTCGACGGCTGCCGCTACAGTTTTAGTTAAGTTGGCAGTCTCACAGTTGACCAGACGATTGATATCATTTCGTACGCCCTTCATGACCCGGATACTCTCCAGATCCAAAAGGGCTGTATGCGCACCCATCAGGTTGAGTAGGGTCACGATGGTTTCCGCATCTTTCACATACACGACACATCCTGATTTTCGAACATTAACGCCAGCTTTAAGCTCAAAGCGTCCAATGAGCTCCGCCAGTTCATGACAGTAGTCTTCATCTTCTGCATTGATTTCCAAATGATATGTTTTTTCCGGATTGACCAGTGAACCGCTCCCCAAAAAAGCTCCTCGCAGGTATGCCCGCCGACAGCATTCATTCTTCAACAGGTCTTCCGGCAAAACACTTTTCCCGTCATAGAGTACTTCTGCCAACGCAAGTTGTCGAATCATACTCTCAACATGGTCCGGATCATCAATCCTGACTTCATAGACGTTATTTTTGCGTAACAGGGATTGTCTGCGCACAAAGATCTCAGCCGCAATCCCGAAATTCTGTTTTATCAGCTGGAATACTTTTCTGGCACCGGCTGAGTTCTCCGTGGTCAGAGAAAGTGATGGCCCTTTGCGTGTAATATGCAGGACGCCGATGGCCCGTACCAGAGCGGCCAGCTCTGCCAGCTGGCAGCATTTTTTGTAGGTGGTTGTTTTTGCCAATTCATTTTTTGCATTTTGAGAAAAAGACATGGGACCACCTCATCAGTGATTATCTTCTCGTATGGGTGTAGCGGGAACCAAACCAGGGTACCAGTTTTATCAGCATCGCACTCAAGGGATTGGCTCTGCTCAGTTTCTGGGCCAACGCCAGTCGATACATGAGTCCGCCCAATTGCTTCGGGTCATGGCGAGCCAGATTCACTTTCGAGACCAGGGGTGCTTCAATTACCTGCACACCCATATTCTGCAGTGCCTGCCTGTTGAAGGTCACCGGGTACGCATTCTGTTCTTTGTATTTATCCGCCAGAGCAGCCGGAACCGTTTCGTTATTGACCACGACCATGTCCACAAGACCGGGATAGCTGTGATCTAGAAGCGCTTTCAGGTGTCTTTCCGCCGTATAACCATCTGTTTCCCCCGGCTGGGTCATAATATTGCAGGTGTAGACTTTCTTAACATCAGATTTCTTCAGTTCCTCCAGGATGCTGCCTACCAGCAAAATGGGAATGACGCTGGTATACAGACTGCCAGGGCCCAATATGATCATGTCGGCCTGCCGAATCGCTTCCAGGACCTCCGGTGTGGCCTCTGTATGCTCTGGAGTCATAAAGACCCTTTTTACCGGTTTTCCCTGCAGGGGTATATTGGATTCTCCAGCGACAACTGATCCATCCTCATATTCTGCATGGAGCGTTACATTCTCCAGTGTAGGCGGTAGAACATGTCCAAAGATTGCCAGTACGGTGCTGCTTTCGCGCACTGCGGAAGCAAAATCACCGGTTACCCCGGTCATCGCTGCGATAAAAAGATTACCAAAGCTATGGCCGGCCAGTGCACCCCCTTCAGGGAAACGGTATTGAAAAAGTTTTTCCATCAGGGGTTCAGTATCGGCCAGGGCTACCAGACAATTGCGGAAATCCCCGGGGGGCAGTATCCCAAGTTCGTCTCGCAGGCGACCTGAACTGCCACCGTCATCGGCAACGGTCACGATCGCCGTCAGGTTGCTGGTATGCTCTTTTAGCCCTCTCAGGAGCGTACTCAGTCCAGTCCCACCTCCCAGGACAACGATCTTGGGTCCTCTCTCCAGGTACCTGCGGTAATACATTGCTTCTACAAGCCGTCCGCTGGCATGAGGCAACAGTGTGCCCATGATCGCCTGAATCAGCCTGGACAGTGCAAACGCTGCGCATAGTGCACCCAGCAGAATCAGAATGATTCCCGTCAGGTAGGGCCCAGCAAAATGTCCGGTTATGGCATAGATTACATCGATGAGCAAATCCTCGATCCGGCCCCAGAACTTCGCTTCAACGCCGATGGCAAATCCGGCACCAATCATCATAATGCCCAACACAAAAAGCAACAGCCAGCGCTTCACCCGGATCCCCGGGTATAACAGTCTTAGAATTCTTTTCATCTAATCGTCCACCCCGCTATCTGCTTTGGCAGCATCCCGATGCTCTACAATGACTTTGTATCCACTGTTTTCCAGTAGAGCGCCCAAGTGTTCAGCCAGAGCAACGGACCGATGTTTTCCTCCCGTGCAGCCGATGCCGATGGTCAGCTGGCTCTTACCCTCGTTCATATAGAGCGGCAGGAGAAAACTGACAAAGTCATAAAGTTTACTCATGAACGTTTTGGTCACGTTCCATTTAAACACATACTCGTTCACTTCTGCAGCTGTACCGTCCAGCTTCTGCAAACTCTCTACATAGTGGGGATTGGGCAAGAAACGGACATCAAAAAGCAAATCAGCATCCAGAGGCACCCCACGCTTGTACCCGAAGGACACAATATGCACGACCATCCGCTCCAGCGCTTCTTCTTCAGAAAAGATCCCCGAAACCTCCATGCGCAACTGTCTTGGAGTCAGGTTTGAAGTATCGATGATCCAGTTTGCCTTTCCGCGAATCTCCTCCAGTTTTTTTCTTTCCCGATGTACAGCACTCAGAATCCCACCTTCTCCAGTCAGAGGGTGGCGCCGACGCGTTTCTTTAAAGCGGCGTACTAGTGCCTCATCGGATGCCTCCAGGAATAAAATACGGTAAACAAATCCCCGCTCCTCCAACTTCTCCAATGCCGCAAAAAGGTCATCAAAGAAAAGACCCCCGCGAATATCGATGACAAGTGCCACGCGTCGAATCTGGATTTGAGATTCACCAATGAGTTCGGCAAATTTATCGATCAATGCCGGGGGAAAGTTGTCCACACAGAAATAGCCCACGTCTTCCAGAGCACGTATGACCTGTGTTTTTCCGGCACCTGACATGCCCGTAATAATCAGGAAACTTATTTCCCTGCTGCCTTGCAATGCCTGCAACTGCGCCAGCCTCCTCGCCTAGTACCAGACTGTATTAACCGGATCATGGGGAGCTTCGCCGCGTAAAACTGCCGCTACATTGCGGGCAGCCACCACAGCCATCTGTCTTCTGGCGTTCCAGCTAGCGCTGCCAATATGTGGTACCATGACGACATTGGCCAGCTGATAGAGTTTACTGTCCATAGGTAAAGGTTCTTCAGCAAAAACATCCAGCCCGGCACCCCCGATGATCCCTTCCGTCAATGCATTGATCAGTGCCGCCTCATCCACCACCGTTCCGCGTGCCGTATTGATGAGAATCCCATCCCTTTTCATTAACGCCAGTTCTCTTTCGCCAATGAGATGGTGTGTGTCATTCGTCAGGGGCACATGAATGCTAACATAATCCGCTGCAGCCAGCAGATCATCCAGCGGTCGGTGTTCAATCCCCAGTTTCTCCTCCAGCTCCGGATAACGCCGTTGATCGTGATAGAGCATCTTCATTTGAAACCCCTTCCCTCGCTCAGCCATCGCTTGGCCAATCCGGCCAAAACCAATGATGCCGAGGGTCGCGCCATAAACATCTTTCCCGACCAATAAAGTAGGCGTCCAGGCTTTCCACATGCCATTGCGAATAAATCGCTCCGCTTCAGGAATCCGCCTGGCTGCGGCCAATAGCAGCGCCATCGCCAGGTCCGCTGTTGCATGGGTCAATACATCGGGAGTATTGGTCACATGGATTCCCTTTTTTGCAGCAGCGTGGACATCAATATTGTCAAATCCTACAGCATAGTTGGCGATGACCTTCAGATTGGGAGCCATCGCCATCAGGTCGGCATCAATCGTGTCAGTGATCAGTGTAATAAGGCCTGTTGCGTCTGCAACTTCCTTCTCCAGCACTTCCCGTGGTACCGGCGTATTCCCTTCCCAGATGGATACATCAGCGATTTCCATCAAGATCGAGAGGCCTTCTTTTGGAATCAGACGGGTCACATAGATTTTCGGTTTTGCCATTGTCTTTCAACCTCCCTACTGCAATTTGGACTGTACGAAACACCCGTGCAGATGCCCGCTTCAAGAGCCCAGCTGCATCCCCCATCATCGTCTGCCGCTCTGCAGGTCCTTCGGCAATGCTAAAGGGAACCATCAGATTCATTTTCTCCCACGCTGAATCGCCAGCGATTTCACCGGCAAAAACGAAGGTTGGGATTTCATAGCGCTGTGCTTTTTCTATCAAGCCAGCGACCACTTTACCTTGCAGGGTCTGCAGATCCAGCTTGCCCTCACCTGTACACAAGCATTGCGCATCACCCAGCAGTTGGTCGAAAGCCACCATTTCCATAATTAATTCCACACCGGACTTGAATCGTCCTCCTGCGAAAACCATCAGGCCGGCACCCAGCCCGCCTGCAGCACCGGCGCCAGGCCGGTCTGCGACGTCCATGCCGGATGCAGCTACAAGCACATCGTTAAAATGAGCTATATTTTTCTCCAAGATCTCCACCATTTCTTTTGTGGCTCCTTTTTGCGGCCCATAAATACGAGCTGCGCCTTGCCTTCCCAACAGAGGATTATTCACATCGCATGCTACCCAGATTTCTGCTTCATGCAGACGCTCATCCAACTCATCCATACGAATGCTGGCAATCTGGTCAAGATTTCCGCCTCTTACCATGAGAAGATTTCCCTCTCTGTCAAAAAACTGTGCTCCCAAAGCTTGTGCCATCCCGGCACCACCATCGTTGGTGGCGCTACCGCCGATGCCGATGATGATTTTACGGCAGCCATGATCCAACATCCCGCGGAGTACTTCACCGGTGCCGTATGTACTGGTCAGCAACGGATTGCGTTTTTCTTCCGGAATCAAAGTCAAGCCAGAGGCGGACGCCATTTCCATCACCCCTGTTTCACCATCAGCCAACACACCAAAGCAGGCTTCGACCCCTTCGCCCAGTGGTCCATGTACTTGGATGGGTATTTTACTTCCCCCAAGATTATCCAGGAGCACATCCACCGTACCTTCACCACCGTCTGCCATTGGCAGCGTCACAATCTCGGCATGCGGTATCGATTGCCGAATCCCCGCTGCAATGGCATCTGCCGCCTGCCTGGCACTTAGACTTCCCTTAAATGAGTCGGGTGCAACCAGAATCCGCACAGTGATCCCTCCATAGTTCAGCTCTCAGGTCCAGTGAATAGACATTAGTTGTAGAAAAGGAAGCGTCTGGCGCTCCCTTATCCACTGAGTTTAAAAACCATATCACGTCCTCCGATTACGTACTCCGGAGCAACCGATTCAATTCGCTTTTTGCCTGGAAGTGAAGTGGCAACCATAACCACCAGCCCTTTTTCCCCTAAGCCGCTCAATTGTCCCAATTCAAAATGAGCTAGTGGATCGCCTGATTTAATCGGATCGCCTTTCTTCACCAACATTTCAACTTGCAGATTGTGGCCCTTGTCCGGATTCAATCCAATCTGCAGTAGCAAAGTCACGCCCTGCTTCCCTTCCAGCCAGATCACCTGCCCATCGGAAAGCACGCGCAGCACCTTACCCCAAACTGGTGCCAAAAGATCGCCCGTTTCCGGCAGGAATCCAATTCCATGTCCCAGGATACTCTGAGAAAATACCTCGTCTGGAATATCCTGCAATGCAACAGACCTGCCTGTTACAGGTGCACGAATTTCATCTGAAGGGGATCGAATCATGAACAATGATCTGAGCTGCTCCTTCACGGGTTCACACGCTCCTTTAACAGGCGGCTTACTGTTTAATACACAATGGTCTCATCAATATCGGCAACGGTGCTGCAACCAGTGAGAATCATGGCTTGCTTCAACTCTGCCGTCATTTTTTCAATGATCATCTGCACACCTTCTGCATATCCACCCACAGCTGCGACAATCACAGGACGACCAACCAGTACACAATCCGCACCCAGCGCCAGATATTTCAGTGCGTCTGTTCCTGAACGAACCCCACCATCTGCAATAATCATCACTTTGCCTTTCACTGCTTCTGCAATCTCAGGCAGAACATCCGCTGCCCCGGGTGTATGATCCAGAACACGCCCACCATGATTGGAAACAACGATGGCTTTCGCGCCAGCCTCAACAGCCATAATTGCTTCTTCTGGAGTCATGATCCCTTTAACAATAAACGGCAGTTTGGTTGCAGCAACCAACTCCTGAAGCTCTTCTTGGGTTTTGGGTCCGACTGGCTGGCCTAGCATTTTCATAATGACCAGGCCCGCGCCATCCACATCCACGCCAACGGCGAAGGCACCTGCATCTTCTGCCTGGCGGATCCGACTGATAATTTCCTGCTGTTCACGGGGTTTAATGAAAGGAACCCCAAAACCACCTGCATTGCCAATGGCTGTAAGTCCGGCCGTGTAAATGCTGGGATCTCCTGTGTCACCGCTCATCCCAACTGAACCGGCTTTCAGACTGCCATCGATTACTGCTGTAATGTATTCATCTTCTGTCAACGCGCCTCCCATATTGATTTTTGCACCGGTAATGGGCGCTGCCAGGATCGGTGTTTTCAGTTTCTTACCGAAAAAGTCAAACGAAGTATCCGGCTCTTTAGCATTGTGAATTGTCTTCAGGTTCAGCTTATATGAAGCTAACGCTTCAATATTTTCAAGAAATGAAGATCCTGTTCCTGTTCCGCCTAGCCCCGGAATCTGTCCAGCGCAGGCTTTACCGTCGCATACCGGGCAAACCCGACAGTGTTCGGGCATTCTCTCTCTGGCTTTTTGCTGCACTTCTTTCCAATCCATGATAATCTCCTCCCAGATTCGCTTTGTATTGGTATCGTGTTTATTAGGCCATGGCCCACTCCTGAATAGCCCGTGCCGCCCCTTCGTCGTCATTGGACGCCGCAATATGAACTGCACAGGATTTCACATCTTCTGGAGCATTACCCATGGCAACTCCACAACCTGCAAAAGAAATCATGTCCATGTCATTGTAATGGTCGCCGATGGCCATGATTCTTTTACAGGGAATTTCCAGTTCATTGGCCAGGATCTGCAAGGCATTTCCTTTGGATACCTGGCAATGGACAATTTCCAGATACTGCGGATGCGACTTGAATGCCCTGATGTCTTCCCTCAACTCATCTGCAGCCTGCTTTTCGAATAAACTCAGCTTCTCGGGATCCCCCATCACAAGCACTTTATAAAAGCCCGCACAGGATGCAAAGTCCAATTCTGTCATGAGGTGGACACTAACACCCGTCCGCTCTGCGTAAATGCGACTTTTCTCTGTAATCTCGGGGACAAAAAGGGCACCATCCACATATACATGATAGTGGAGCCCTGCGGCCTTCAAGAGTGCCAAGAGACGCTCCCCGGCGGCAATGGCAATGCGCTTTTCAAAAATGATCTCTTCGCTGCAAGCGTTTTTAATCAGTGCTCCGTTGTATATAATTAATGGTACATCCAAGCCAATCTCACTGGCAATCCTTTGTGCGGACTGAAACATTCTGCCGGTCGATAAAGTTATTCGGATTCCTTGCGCTACAGCCCGAATGATCGTATTGCGAGTATTCTCTGTTAGCAGATGGCTGCTGTTCAACAGCGTACCATCAATATCCACAGCCACCAGATCAAATTTTCTCATGCCATTCCTCCATATGCATTCTGTAACAGTGTATATTTCATGACCCATGGCAAAATTCCTGCCTACCCCTCAGGATACTGTCTTCTCCTTCAGATCATCCTTCTGCTTCATCCCCAGTTCGCGGGAACGCCGGGTGGCTTCCTGTACCGCATTCATCAGTGCTGCTCGTACACCCGCTTTTTCCAGAGCATACACTCCGGCGATGGCAGTCCCGCCTGGGGATGTTACCATATCCCGTAGCCGCCCAGGATGCTCATCTGATTCCAGGACCATCTTCGCAGCACCTAAAAATGTCTGGGCTGCGAGCAGCATGGCGGCCTCCCGGGAAAATCCAGCCATGACGCCCCCATCGGCGAATGCCTCTATGAGGAGAAATACATAGGCGGGGCCGCTGCCGCTAAATCCAGTAATGCCATCCATCATCTTTTCATCCACCCAGAGTATTTTGCTCATCCCGCCGGTTAGCATTTTTACTTCTTCCACTTCTGATTCGGTACCGTTCTTGCCCAAGCACAAACCGGTAATCCCCTCACCCACCAGGCATGGGGTGTTGGGCATCAGGCGAATGACCCGTACATGGGGATCCAAAAAGGATTCGATGTATTCGGTGGTTACCCCAGCGATAATTGACACCACCAGGGTATCCGGTCGGACACTGCTGCCGATTTCGCTAAGAACGCTGTCAATATTCTGTGGCTTTACAGTTAGAAACAAAGTAGCTGCCTGATCTGCAACATCGATATTGCTTTTCCCTGAAGTAATTCCATATTCACTTTCAAGAAAATCTACTCGTTCTGAAATCACATCACTGACAAGAATGTCTTTCCGGCCGGCAACACCTGTTTTCAGCATTCCCCGTATAAGCGCCTCCGCCATTTTTCCTGCTCCGATAAAACCGATTCTGGTTGCCATATTCATCACCTCACAGATAAAAATAAGGCTCTCGTCCCGAAGGGACGAAAGCCACGATTCCGCGTTACCACCCTGATTGACAGCAGCGCTGTCCTCTCAAATGCCCTTAACGCTGGGCTGCGACCTGGCTTATTCCAAGGATTCAGCCGGCAACTCAAAGATGGGTTTTGCAGAATGTCCTGGCAGATGCTCACAGTTGACAGCATCCGCTCCCTGGGCAGGCATGCCCTGCATACTATTTCTTTTCATCGCTTTGCAATATATATTTCACTCAATATACCAGATCCACCCGGAAGTGTCAACTGGCAATCCTCAGGCAAATACGGATAGGGCATTCTCAAAATCTGCAATCAGATCCCCGGCGCTTTCTGTTCCAACTGATACCCGCATTAACCCCATGGTAATACCCATCCGGTCACGTTCTGACTGAGGCAATGCCGCATGGGATGACGATACTGGATGAGATAAAGTGGTTCGGTATCCACCCAATGTCATTGCATAATGGACGGTCTCTAACCTGCGGAGAAATTCATTCACTTTCTCACGATCATCAGGCATCAGAAAGCTCATCATCGCCCCATACCCGTCGAACAATCTTTTCGCAATCTCATGCTGGGGATGGGAAACCAGGCTGGGATGATTCACCTTGCGCACATGGGGATTTGCTTCCAAAGCTGCCGCCAATTTTTCAGCATTTTCCATCTGTTTCTTTACCCGCAGGTCCATGGTCCGCACCCCTCGCTGGCACAACCACGATGAAAAAGGATCCAATGGTGAGCCTAGCAGCAGTTGCAAGGGATAGATTCTCTGAATAATTTCCGATGTGGATGCTGTAATCGAGCCCGCCACCACATCGCTATGCCCGTTGGCAAATTTGGTCAGACTGTTGATCGACACATGAGCTCCCCATTCCAGGGGCCGGACTGCCAGGGCTGTAGTAAAGGTATTGTCGACCACCAACAGCGCCTGCGCTTCTGCGGCAATCTCTCCAATGGCTTCCAGATCGGATACCACGATCATCGGATTGGATACCGATTCGGTGTAGATAATTTTGGTGTTTTCCTGTACACCCTTGCGGACAGCATCCAGATCATTGAAATCTGCGTAACTGACTTTTACGCCATATTTGGGCAACACTTTATTAAAGAGGTCGAAGGTCTCACCGTAAAGGGTATCGCTGGAGAGGATGTGATCACCCTGCTCCACATGGGAAAGGATGGTCGTAGATATGGCCGCCATGCCAGAGCTGAAAATCAGTGAATCGTGTCCGTTTTCCAGATAGGTAATCAGTTCAGCCAATGCATTCCGATTGGGATTTCGGTTCCGGATATAAGCATAGCCCTTTGTTTCATAGATTGACATCAGGTCATCCAGATCTTCCACATTAAACGCCGTAGTCATATAAATCGGTGGAACCTCCGGTGCGTCTCGCCGGCCATGCAGTCTGCTGCCCCGATTCAGAATTTCTGTTTCCGGTTTTCTCTTCTTATCCATCCTTGCAGACCTCCATCCGTTAATGGTATGTAGTTAGCCTCATTATATGAGAACAATTCTCATTTGTCAAATGGTCTCCTCATTCTCCTCTGCAGCTGCTAATGTGTCAGCATCAGCCACTTTTTGCAGATGCTCTTTTAAGGTTGCAATCTGCCCGGCGCTCATGCCTGTTAGTTTCCGTATAGCCTCTGGTTCTGCTTGGCGTATACCATCTAAAGAGCCGAATTCCTTTAAAAGCATGGTCTTGCGCTTCTTTCCTATTCCTGGGACCTGGTCCAATGCTGACTGGACCATGCGCCGAGTGCGGAGATTCCGGTGATATGTCACTGCAAAACGGTGGGCTTCATCACGAATCCTTTGCAAAAGTCGCAATCCCTGATCCGAATATGGTAAAACCAGTGGTTCAGCCGTTTCCGAAAGAAAAATCTCCTCACGCTCTTTTGCCAGACCAATCAGCGG
>CAZDAI010000033.1:0-17816 GCA_964503545.1 uncultured Candidatus Sumerlaeota bacterium
CAATCAGCGGGATATGCTCAAATCCGAGATCGTTAAGTGCTTTTTTTGCTGCACTAACCTGCCCTTTACCGCCGTCGACTACAATCAGATCCGGCATCGACTGAAAAGAAGAGTCCTCTTCTTCTGGGCGCACCGTAAGCAGTTTCCCCAAACGACGCTTCAACACTTCCTGCATCATAGCAAAGTCATCCGGCCCCGTTGCAGTACGAATCTGAAAACGCCGATAGTCCTTTTTACTGGGCAGCCCTCTATTGAAAACCACCATTGAGCCCACTGCTTCGCGTCCTTGAATATTTGAGATATCATAACATTCGATTCGTAATGGCAAAGCTTTCAGCTTCAAGTGCTCCTGCAGTTTTTCCATCGCACCCCAAGTCATCTCATGGGAGCGCAGATCCTTCTGCATCCATTCGTCCATGGTCAGCTGTGTGTTCTTTTCTGCCATTTGCAGCAGTTCTTTCTTTTTCCCGCGCTTGGGAACCGTTAAAGTCACCTTGCTACCCCGCCGCTGGCTGAGCCAGTCAGCGATCAGCTCCATATCTTCCAACTGGACAGGCACTACAATCTCCCGGGGAATCTGGGGTACAGCGTTATAGTACTGCTTAACAAATGCAGTCAGAACTTCGACCGCCGTTAAGCCCTCTGTGTTGTCTAGGCGGTGTTGATCCCGTCCCATCATCTTACCTTCACGCATATAGAATATTTGAATACAGGACCGATCTTCTCCCTGGGTCATCGCAATGATGTCCCGTTCTTCGTTCAATGCTGCAGATATCTTCTGTTTCGCTGTGATTTTCTCCACTGCCTGAATGCGGTCCCGCAGGCGCGCTGCCTTTTCATAGGCCAGCTCAGCCGCGGCTCGTTTCATTTCATCCTTTAGGATGCGCATCAGATCTTCCTGTCTACCCTCTAAAAACAGCAACGCGTCGGATACAGTCTGCCCATATTCATCCCGACTGATCAATCCCTGACAGGGCGCTGGGCATCGCTTGATATGGTAGTTCAGGCAAGGCCGCCCGGGTGGATCTCTTTCGAGATCATGTCTACAGTCTCTTAGCTTAAACACACTGCGGATCAGATCCAAGGTCTCTGCCACTGCGCCGGCGTCGGTGAATGGCCCGAAGTATCGGTCCCCATCCTTCCTCATTTTTCGTGCCTTAATAATCCGCGGGTATGCCTCCTGGAGTGTCACTTGAATGAAGGGAAAATGTTTGTCATCCTTAAGATTTATGTTATAGCGCGGCTTATGCTTCTTAATCAGATTGCTCTCGAGGATCAGCGCCTCAATCTCAGTGTCTGTCACAATGTATTCAACGGCACGGACATGACTGACCATGACCCTGGTTTTGGGTGACATGCTGCGAGCCGGCTGCGCATATGACCGCACCCGGCTTTTCAACGACACGGCTTTCCCGATGTAGATGATTTCATCGGATTCGTTTTTCATCAGATATATACCGGGTTTATCCGGCATCATCTCCAGCAGCGTTTCCCAATCCATCGCCATCCGACCTTTCTACTCTCTTTCTTTCAGCATTCGTTGCAAGAATTGACCCGTATACGAATCCACCACTGCAGCAACCTCTTCGGGTGTGCCGGAAGCAATGACCTCGCCACCCCGGTCTCCACCTTCCGGCCCCAAATCAATGATGTAGTCAGCCGTTTTTATCACATCCAGATTATGTTCGATTACCAGTACCGTATCACCAGCATCTGTAAGTCGATTCAACACTTCCAGCAGTTTGTGAATGTCGGCCATGTGCAGACCGGTAGTGGGCTCATCCAACAGGTACAACGTTTTCCCGTTGCTTCGCCGGCTCAGTTCTGTAGCTAACTTGACCCTTTGTGCTTCGCCCCCCGAAAGAGTAGTGGCAGGCTGGCCCAGGCGAATGTAGCCAAGGCCAACATCCTGCAGTGTTTGGAGCTTTCGCTGTATACGGGGGATATTCTCAAAGAAGATCAGTGCTTCGTCAACGATCATATCCAAAACATCCGCAATGGTTTTTCCTTTAAAATGCACGTTTAAGGTTTCCCGGTTGTAGCGCTTCCCTTTGCAAACTTCACACGGAACATAGACATCCGGCAAGAAATGCATTTCGATTTTAATGATCCCGTCCCCTTTGCAGGCCTCACACCGTCCGCCTTTAACATTAAAGCTGAATCTGCCCGGCTTGTATCCCCTTGCTTTGGATTCGGTGGTTTGTGAAAAAACCTGACGAATACTGTCAAATACCCCAGTGTAGGTTGCCGGATTGGAACGTGGCGTACGCCCAATGGGCGACTGATCAATGTTAATCACCTTATCCAAATACTCCACACCGGTGATTTCCACATGATCGCCGGGTCGGGTCCGTGCTCTGTGCAGTTTTGCCGCTAGGTGGCGATAAAGGATGTCATTGATCAGTGTACTTTTGCCTGAACCAGACACGCCCGTGACACAGACAAATACCCCCAGGGGAATATCCACTGCAATGTCCTTCAGATTATTCTCAGCCGCCCCAGAAATACGAATCCAGCTGCCATTGGGTGTTCTGCGTGTTTGTGGGACAGGGATGGCTACTTTTCCGGCAAGATACTGCCCTGTAATGGATCGTTCCGTATGCAAAATATCCTCCAAAGTGCCGGATGCGACAATTTCCCCGCCATGAACCCCAGCCCCTGGACCGATATCCACGATGTGATCCGCAGCCCGGATGGTTTCTTCGTCATGCTCGACTACAATCAATGTATTGCCTAGATCTCTCAGCCTTTTCAGAGTATCCACCAGACGCAGATTATCCCGCTGATGCAGTCCGATGCTGGGTTCATCCAGAATATACAAGACCCCAATCAAGCTGGAGCCAATCTGAGTTGCCAGCCGGATCCGCTGAGATTCTCCGCCAGAAAGAGAGCCAGCCGCCCGACTGAGGGTCAGGTAATCCAATCCCACGTTAATGAGAAAATGGAGCCTTTCCTGAATCTCTTTCAGTAGCAAACGAGCGATTAGCTGATCTCGATCGTTGAGAGACAGGTTGGCAAAATATAGATGAGCCATACCCACGGACATATCGGCCACATCGGCAATGGATAATCCACCAATTGTCACTGCCAGGCTTTCCTTTTTCAATCTTTTTCCCTGACACGATGGACAAGGATGCGTACTCATGTATGCTTCAATCTCTTCCCTGGCAGCATCCGAACTTGCTTCTCTGTGCCTTCTTTCCAGATTGGGGATAATCCCTTCGTAGTATGTCTGATAAACACGTACTCGTCCAAAAGGGTTCCGATATTGAAACCGAATCTTGTCATTTTTATACCCATAGAGAAGGATGTGCATCTGTGCATCTGTTAACTCATCCACCGGAATTGTAGGATCGATGGCAAAATGTTTGGCTGCCGCAGCCAGCAACTGTGGGTAATAAGTACTGCTTCCTTTGAACCAGGGCACAAACGCTCCTTCATCAATGGACAGCTTCGGATTGGGTACAACCAAATCCGGATCCACTTCCATGTTCACACCCAGCCCATTGCATGTAGCGCAGGCACCATAGGGATTGTTGAATGAAAACATTCGCGGGGCGATTTCTTCAAAACTGATGCCGCAATCAACACAGGCAAAGTTTTGGCTCATTACCCACTCTTCCCCATCGACCACTTCCACAATCAGCAAACCATCACTGAGATTCAGAGCTGTCTCGATGGATTCAGCCAGGCGCTTTGCCGCGTCCGGTCGAATCACAATTCGATCCACTACTACCTCAATCGTATGTTTTTTTGTCTTGGTCAACTTGATTTCCTCAGATAATTCATAAACTTGTCCATCCACCCTGACCCGAACAAATCCATCTTTGCGAATATCGTTGAGAATCTTTTGGTATTCTCCCTTACGGCCACGCACAAGGGGTGCTAGAATCTGAATGCGCGTTCCAGCCTCCAGTGTCAGGAGCTGATCCACCATCTGCTCTACGGTTTGCTGCTGGATTGGCTTACCGCAATTTGGACAGTGGGGTTTCCCAATCCGGGCAAAGAGAACCCGGAGATAGTCGTAGATCTCAGTTACAGTCCCCACCGTTGATCTGGGATTGCGGCTGGTGGTCTTCTGATCAATGGAAATGGCAGGAGACAACCCTTCGATGTATTCTACATCCGGCTTATCCATTTGCCCGAGAAATTGTCTGGCATACGAAGAAAGGGACTCCACATAACGACGCTGACCTTCTGCATAGATGGTATCAAATGCTAGAGAAGATTTGCCTGAGCCGCTGAGCCCTGTAAACACCACCAGTTTATCTCTGGGAATTTCCAGGTCAATGTTTTTCAAATTGTGCTGCTTAGCACCACGAATAACTATTTTATCCTTTGCCATTCTCTATCCTCCCGGTTTCAGGAATCATTTTTCAGTCGACCGCTTTGGATTCCCTCCAGTTCGAAAATAATATCCCGAATCTGGGCTGCTTTCTCAAAATCCAATGCACGGGCAGCTGCTTTCATTTCCTTCTGCATTTCACCGAGCAATTTTTTCAGTTCGCTGCGTGTAAGTTTATGCAATGGTTTTTCCGGCAGATACTCAGCTGGATCTTCAGCAGAAAAGCGGGTGGCTTCCAGAACATCCCGTACGCCCTTTTGTATGGACTGTGGCTCAACGCCATGTTCTAGGTTATACTGTATCTGCATCTCCCGTCGGCGATTGGTCTCATCCATGGCACGTTTCATAGAGTCGGTTACCTTATCCGCATACATGATAACCTTACCGGACACATGCCGTGCAGCCCGGCCAGTTGTCTGAATCAGCGAGGTTTCTGACCGTAAAAAACCTTCTTTATCAGCATCCAGAATCGCTACCAGAGACACTTCTGGCAGATCCAAGCCCTCCCGCAGCAGGTTAATACCCACCAATACATCAAATTTACCCAGCCGTAAATCGCGTATGATTTGCATCCTTTCCAGCGTGTGGACCTCAGAATGCAGATAGTTCACCAGTACGCCAGATTGTTTCAGATAATCTGTCAGATCTTCGGCCATACGTTTGGTCAGAGTTGTCACGAGGACCCGCTCCTGTCTGGCTACTCGGCTACGGATCTCTCCAAGCAGGTCATCAATTTGACCTTGAACAGGTTTTACGACAACTTCAGGATCCACCAGCCCGGTAGGCCGAATGATCTGCTCAACGATTCGTGTACTTTTCTCTTTTTCATAGGGTCCCGGTGTTGCAGAAACGAATACGACACGATTCATGTGCTGCTCGAACTCCTCAAAGAAGAGCGGTCGGTTGTCGTAAGCCGACGGCAACCGGAATCCGTATTCCACCAATGCATCTTTTCGGGACCGATCCCCGTGATACATGCCGCGCACCTGGGGCAGCGTCACATGGGATTCATCAATCACCATAAGGAAATCTTCTGGGAAGTAGTCCAACAGCGTATTGGGGGTTTCGCCCGGCTCTCGCTGGGTCAGATGGCGTGAATAATTCTCAATCCCCGGGCAATATCCCATCTCCTGCAGCATCTCTATGTCGTAGCGGGTGCGCTGCTCTAGGCGCTGGGCTTCCAGCAGACGGTTCTGATTCCTCAATACTTCCAGTCGCTCAGCCAATTCTTCGCGGATCCGATCGACCGCGACCTTCATTTTTTCCGGAGTCGTAATAAAGTGGGAGGCGGGATAGATTGCAACATGATCTCTTTCGCCCAAGATCTCACCATTTAGGACATCGATCTCAGTAATCCGCTCGATTTCATCCCCAAACAATTCCACCCGAATTGCTTTTTCTGTATTGGATACCGGAAAAATTTCCAATACATCTCCCCGTACACGGAAATTGCCCCGCACAAAATCGTAGTCATTTCGCTCATACTGGATATCCACTAATTTGCGAATAATCTCGTCCCGATCCCGGATCATTCCTTTACGCAAGGATAGCACCAGATTCTTGTAATCAATGGGGGATCCCAGGCTGTAAATGCAGGATACACTGGCGACAATAATGACATCCCGTCGCTCAAAAAGAGCACAGGTTGCAGAGTGGCGCATTTTATCAATTTCATCATTAATCGATGCGTCTTTCTCAATATACATATCACTGGAGGGAATGTAGGCCTCCGGCTGATAATAGTCGTAATAGCTGACGAAATACTCAACGGCGTTATCAGGAAAGAATACTTTGAATTCACTGCAAAGCTGCGCCGCCAGCGTTTTGTTGTGGGCCAGCACCAAAGTCGGTCGCTGCACTTTTTCAATAACGTGAGCCATGGTGAAGGTTTTTCCGGATCCTGTGACCCCCAGCAGTGTCTGGGCCGGTAATCCTCTCTCAATCCCGGCAGCGAGCTGATCGATGGCGCTGGGCTGATCTCCTCTGGGAATATAGTCGGACACTACTTTAAAAGCAGGCATTCTCTCACCCCACAAATTTTTCTGATTCATTATACCATATCTGAAACCCGACCCCAAATGTTTGTTCGCCCCAAAAAAAGAAATCCAGACCAATTCTGGATTTCTCCTGACTATTTCTCATGCTTCTTACATATTCCGCAGGATGGTCACAGCCTTATTCAGTTGCATATCAGGAAGCACCACATCAGGGAATGCATTGAGCCACTGCTCAAGGATTCTGTAAGCCAGTGCACGGCTGACAGTCCCATCATCATCAACCCCAGTCTCAATCTGAAAAGCTTTTACAGCTTCTTGCAGCTGCACGCCAAAAAGATCATCTGTTTCATCTGCATCATATCCTAAATCGCTGAGGACAGCAGCCAGCTTTCGCACATCAGACCCTGAATCCCCCATCGCCAGATTTCTGTCTCCCAGTTCGTAGACCCATTCATCAGGTTCCACTCCTACTTCATGGATTAGCGTCCCATTCGGTGTCAGATAACGATCGGTGGTAATCTTGAAACCAGCTCCGCTGAAAAGACCAAATATACCCTGCACAGATGCTTTACCGAACGTTTGTGTGCCGACCAGGATTCCTGCTCCGCGATCTTTAACCGCGCCGGCTACAATTTCTGAAGCGCTGGCACTTCCGCCATTGATCAGTACCACCAAAGGGATATCCAGGCCGGGAGTATTGGACGATTTGGTATCGCGGATTCCGCTGCGGTCCACAATATGGACAACGGGTCCTGGACTGACAAGCATCTCCGCCAGCTCAATACTGTCGGACAGGACACCCCCCGGGTTATCTCTGAGATCCACTATCAAACCGCGAATACCTTGACTGCTCAATGAATTCAGCGCCTGCTCAAAATCATCGCTGGTACTGCGATTGAACTCTGTCACAGAAATATAGCCAATCCCATCTTCTTGAATCCTAGCATTAACGCTTTCAATATTAATCAGTGCCCGACGGATTCTAAATGTACGCGGGGTGCTTTCCCCTTCACGCAACACTGTAAGTTCTACGGTTGTCCCAACCTGACCGCGCATCAGCTCAACAATATCATCGAGATTCATATTTTCCGTATCATTTCCATCAACAGCCAATATCTGGTCCCCTCGCAACAGACCAGCTTCAGCCCCCGGGGTCCCGTCAATGGGAGCGATAATTACGATCTTCCCTTCCCGAATGCCCACATACACACCGACGCCGCCGAAAGAACCGCCTGTTTCCTGGAGAAGACGCTGATACTGTTGCTCAGTAAGATACGATGTATAGGGATCGCCAAGGGCATCCAGCAAGCCCGCCATTGCTCCTGCCAGCAGCTGGCTGGGCGGTATCTCATCCACAAACTGATCCCTGGCATATTCATAGACATAAAAGAAATCCTCAAGATCGGAAAGCTCTCCGCGACTCATCTGAAAAACATTCTGGTAGCGCAGCATGGTAAAATGGTAAGTGAGATAAGACGCTACCAGCGCAACCAGGATCATAAGGATAATCACTTGCTTTCTATTTTTCATCTGCTTCACCTGCCGTCTTCTATGAAATGAATAGGGCCAGGGAATCCCTGGCCCTCATTGCTGTGCTCTTTACGGCAGCCATTTCATCGGATCTTCGGGCACACCGTTGACACGCACTTCAAAATGGAGATGAGGTCCTGTACTCAAACCTGTACTGCCAACTCGAGCGATGACGTCTCCCCGTAATACTTTATCCCCGGTTCGCACCAAATTTGATGAATGATGGGCGTACAAGGTCGATATACCCCCACCGTGGTCAATGATCACCGCATAACCATAAGCTCCCATCCAACCACTAGATAGTACGGTTCCACTATTGGAAGCTTTGACCGAAGTTCCGGAGGAAGCCGCAATGTCAATACCGGTGTGCAATCGATAGGTTTTCAAAACGGGATGATACCGCATTCCGAAAGGAGAAGTGATTCTGCCGCTTACCGGCCACATATAACTGCCTTTGCTCGGTGCATCCTGATTATTTTTTGCTTGCAGATCCCGGATAATTTTCTCAAGTTGCTTCGACTTAGCTTCTAGTTCATCTAGTGCTTTTTCGTATGCATCCTTGTCAGACTGGAGTTGATCCAGGGCACGTTCCCGATCCGATGCCCGCGCCTCAATGGTTCTCTTCTGACTTGCTGCTGCACTCGTTAAACGAGATAGTTCAGAACGTTTTTCTTCCAACTCTGCCTTCTTCTCTTCAATCAAGGCTTTTTCTTCTCGTACCTCTTCCAGAATAGCTGCGTCTGATCGAATGATTTGCTGTAGCAGTTCATAACGATTGACAAAATCTGCAAATGAAGTGGCGCTCAATAACACTTCCAGATAACTGACAGTCCCGTTTTCGTGGATCGCCCGAATCCGTCGCCCCAGCAGGTCATTACGCAGCTCCACATTTGCCTCTGCTTTCTTGAGCTCGCTTTGTACCACAACAATTTGTCCTCGCACAGCTGCTAATTGACGTTCCAGCTTCGCCAGTTCCGATTCAGCCTCAGCAAGATCTGCTTCAATGGCTTCAAGTTCATTCATTACGGATTTTTCTTTTGCTTTAACATCCTTCAGTTGTTGCTCTTTTTCAGCCATCTCCCGTTCAATCCGTTGCCACTCTTCCATTTTTTTATCAAGTTCGGAAGATCCCAGGACGCTAAAACATGAGAAAAACATGATCATTGCTAGAAGGAGTGCGAATATTTTTTTCGTTTGTACCGACAAATGGACCACCCACTTTCGTTACAGTAATCTGTAATTTTACACTAATCTGCATCTTACACTTGTAGATAGCGCCGAATGGATATCATGCTGCCCAATGCCCCGATCACCATGCCGGACCCCAAAACAATCTGACAGATGTTCTGAATGAATGCATTGGAGTTCAATAACGGTAGAAAAGGCAACGTGCTTGAAAGATTTCGCACCAGTGCTGGATAACCGAAGAAAATGAGACCCACAGTAACCAGCGCTCCGCCTAAACCAAGGATCATTCCCTCCAAAACAAATGGCCAGCGTATAAACCAATCCGTGGCACCCACTAGTTTCATAATGCCGATTTCTTTCCGCCGGGCATACACTGTCAGCTTTATTGTATTAGAAATCATAAATGCTGTCATCAGAACAAGCAGCACAGCAACTGCTAAACCGAAAGTACGTATCATCCGAGTCAGATTCAACAGACGCTCCACCACATCGCTTCGATAGCGTACTTCTGTTATTCCCGTAATTTTCTCAATTTCCTGCGCTGTTGACATAATTTCTTCCTGATCGACTAATTTTATCTGCAAACTGTGGCGTAACGGGTTCATCCCTTCCACTGCTTCCAGCAGTTCACTGTCCTCGCCGAATTGCTCCTTGAGTAGATTCAGTGCTTCCTCTCTGCTGATAAAGATGACACCTTCAATATTGGGCAAAGCAGCAATTGCACGGGTTCCATCGTTAATCTCCTGAGTGGTCGCTTCTTCCCCGAAATAGGCTGTGATCTCCACTTGTGACTCCAGATCGGCTACCAGAAACTCTACGTTAGCAGCAAACAGCATGAAAAAGCCCAAAATCAGCAGTGCCACTGTTACAGTGCCCACAGAAGCCAAGCTCATTACTTTGTTCCGACGCAGGCTGTTCTTCGTCTCTGACCAGAGTCGTTTAAAGCTCCGGAGCTTCATAACCATAAACCCCTTTCTCCTGATCACTTACCAGCCGGCCATTTTCGATTGTAATAACACGTTTATGCATATGGTCGACAATATCTTTCGCGTGAGTCCCGATTACCACAGTAGTGCCTCTCTGATTGATTTCTTCGAATAGTCGGATGATCTCCCAGGAGTTATGGGGGTCCAAATTGCCTGTTGGCTCATCAGCAACCACAATTGCCGGGCTGTTCACAATCGCCCTGGCGATGGCAACCCGCTGCTGCTCTCCGCCAGATAGCTGAGATGGCAGGGATTTTTGTTTATGGACCAACCCGACCAGTTCTAATACCGCTGGCACTCGTTTGTTGATCTCCCGATCACTCGCCTCCACCACTTCCATGGCAAATGAGACATTCTCAAACACGGTTTTATTTGGCAGGAGACGAAAATCCTGAAAAACCACCCCGATGTTTCGGCGCAGAAAAGCCACGTCACCGCCACGCATGCGATTTACATTTTTACTGTTGATGATCACCATTCCACTGTTGGGGATCTCTTCACGATAAATCAACTTGATAAATGTAGATTTACCGGCGCCGCTGGCGCCAACAACAAAAACAAATTCACCTTTGCGTATTCGGGTGGTTATATCATCTAGTGCTACAGTCCCATTCGGGTACGTTTTTGACACATTCCACATTTGAATCAAACAGCTCACCTCTGGTTCACAACCAGATTGAATGAATTTTTCTTCACGATTCTACGGGTAATTCGACACTGCAGACCAGAATCCTGCCCCCAGGATCAATCTATCAACAAAGCGATTCTTTTCTTGCTATTGCGGCCTTTGCAGCCACAGCCAGTGCCTGGGGTGTCAGCTCATATTTCTCCAGCAGATCTTTGGGTGTTCCCGATTCGCCAAAATGGTCCTGAATGCCGACACGAACAATTGGAATCGGGCATGTTTCAGCCAAGACCTCTGCTACTGCACCGCCTAAGCCAGCGATGATGCTGTGTTCTTCTGCTGTAACAAAGCAACCAGTTTTTTCAGCAAATTGCTGGATTGCGCTGCGATCAATGGGCTTGATTGTGTGGATATGGAGAACCCCTGCCTGAATCCCTTCACTGCCTAGGATATCAGCTGCCTCTAGTGCCATAGCTGTCATGATACCAGTGGTTACAATGCCCACATCCTGGCCTTCTTTCAAAACCACAGCCTTCCCTACCTGGAAATCATGGGTTTCGTCAAAAATCTGAGGAACCGCAGAACGACCCATCCGAATATATACCGGACCGTCAATCTCGATGGCTGCCATTACTGCAAGGCGCGTCTCCATCGCATCTGCAGGAACCAGAACTGTCATGCCCGGCAGAGATCGCATCAAAGCAATATCTTCAATCGACTGATGAGAGCCGCCGTCTTCACCCACAGTAACACCCGCATGAGTTGCCGCAATTTTTACATTCAAGGCTGGGTATGCTATTGTGTTGCGCACCTGTTCAAAAGCACGACCCGTAGCAAACATTGCAAAGGTACTTGCAAAGGGGATCTTCCCAGCCGCCGCCAGACCAGCAGCTGTACCCATCAGATTCTGCTCCGCAATACCCATATTGAAAAACCGCTCAGGAAATTCTTTCCCGAACAGGATTGTCTTCGTCGATTTTGATAAATCAGCATCCAAGACAACAATGTCTTGGTTCTTCTTCCCCAACTCAACAAGAATTTCGCCGTATGCATCACGTGTAGCTATCTTTTCCTTCATGCGTTCCCCACCTCCAACTCTGCCAGAGCCAGTTGCAGTTGTTCTGTATTGGGCGCTTTTCCGTGCCAGTCCACTTCATTTTCCATAAATGAGACACCCTTGCCTTTTATGGTGTGGGCGATAATCATTGCAGGCTGTCCGGATATCTGATCCGCCCATCGGAACGCATCATCAATCTCGGAAAAACTATGCCCATCGATCTCCCGCACAGCCCAGCCGAAAGCTTCCCACTTCTCTGGTACCGGGACTGAGCACATGATATCTCTTATACATCCATCGATCTGAAGCTCGTTATAGTCGATGATTGCTGTCAGATTATCCAGTTTATAGTGACTGGCAGCCATTGCTGCTTCCCAAACCTGACCTTCAGCCAGTTCACCGTCACCCAGCAAAGCAAAAACCCGATAGTCTTTCTTATCCAGCTTGCCTGCCATCGCCATGCCGCACGCAATGGATAAGCCCTGACCAAGTGAGCCGGTTGAAGCTTCAACCCCTGGGGTTTTTCGCATATCCGGGTGCCCCTGCAGGCGACTGTTTACTTTCCTCAAAGTCATAAGTTCCTCTTCAGGGAAAAATCCTTTTTGCGCCAAAGCAGCATAGAGAACTGGCGCCGCATGCCCTTTACACAGGACAAAGCGATCCCGATCTGCCCAATGTGGGTTCTTTGGATCAATTTTCATTGTGCCAAAGTACAAGACGGTCATGATATCTGCTGCTGAAAGAGAACCGCCCGGATGACCTGATTTTGCTTCAGTCACCATCTTGACTATGTTTTTCCTTATGGTATTGGCAATCGTCTTCCATTCATTTTTCATGATCTCCTGCTTGCCTCCCGGTGAAATACTTTTCTCTTACAACCGCCGCTACAAACAACGGCAAAAGAAATATTCTACGGATTCGTCGTGGTTCCCGCCAAAGCCTGTACAACCATTCCAAACCCGATTTCTGCATCCAAACAGGCGCCCTTGACAAATTACCTGACAGCACATCAAAGCTGCCTCCCACCCCCATCATCACGGGGATGTTTAACTCATTACAGTTCCGAACCATCCACTCTTCCTGTCGCGGTGCTCCCATACCGACAAAAAGCATGTCTGCATTTGCCTGCCTGATTTGATCTACGATTGCCGGTTCGTCTTCATGTGAGAAATATCCGTGTTGGCTGCCACCGATGATCAGCCCCGGCCATTTCTTTTCTGCTTCTTCCACGGCTCGCGAAATGACCGATGGATGAGCTCCCAGAAAAAATACCCGAATCTTATGATTTGCAGCATATTCCAGCAATCTGTACATTAGATCAATCCCGGTGACCCGCTCAGGAAGGTGTGCATGATTGAACCTAGCCGCCCAAAGCAAGCCGCTACCATCCGGAATCCTTAGATCCGCTTTCAGCAGTGCATTCTTAATGTCAGAGTTTCGGCTGGCCGTATAAAGAATTTCCGCATTAGGTGTCATAATCAGGCGGACATTCCGCGTCATAAAGCTCTCTGCTACAAATGCCACCACTTCTGCCATTGTCACTCCATGGATGGGAATGCCAAGGATCTCAATACTGCGCTTCAAGCGAAATCACCCGTTTCTCATAAATACAGGAAAGCCGCGCTACCTGCGGTATCAGCGGCCTTCTCCATTATCCGCCTATGATTGTATACGCACCTTTGATGATCACGATCACACGGTATGTATCTACACGAAACCCTCTACCATCTGTCCGGGGCACCACGATGAGATGATTCAAAGGAATGATTTCGCCCCCTTTGATGTCTCGCGCCTTTGTTACATCCGACAGACCGCCGGACGCACTGTCAATGGCAATCGCTGAACCTTCCCGGATAATCATTTCGACACCCGCTGCTGCAACCAGTTTTGCACCGCGAGGAAGCGTAATGGTCTTGTAGGTTCCTTTTTGCGCCACTTCATCCACATAACTCTTGGCTGCGATAGGATCCGCTGATGATCCCGGTTCTGCTGTAGCCGCACCTGCCGGCTTACGCATTAAAAAGCCAACGCTGAAAGAAACTGCAATGACTAAAACCCATACAATCCACTTCTTATGACTGTGCATCAATGTCATCTCTCCTCCTTTCCCCAGAGTGGCAAAATCCAAAGCTTTTTCCCGCCTATCTTCGTCATTTTCTGATTGAATCCTGCCTAACGAAGAAAACTTATCACGGCATCCGATTTATTTAATCAGCTCAATTCGCATACTACCTTCACCAAGCATAATCTCAGCAATCCGCATCTCAGAAAAAATAAATTCCTGCTGGTCCTCAAAACAGTTTAGCAAAAAACTTTCTGTAATTTCCCGCACCATTCCCGGGATGTCGAAGGGGCCCACTGTTATTCTTTCCAGTTCCAGACAAACTTCTCCGTTCTCATTGGTATACGGATAACCCGTTGCAGAAAATGATACGCGGATAATACCGCTGTTCCACTGACCGGAATAGAGAATATATTCTTCATGAATCACTACTTTAGGATTAGCTATGCGGTTCGCATGTGCGATCAGATAGTCTTCCAGTGCTGACTCACTGATTACAACAAATCCAGTACCTGTGTTAAAACTCATCCCTTGTGTCTGATCATCCAGTGCAGAGACAGTAACGTTCTGCATCCTCATCTCCCAGTTGTCTACCAGAATATCTGAAAACACTGCACTTTCTCCGCGAAGGACCAACTCATCGAACTTCCCCTGCCAGATCTTATAGAAAGGAAATGCACTGACTGTAACTGAAGGCTGACTCTCCAGTTCCCACTCAGACCGAATCATTTGCCCGATCTGCCGTCCTGTATACCACGGCAAGACAAACTGCAACCCAACCAGAACCGCTACCAGCAGCAAACCGAATGCCTGGACATTGCGGATCCCTTTATTTCTGCGTGCGGACACGCCAGCGGAGGTAGGCATAGATGAATTCATCAATATCACCGTCCATAACGCTATTTACATTGCCGATTTCGACATTCGTACGGTGATCTTTAATCAAACTGTAAGGATGGAACACATAAGAGCGAATTTGGCTTCCCCAGGCAATGTCTTGATGTTCACCCCGAAAATCAGCCAGTTCTTTTTCCTGTTCTTGTCGCTGCATTTCGAAGAGTCGCGCCCGTAATACCTTCATCGCAGTCTCACGATTGTTATGCTGAGAGCGCTCACTCTGACATTCCACCACGATTCCGCTGGGAATATGTGTGATACGAATCGCGGAATCTGTTTTATTGACATGCTGTCCCCCGGCACCACTGGCACGGTAAGTATCAATGCGTAAATCCGCAGGATCGATATTGACTTCGATATTGTCTTCAATTTCCGGGAAAACATCCACCGATGCAAAAGATGTATGCCTGCGGCTGGAACTGTCAAACGGCGAGATGCGAACCAGCCGGTGCACGCCTTTTTCAGCTTTTAGAAAACCGTAGGCGTTCTCACCCTGCACTAGCATAGTGGCGCTTTTTATCCCAGCTTCATCGCCAGGCTGCAGATCCGTAACCTGAAGTTTATAGCCCCATAATTCCGCCCAGCGCGTATACATTCTGTACAGCATCTGCACCCAATCCTGGGATTCTGTGCCACCAGCTCCGGCATGAAGGGAAAGAATCGCATTGTTCCCATCATATTTCTCGTTTAGGAGGACTGTGACTTCAAAACGATCTACTTCCTTTTGTAGATTAGCCAAGCTTTTCTCCAGTTCCTGCGTCAGAGAATGCTCCGCTTCATCTTCAGCCAGCTCCAGCAAAACCCCGATGTCTTCAACGCTGCCTTCTACCTCTACCACATGATTCAAAAAAGTACGGATAGAGTTCAGCTCTGAAATGACAGCCTGTGCCTTTTCCTGATCATTCCAGAAATTGCTGCTGGCTGTTTTCCCTTCCAGTTCTTCTACCTTCTTCTTGCGTTCCTCCAGGTCAAAGGGAGTCCCGAAGCATCTCAAAGCGATCCTTCAGTAACTCCCATTCTCTGCGTATCTCATCAAACATACCAATCATTCCTTCCCGCAACATTTTTTATATTTCTTCCCGCTGCCGCAAGGGCACGGATCATTTCGTCCCACTTTCTTCTCTTTACGCACTGGCGCTGCTGTGTCCCCATCACCGGGCCGGTGTTCCACCATTTGTCGTTCGCGTGGTTGGCGAACAATGGAAACATGGTAGATATTGCGGACAATATCATTCTGAATGGATTCAATCATCTGTTGGAAGGCATCATATGCTTCAAATTTGTATTCTGTCAAAGGATCCCGCTGGCCATAAGCCCGCAGGCCAATTCCTTCACGCAGATCATCCATGCCATCCAGATGATCCACCCACTTAGCATCCGCAACACGTAACATCACAACTCTTTCCAGTTCCCGCATTGTTTCACTGCCTAGGTCCGCTTCCTTATGCTCATAGAGCCCAGTAGCCAATGCAACCAGATGACTGTACAGCTCTTCTCGGGATAATGTGCTCAATATCTCAGTCTTTAGCACATCTTTCGGGAAAAACTGTCCTTCCAAATACTCGACTAGCCCGTCTACATCCCATTCTTCTGCATAAGTTTGTTCTCCTGCATACAGGTCCATGGCCTTGGTAATGCTATCTTCAATCATGTTGAAAATTTGCGCCTTCAGATTATCGCCTTCCAGAATCTTCCGACGTTGTTGATAGATGACTTCCCGTTGCTTGTTAATTACATCATCATACTCTAGGACATGTTTCCTAGCCTCAAAGTTCCTGGACTCCACCTTTTTCTGCGCATTTTCGATTGCCCTAGAGACGATCCCATGCTCAATGGGCTGATCCTCTTCAATTCCCAGGCGATCCATGACTGAAGAAATGCTATCACCACCAAAAAGCCGCATCAGATCATCTTCCAAAGAGATATAGAAGCGGGAAGAGCCTGGGTCTCCCTGACGACCCGAGCGTCCACGCAGCTGGTTGTCGATCCGACGGCTTTCATGCCTTTCCGTGCCGATGATATGCAGTCCGCCTAACTCTACAACCTGCTTTCCCTCTTTTCGGGTCTGACTGCGATATTTTTCTGTCAGTTGTCTACGCAATGCCTCTTTGTCTGCATCTGAAAAATCGGTCTCTTGAGCTGTTTCTTGCTTTCTGATTTCTTCCAGTGCCATAAACTCAGGATTACCGCCCAGCATAATATCTGTACCACGGCCTGCCATGTTCGTTGCAATGGTTACAGCATGAAGGCGGCCGGCCTGCGCTACAATTTCCGCCTCCTTTTCGTGATATTTTGCATTAAGCACCTGGTGGCGGATCCCTTGTTTTGTTAAGAGCTGACTGAGACGCTCTGAATTTTCGATGGATATGGTGCCTACCAGCATGGGCTGCCCTGCTCGATGACGCTCAGCGATTTCCTCTACCACAGCCCGGTATTTGGCGCGTTCCGTTTTGTAGATAACATCGGGCAGATCTTCACGGATCATGGGTTCATTGGTTGGTATGACAATAACATCGAGTCCATAAATCTTACGAAATTCTTCTGCTTCAGTATCCGCTGTTCCGGTCATCCCTGCTAGCTTGCTGAACATGCGAAAATAGTTCTGGAAAGTGATGGTGGCCATTGTCTGGCTCTCTTTTTCAATCTTAACTCCTTCTTTGGCTTCGATCGCTTGGTGCAGGCCATTGCTGTAGCGGCGGCCAAACATAAGCCGCCCGGTAAATTCATCGACGATGATCACCTGATCATCTTTGACGATATAGTCACGATCCCTTTTCATCAGGGAATGCGCACGCAAGGCCTGATTCAGATAATGGGAAAGATCCATGTTTTCATGGTCGTAGAGATTGGGCACTCCCAGTGCTTTCTCCACTTTGGCAATACCTTCTTCTGTTGGAGCTACTGTATTGGCCTTCTCATCAACGTTGTAATCGGTTTCATGCTTAAGTCTTGGCGCAATTTGCGCGAATCGGTAGTACAAGTCCGTAGACTGCTGACCCGCACCAGAGATAATCAAAGGTGTCCGCGCCTCGTCCACTAATATGCTGTCAACCTCGTCGATGATGGCATAGTGAAGGTCTCTTTGCACAAGGTTGTCCATATGCAGCACCATGTTATCCCGTAAATAGT